>CAJUFP010000050.1:7916-32340 GCA_910585645.1 uncultured Hungatella sp. | reverse complement strand
GCTCATCGGAATGTTTGGCATATCTGAACCCGAACGGCACACAGCCTCCCTTCCCGCCCTGGCATCACGACTCCCCCGCCCTTTGCTCACTCAACAATTCACCTATATGACAAAATTAAACTCCCATTCTATCCAGTTTCATGATACGCAAGTCATTAACTTCCCCCGGAAAAACTTTACAAAACTTCCCCATTCACTCTTGACCTAAACCTAACTTCATATTATATACTGATAGATATGACACCACCCCCATATCTTTGGGGAAAACTTAAAGAACAGGAGACTACGAGTATGGCAAAATCAAAAGTTTATTTCACAAAAACACTGACCAGCGACGCCGTAATCCAGCTGTATGAGGCCCTGGGCGTTACGCTGCCCGGCAAGGTAGCTGTAAAGCTCCACTCCGGAGAGGTGGGCAACCAGAACTTCATCCGCCCGCCGTTTTTAAAACCTGTGATCGACCTGGTAAACGGCACCATCGTGGAGTGCAACACCGCCTATGAGGGAAAGCGGGATACCACCAAGGCCCACTGGGAGACCATGAAGCTCCACGGCTGGACGGATATCGCCCCGGTGGATATCATGGATGAGGAGGGCGAGCTGGAACTGGCCATAGACGGCGGAAACAAGATCCAGAAAAACTATGTGGGAAGCCATCTGTCCAACTATGACTCCATGCTGGTTCTGTCCCACTTTAAAGGCCATCCCATGGGCGGGTTCGGCGGCGCCTTAAAAAATATCTCCATCGGCATCGCCTCCTCCCACGGCAAAGCTTACATCCACGGCGTAGGAGTGCCGGAGGATTTCTGGAATTCGGACCACGACTCCTTCCTGGAATCCATGGCTGACGCGGCGTCATCCATCGTAAAATATTTTGACGGAAAGATGGCCTTTGTCAACATCATGCGCAATATGTCCGTGGACTGCGACTGCTGCGCAGTGGCCGAGGACCCGAAGATCGGCGACATCGGTATCCTGTCCTCTCTTGACCCCATCGCCCTGGATCAGGCCTGTCTTGATCTGGTGTACGCCAGCGACGATCCGGGCAAGTCCCATTTAATCGAGCGGATTGAATCCAGAAACGGCGTCCACACCGTGGAGGCAGCGGCCAAACTGGGCTTTGGCTCCAGAGACTATGAGCTGATCACCTTATAAAAACCCGGCAGGGGAGTGAACGCTCCCCCTGTCTGCGCGCCGTGCCCTTCATCCGCGCAGGTCCATGCATAAAAAGGTTTCGTCCCGGCAGGGTACGAAACCTTTTTTGTTTATCTGTTTTTTCAAAAATCCGGTCCTCACAAAGATGTCCTGTCACCCGCGCCCCGCAAGAAACACCTCCAGATTCCCCAGCTGCCTGACAGCGTCCTGCCGCCCCATATCATAGACCATCTGGATCCTTTCCGGGTCCCGGCAGACGCGCCCCATAGCCAGCTCCTCCCCCGGGCTTATGACAAAGACCCGGTTCTCCTCCTCCAGCCTGCGGATCAGCTTTTTCGTATTGTTGTACGTTTTGTGGCGGTTTTTCAGGGCTTTGGCAAATTTGGGGTACTTTCGGTAGTAAACCCCGGCCAATCCTCCAAGCTCCGGCTCCTTGACGTAATTTCTCGGCCGGGTCATGACCACCACGTTTTTTCCATACTCCATTTTCATAAAAGCATTTACGGGAATACTGTCCGTACACCCGCCGTCTAACAGCCGTTTTCCCTCATACTCCACCATCCTGGACACATAGGGAAGGGACGCCGACGCCCGGAGAAGATCGATCTGCTTTTTCATGTCCGTGATCTGAAAATACTCTGCCTTTCCGGTATCCACATTGCTGCAGGCCACATAATACTTGATGCCGGACCTCTCAAACGCCTCATAATCGTAAGGGTCCAGAACCTCCGGCAGCTCATGGTAACAGAACTGCTCATCCACCATATCCCCGGTCCTCAGAAAATTGTAAAAGCTCATAAACCGTTTGTCCTTACAATACGTTTTGTAATAGCGGATGCTGCGCCCCGTCTGCCCTGCCACAAACGAACAGCCGTGGATAGCCCCTGCGGACACCCCGATAACTCCGTCAACACAGATATGGTGTTCCAGAAACACATCCAGAACCCCTGCGGTGTAGATCCCCCGCATCCCGCCGCCTTCCAGCACCAGACCTGTCTTTTCCCTGCTCTGTTCCATTTCCATCTTAACGCTTCCTTTCTATCTCTCCATGTCCTCGTGCCGTCGCTGCCCCAAAACACCTCCGCCTGGTCCCGTCGCTGCCCCTTCCTACGCCCCGGCCTTCCTAAAAGACCGGATATAACTGTCATGATAAAACGTGTACAGCAGCTGCGCCGTCATGACGCACCAGATCACCGGCTCGCAGAAGATCACTGCCATGTACTGGAACCTGGGGATAAACGCTGCCACAAACAGGATCTTCCCAAAAAACTCGATAACGCTGGACACCAGCGGCAGAAGCTTCTGCCCCAGGCCCTGGAGGGCGCATCTGGTGGCGATAAGCACGCCCAGGACCACGTAAAAGGGCGACACGATCAGAAGATACCTGGTCCCGTTGTCCAGAACCGCCGGCTCCGTAGAGCCGGAGATCCACCGCACCAGGTCAGAGGCGCAAAAGAGCATCAGCACAACCACTACAATAGTTACAACAACGTCATAGACAGCCACATACCGAAGGCCCCGGCGGATCCTGTCCCCCTTATCCGCTCCCCGGTTCTGGGACACAAAGGTGGAAAACGCCATTCCCATAGTGATCACCGGCATGCTGGTAAACATGTAAAGCTTTCTGGCAGCCGTGTGGGCCGCGATCACCAGATATCCCAGGCCGTTGATGCCGTACTGAAGGATCACCGATCCCGCGGACACGATGCTGCTCATAAATCCCATAGAAAATCCCTGCCCCAAAAGTTCCCTGTACATGGCCCGATCCGTCTGAAAATGCCTTCGCTTTGGCACCAGCATTTTTGTCTTCTTAAAAATATATACCATGCACAGAACCACGGAAATCCCCTGGGATATGACCGTGGCCACGGCAGCCCCCTTTACCCCCATGTTCAGCCTGGTGATAAACAGGATATCCAGCACAATATTGATGCAGGACGACAGGATCAGAAACATCAGGGGCATAAAGCTGTTGCCGATGGAGCGCAGAAATCCGGCGCAGAGATTGTAGGCGAACATCACCAGCACAAACATGGTCACTGTGGATATGTAGCCGTATGCCTGGTCAATGATCTCCCCAGGCGTGTTCAAAAGCCTTAAAAGAGGATTCAGGCACAGCTGGCCGATCAGGGTGATGGCCAGGGAAGAAACCAGGCCGATGACCATAGACGCTGCCACGGACTTTTTTAACTCCTCCTCATTGCCGGCCCCAAAGCTTCTGGCTGTCACAATGGCCAGCCCGTTGCCAATGCCAAGGGCAAATCCCACCAAAAGCTCGTAAATAGGCGTGCAGACGCCGATGGCCGCAAGGGACGCGTCCCCCAGATAATTGCCCACGATCATGGTATCCACTGTGTTGTAAAGCTGCTGAAAAATATTGGATCCAAGAAGGGGCAGCGCAAATAATACCAGGGACTTAAAAATCGGCCCCTGGATCATGTCAACATTTTTCGCGATTCGGATCTCCCGCTTCATAATAAAATATCACCATTCTTTCTGTCAGATTTTCCTTCCTAATTATCTTACTCGTAAGTTTGGAGGATGTCCATCCTTTTTTCACAAAAAAACGTTCCGTACCGGCCGAAGTTTCAAAAATTTCTGCCGCAAATAGAACCTTGAAAAAAATCCCATTCTCCATTATAATGAAAGGGCTTTCATGCAAAATTTTATCATCAACATGAATGGAGAAACGAAAAATGGAAAAGATTCAGCAACCCAACAGTAAAAAGTACAGACGCATCGGCAAGAAAGTAGGCACTATGGTGGTTATCATGCAAATGGTCTCTGTTTTTTTCGCAGTGGCCATATGTATCATGATGTTTCGCAGCTTAGCCACCCACATGCTTGAGGCTCAATGCACCAACGGCACCAGCATGCTGGCCTATACCCTCAGTCAAACCAGTGAAGACGCGGATATCAATCAACTGTTAGACGACCTAAAAAGCCGCATGGGCTGTGAATTTACTATTTTTGAGGGCGATACACGGGCCTACACCACAGTAATCCAAAACGGCCGGCGGGCAGTGGGCACCAAACTGTCATCGGACCTGTCATCCATCATACTGCAGCAGGGAAAACCCTATATCGGCACGGCAACCATCTTAGATGAAAAATATCTGTGCTCCTACGTTCCCACCAGGGACGCCGACGGTAAAGTCAACGGCCTGCTCTTCGCCGGTATTTCCAGCGCCCAGGCCACCCGGCAGATTTTTATGACCATCATCCTATCCGCTCTGGTGAGTATAGGCGTCATCCTTGTGGGGATCATGATCATAACTCCGTATCTGAAGAAGACCCTGTCCGCCCCTCTGGCCCAGATCACCCAGATCGCCGGGCAGCTGGGTAAAGGCGATCTGGGTCTTAGCGATGGCCGGGAAATCACCATCTCAGTCCATTCCAATGACGAGATCGGCGATTTGGCCCGGATTTTTTGTGAGACGATCCGCCGGCTTCGGTCCTACATAGGCGAAATCTCCAGCATTCTGGACTCCATCGCAGGCGGCGACCTGACCAACAGCGTCCGGCAGGAGTACGTAGGCGACTTTGCGTCCATCATGCGTTCCCTCAACGGCATTGAGGCTAAGCTCAATAACACCATGAGCCAGATCAAAATGAGCGCCGACCAGGTAGCCTCCGGCTCTGACCAGGTGTCTGGCAGCGCCCAGTCCCTGGCACAGGGAGCCACTGAACAGGCCAGCTCTGTGGCACAGCTGTCAGAGACGGTTAACAACATCGCCCAAAATGCCCGGAAGACTTCCCAGGCTACCAGGGAGGCCGGACAGTATGTAGATCGGGCAGGCGCCCAGCTGAACATCAGCATGGAATATGTCAGCCAGCTGAACACGGCTATGGGGAAGATCTCCAACTCCTCTGAGCAGATCTCCAAGATCATCGCCACCATCGAGAATATTGCGTTCCAGACCAATATCCTGGCTCTGAACGCCGCCGTGGAAGCTGCCCGGGCCGGGTCCAGCGGCAAAGGCTTTGCCGTAGTGGCCGACGAAGTGCGCAATCTGGCCAATAAATCCGAGGAGGCCGCCAAAGCCACCAAAGATCTGATCGAGAATTCTATCACCGCTGTCAATGACGGCAACGACGTGGTGGCCAAAGTCACCCAGTCCCTGGCCCTTACCAGCGAAAACGCCGGCGGCGTGACCGAGAGGATGTCCATTGTGGTGGAGGCTATTGAGAGCCAGACCGCAGCCATCTCCCAGGTCACCGAGGGCATTGATCAGATCTCTTCCGTGGTTCAGACCAACTCTGCCACCAGTGAAGAGAGCGCCGCCGCCAGTCAGCAGCTGTCTTCCCAGGCGAATCTGTTTAAGCAGCTGGTCAGCTCGTTCCGCCTGAAACACGATTCCAGCTGGTAAAATTATGGGGCAGCTTTTCCCTAAGCTGCCCCTTTTCTGTCACTATTTTCTCCCGCAGCAGTTCTTATACTTCTTCCCGCTGCCGCAGGGACACGGATCATTTCTCCCCACCTTAGGCTGAGATCTGGTGTAAGTCCCGTCCTCGCCGCTCCACTGCACCGCCATCTGGACCTGACGCCTGTGGGGATACCTTTCATAATAATACCCTCCTGAAATAAATTTCTCCCGCCTGTCATAGTCCTTCTGATACTGTTGCCGCAGCCGCTCTAAGTCCTGGGTATGCTCCAGCGTGTAGGCAAAATCTTTCAGCTTCTCCCAGAAAATAGGATACTCCTTTTTCACGATCTCAAACTGCGCCTTTATCTTCGGCCACTCTTCCAGGACGCACAGCTGGGTGTCCCTTAGTATGTACCGGGCAATAGAACTATCCTTGTGGCTTTTCACAAAAGCCTCATAAGCCTCCGCCATCACATCTGTCAGGCGAGGATCCCCCTCCAGACGCCGATACTCGATCTCCTGCTTAAGAAGTTTCCAATCTTCCCGAAACGCGTCCCTCTCTCTGCCTTTCTCCGGGGCCAGAATCGCCTCCGCCCTTTGGACCAGGTCCATCGTTATCTGAAATTTGGACTGGGGCTTACATTGCCAGATAAGGGCAGCAAAGACCTGCAGCACATCTTCCGTATACTCTCTCAGACCAGCCTGGTTCTTCGTAAGGAACCGCTCAAAACTCTCGGCTGCCTCCGCAAATCCCTTGTCGTCCCCCGCGGCCGCCATGAGAAGAATCCCCCCAAAGTTGTCCAAAAGCTCGTAGAGATCCCATCCCGGCGTCTTTTCCAAAAGTCTCGTGGCCTCCTTAAGGATCGCGACACCCTGGGCGCTCTTCCCTCTGTCTCTGCAGCACATGGCGTACATATTCAGGAAATCATAGTCCTTGCAGCCCTCCTCATAAGCTTTCCCGAAGGCCTCATAAGCTTTCTTCCCATAGCCCCGCTCATAGTAGGCCATGGCAAGCCGCCTTTTGTACACACTCTTTTCAGGAAACAGCTGGATCAGCCTCTCGAAATTCTTAGCCGCCTTTCCCGTATTGCCTGCCCGGATCTGACATATGGCCAGAAAATAGAGGAACCCTTCCATCTCCCCGTAGTGATCAATACCTCTCTCGGCAACCTTCATGGCTCCCTTATAGTCCCGATACCTCATCAGCGTCACGATCTCTTCCCGCATCCAGTCGCCCATAGGATCCGCTGGGAACTGCAGCATCAGGCCTTCCTTCTCCTGGCCGCCCTCCGCTGCCGTCAGGTTCTCATACGCCTCCCGAATCTGCTGAAACCGCTCCGGGTCTTTCTCCGGCGAATACTGGCGCACCAGCCTGAAATACGCCTTTTTTATGGCCTTCTGATCCGCGTCCCGGTCCACCCCCAGTACCTCGTAATAATCCATCTATATCTCCTCCATAAGATCCCTGATCTCCTCTTCCAGACGATCAGCCTGATCCAGGTCTTCCTCCATGACAGCCTTTTTCAGCTGATAGATCAGCTCCTCAAGCTCTCTGGCCATGTCCCGGGAATCCTCTCCCACCTCCCGTTCCAGCTCTTTTAAGGCTTTCTCGGCCCGCCGCACCACGCCTCGGTAATCCCCCGCAAAGGCGGAAGTCTTCCACTGACTCACATCCACCCGCTCTTCCCGCACCGCTGCCATCATGTCAATGGACACAGCCATCTCCTTGCCGGTGCTCATAAGGGTGGCGGTGACGGACAGCATGCCGTTTTGATTGTAGGAAAAGGCCACGTCAACAGACTCCGCCCCCGCCGGGGCCGCAGGGATGCCGTCTATGGTAAATTTCCCCAGCAGGTGATTTCTGGAGGCGGTCCTGGATTCTCCCTGATAGATCTCGATCCCTGCCGCGCTCTGCCCGGGAACCACCGTATAGTAAACCTGGTGCCTGGTCACGGGGATAGTCACATTTCTGGGTATGATCACGCTCATAAAGTCATCGCTATGGTCATCAATGGTCCGGATTCCAAGGGTGTAGGGGTTTACATCTGTCATGATGATGCCGGTGTCCGAGTCGATCTCTCCGGCAATAATCCCGGCCTGGATAGCTGCCCCCATGGCCACGCTGTAGTCCGGATCGATCTCCCCCTTTGGCTCCATGCCCAAAAATTCTTCGATATCCCTGGCCACCAGGGGAACCCTGGTAGAGCCTCCCACAAGCAGGATCAGATCCAGATCTTCTTTCCCGATCTTACCGTCCTCTAACACCACCTGGATGGGATCATGGGTCCTGCTGACCAAATCCTTTATCAGCTCCTCAAACAAAGATCTGGTCACCGTCTCTTCCAAAGCCAGGGGCACCCCGCCTTTCTCCGCCAAAAACGGAATGCTCACTGCCGCCTCCTCCTGGCTGCTCAACGCCACTTTGCACGCCTCCGCCTGCTCTTTCAGTCTGGCCATGGAATGTACGTCGCCATCCAGGCTCACGCCGTTTTTCTCCTCAAACCGCTTCCGAAGCCAGCCCATAAGCCGCTCGTCAAAATCCTTTCCCCCCAGCCTGTTATCGCCGCTGCTGGCCTTTACCTCCAGCACCCCGTCAAACAACTCCAGAAGGGTCACGTCAAAGGTTCCGCCTCCCAGATCGTAGATCAGGATATAGCTCTCCTCCTCCAGGTGGTCAATGCCATAGCTTAAGGCAGCCGCCGTAGGCTCATTGATGATCCGCTCCACCTCAAAGCCGGCCCTCTTTCCCGCCTCGACCACAGCCTGGCGCTGAATATCGTCAAAATAAGCGGGAACCGATATCACCGCCCGGTCAATATCCTCATCCAGATACTGGGAGGCATAGCGCTTCACATACTCCAAAAGCATGGCGGACAATTCCACCGGCGAAAATGTCTGACGCCCCATGGATATCTTTTCCCCTGTCCCCAGCTTCCGCTTTACCTCAATGACCGTTCTCTCCGGAGCCATGATAAACTGGGCTTTCGCCTTCTCCCCGATGACCAGATTGCCGGACTCGTCCACGCCCACGGCTGAGGGCGTCACCACGCTGCCATTAAAGCTTGGTATCATCTCCGGCTTTCCGTGTCTGTAAATGGCTGCCTCCGTAGTTGCCGTTCCAAGATCGATGCCGATGATCGTCCTGCTTTTTTCGTTCTTTATCTCTCCCATAGCTTTGCTTCTCCGCTTCTTGATCTTTTATATTCCGTTACTTTCCCAGCTGCCGGCCTGTCTGTAAGCCGCCACCCGGGCCTTCTTTATCACATGGCCTCCCTGGAGAAACCCCCGGGAATACACCTGGGCCACAGTCCCCGCTTTCCCCGTATCCTCCGTCTCTTCCACGGAGATCACTTCGTGGATCTCATGATCCACCGCCTCTCCTTCCTGCCCCGTCTCCTCCATGCCGCAGGGCCGCATAAGCCGCTGCCTCTCCCTGGCCATGGCGTCAAACTGCCGCCGCCACGCGGCCAGTTTCTCTCCTTCCATAGAATCGTCTTTTTGGATCTGCTTTTCCACAAGATCCATCTGCTCTCTGCAGCACATAAGCAGGGCAGTAAGGGCCTGCTCCTTCTGGATATGCTCCCGTCTTTCCTCTCTGCGCTCCTTTTCCTGATCGTCCTCTTTTTGGATCTCCTCCAGCAGATCCTCAAAAGAGTCGGACTGGCGGCGTATCTGGCGCTCCATCTCCTTCTGCCTCTCCTCCAGCTTATCTATCCGCCCTGCCGCCTCCCGGGCCGAATCCAGCCATGATCCCATATCCCCGGCTCTGTCCTGGTTCTGCCCCATGATCCGGCTGATATCTCCTTTTAGTTCCTCTAACATCGTCCCCAGGCTTTTCACCGCCTGCTTCCATTCCTCTTCTCTCCGATTTTTTCCAAACAACATCCTGTATGTCCTCCAACCATCAGATCTTTGTTCAGTATACCATCAAAGGCAGCATTTCTCAATTCCCGGTTCACAAAATTTTCACATTTTCACCTGTTTTTATTTTCTTTTCCCCATATCAGCCGATATATTCTATATATGATGATAAAAGGAAAAGGAGGTTTATCATGAAAGTTACCGCAAGAAACTGGCAGGCTCACGCTGCCTTATCCTCTTCTCAAACCAGTCAACCCCCCAAAGCGGATGCCCATACAGATTCTGTCCAGGACCCCCGCGAAGCCATGGATACGGATATCCTGGAAACTTCCATGGCACCCGCCTCCCGTTCCGGCTCGGATGCCGACTCTTCCTTTAAGGTGAAATCTTCTGGACCGAGCAATTCCGTTGGAGAGCTTGCGGCTATGCTGGCCAGGTCGGAAACCCTGATGGATGTCCAGCAGGTCTTCTCCAAAGCCATGCGGGCCCTGGCTGACTTAAAGATGGGAGCCATTGCCAGCGAGGGCAAGGACGCGAAAAAATACGCCCAGCAGATCAAACGCATGGAAAAACTGATCAAGCGCATCCAGAAAAAGTTAAAGCACTTAGCCAAGGAACAGCGCATGGAAGACCAGGCCGAAAAAGCCGCGAAAAAAGCCGAGCTTGAAAAAGAAAAACAGATCCGCCAGGAGTTGGAAGCCAGGCGGAAGAAACGCCGCCGGGAAGAGAAAGAGTACGCCCTGAAAGAACTGTCCCAGGACGGAAAAGATTCGGTCAATGAAACCGTCTCTTCCATGCTAAGCGCCGCCTCCCCCTCCCCGGACGTCTCCGCCCTCACCGGAATGGACGGCGCCATGGTATCTGGTGATCTGGGTGGAATCGATCTGGGCGGGCTGGATCTTATGGCGTGAGACGCTGAGGAAAAGGAAGCCAATCAAAAAACCCCCGGAAATACCGCATTTATCGCATAAATCCGATATTTCCAGGGGTTTTCATAAAACGGAGACGGAGGGATTCGAACCCTCGTGCCGGGATGAACCGACAAACGCATTTCGAGTGCGCCGCGTTACGGCCGCTTCGCTACGTCTCCAAATATTGCCAACTTCTATATTATACACGATAATCTCGTTTTTGAATAGAGGTTGGCACAATTTTTTTCAGTTTTTTCTAGATCCCGGGGAACCATAGCGCGGCATTTTGCTCTATAAATAAGTCCACAAAATACCAAAATAGGTGTAACCCGAAAGCTACACCTGTTTTATATGCAATTTCTCTATATTTAACAAGCAGCATTTTGCAAAAATATCAGAACAGAGTACATATTTTTGCAACCCATATCTATCCATGGTTTTTAACCAAGTGCTTACCTATCCCAAACACTCCATCCCCACCCGCAGCTTCTCCACCGCCTTCTTCTCAATCCTACTCACATACTCTCCTGTCAAGTTAGGGATAAAAAAATCTCAAAATATTTACATTTTATGAAGTCAAGGCAGAGAAAGGTATTTCAGCACTCTCTTTGTCTAAATATCCACATAAACACTCACCAATAACTCTTGCCAACATTGGCGGTACAGCATTTCCAACTTGCTGATATTGTGAATCCTTATTGCCACAAAAAACAAAACTATCCGGAAAGGTCTGCAAACGAGCAGCTTCACGAATGCTCAAAGCTCGATGAAGTGTAGGATGAATCCACATGGATTTGCGAACATTTACCACTGTACCGGAAGGTTGATTATATATCAGCCGTAAATATATTGTATTTTGTGTCCTTTTCGAGTCAGAATAACTTTCTTTTAAATAATCGGGGAGATTATGAAAATTTTGCCCTTGCTTAATTGCCATAAACCTTTTAAGTGCTATTTCCGTTGTTTCTGTAGATATATGATTAAATAATATATTTGAGTCTCTCAATGCTAAACCTAATGAAGAAATCCCTTTAGGAGCTTTTGTTATAGCAACGCCTTTCATTCCATCAGCAACCTTGGTTGTTACATTAATGTTCTCTAAATCCCATATTGCATCATGGACAGTTTTGAATTGATCCTCTTTCACTGTTCCTTTTGGCAATTCAATATTATCTGCAATTCCTTTTTTTACACCTAAAATAACATAGCGCATACGCTTTTGAGGTACACCAAAGGTTGCTGCTGATAAAACACCCTTATCAATAGTATATCCATTACAACCAGCACCTAAAATAGAAGTTATATAATCTAAAACAGACATCGATTTAACGCAAGCAACCAGTCCTTGCTCAACCGAAAACCGTTCCACTTTAATCGCGTTGTCCTTAATTTCTTTCGCCTTTGAAAGCATACGCTGAATCAAAATAGAGGGTTTTATTGCCTCACATAGCCCATTCAATATTCCTTTATTAAAATATTGCTGTAATGCCTTTCCTGCAACTCTCTCTTGTTGGATTATATAATCATTACCCTCACCATTAGTCAACTTATCGGCAAAATCAACCAATTTGTGTTGATACTTTTTTAAGGTTGCCTTAAGTTTTTCTGTATTATTGCGGTTCCTAAATATTATATTTAACACAAGATAATCATTATCCTCCCAAAGATAATTAATAATCATATTCAAATCCGAAACAATGTCAATAATACCATCAAACACAAATCCATCTTCTAAGAGTTGAATTTGTGAATCAGCGGTAGAAATTTTATATTTCCTGATATCATCTTCATCTTCATCAGAAACATAAAAACGATGAATTTCTGATTGTAACATACTAACATTCTCCATCAAAAAAGCTTTTGGATTCAGATGAAGGACAGCCTTTACATATTTCTTTACAAGAGAGTTATTAAGACTTATTGCATGGTTTTTCTGACGATTCGCATTAGAAAAACCCTGACAGGGCGGACCACCAATAACAACATCAATCTGTCCTAGCTTTTCCCTGGTTTCTTCTAACAATGCATCACTGACATCACCATACATACAGCTTTTATCTATCTTGTGATTGTGCAAATAGGTCTGCTGCGCATTGGGATTCATCTCAAATGCAGCCTTTATAGTAAAGCGTCCGGTTTGAAGAAACCCATAGCTGAGTCCGCCTGCGCCCGCAAACAAATCTACTATATTATATTTCTTTACGAGTGGCTCACTCATAGTCTAAATCCCTCCTCATATAACCTATCCAGCAACTGAATTAATCTTCTGCTTTGTGCTGGTGTTGGAACCTTTGTCGGCAACTGACAAGCAATATGTAATGCTGTTTTCTCTTCAGACGTAATCATCTGTTTACTTACCGCAAAATCCATTGCTCTGCGCCATTGATCGGAGCAAATTTCCACAACTCTTGTCATCATATCTGCATCCATTTCAATGCGGCGATCTGCTTTCGCCTCTCTAACCACGGTTCGCATGGTGTCTTGCCCGATTAAGCAGTCTGCAATCTCACTGGGTAGTTTAAATTCAATACTCTGAACACTATTCCAGCAACCCTCACGCTTACACCACTGGGTAACATTTTCTACACTACGCTTGGGATCTGTCAATCGTTCATATACTCGTTCTGATAACTCTGCAAGTACATTTTGTACCACTGTTGGAATGGTTTGTCTAACCCATATTCCCATCAGATCCAGGTCTTTTTTAGGAAATTGGATTAGTATCAGTCTATGCAGAATTGCTATTGTATAAGTTACAATATTGGCTCGATAACCCTGTTGATACCATGGTTGATGTGGTATCATCTTTTCAGTATACCTAAAAATCAGGCATAGTGCAACGGATTCTTGAAAATATTTGTCTCCAAAAACCAATCCTTCATCTTTTTCCCAAGCATCGCTTATTTTCTGTGCAAAGTCCATAAAATTGGTCTGTGCGCCCTTGCTAACGATATGTGGCAAGCCATCCCAGGTATTGCGTATTTTTGCAAGATCCGTTTTGGTAATAAGCTGGTTTTTAGGATTTTGCAGCAAAAATTTTTTCTTTTCACTGGAAGTCATACGCATTTGCTTTTGAAGATATTGTCCTCGCGCCCTTTCATAGAACCATTTTGTTTCAAATTGTAAACCGCCCGTCCCCCGTGCCCCCAGCCGCTGAGAGCAACGTTCCATCTGAATATGAAATGGATGTGTGGAGAAAAAATCCGCATCACTAACCTTATTCTGACTATTTGAAGAACGAGATATATTTTGAACTAATGTGGTGGCAGTATCGTCCTCAAGCCTCCTATTAATCACGGTTAATTTCATTTGCACAAAAATCATGCCAAGATTAACTTTATCCTTATAATGATACCTTGTGTTTGATAGCAATGCTGTTGTCTGTCCACCGTTAATAATTTGAAAATCCCTTGCTGACACAAGAAACAACCCCCGTTCCGTATGTTCAAACTGAACATCCATTGCAGTTGCTGATATACCGTTGTTATAGGCAAAAAAACGTTCTGGCTGCTGTAAAATAGTAGTTCGGATCTTTTTATTTACCGCAACTTTTGTAGATAAAAAAGAGCGGACATTACCTTCCAGTAAGGAGCTTCCAAATTTATCATAAAGATCAGCAAGCACTGTACCCGGAATTATACAGAGATAACTTTTAAAGTCATCCAAAATGATACTACTGGCTTCTAAGCAGGGTATACCCTCGTCTGAGTATTCTTTAAAATTTATCTCAATGATATGCCGTCCTGAATCAGAGCCGCAAAGTTGAAACAAACGCTCAATATTCCAAATTTGACACTCTGACGGAATACCATCAATATTATCGGATTCAAGAATTTTAATAGTTGTACTGATATTTGCAGTTGTAAAGATAAGGAGCTGGTACTTGCGAATTTTTTTCCGTTTTTCTCGCAATAAGTCTACTAGATCCGAACACGACCGGCTCATCTCTATCTTTCGATAAAGCTGGGTGTTAAGAGCATCATCAATAAAATAAATTAATCTGTTCTGTAATTGCCTTGCCTGCGTCTTAATAAGAGTACGGTCATCATCCGATGTATCGTAATCAGCAATAACCAGGCTCATGGTCTTATCAAATTCATCATATGCATAACCATCGACTCGGAGTTTTCGGTTTTGCTTTCCAATTCCTTCAAAATATGAAGAAGTAAAGTCTAGAAGATATTCAGCTTCTTGTAAATACCGAGCAAAGGAGCTGACAAAAGAAGCACAGGAACCCTCGCCAGTTGCTAAAGCCTCTGCCTTAATGTCTTCAAGAAAATCTCTTTTAAATTCCTGTGCATCCATTTGTTTACTCCCTCCGCCAGTCTGCCAAAGACGGCAAATCTAATTCATAATGCAATGCTGATATCTGAGTCGGAACATTGGCCCTGATAAGTTTGGGAAAAGACTCATTTATAAGATATCGTTGTGTACTGGAACAGAAAAATTTTTGTTCCGAATATTCCTGCAGATCCATATAACCATAAGAACATAATTTTGCACGGAATAAATCAAGTGCTTCGGCATCACCAAGTAAGAGGGAGCTAATTCTCCAAACCACCTCATTGAGGGAAAAGGCTCCTGCCTTTTCTGGTGCAACTTTATCAATCCGTTTGATAACCAGTTCCCCTTTGTCTGCGCAATCAAGCTGTTCCAAAGAAGAAATTGTAACACTGACCGCAGATGTACCTATGCTTTTAATTTCAAACCAACCATCATGGTAGATAAAGTCTTGATCTGCACCATCCGCACCTACCCATCCCTGTATTGCAGCTAAACATGAGTTTGACGAAGTGATTTGCTGTTCTAAAAATAAAAGTTCTCCAAGCAATCCCTTACGTCTATGCTCATCCATAAGAACACTATGCTGTGTCTCTAACAACTTACTCCATTGTTTATAGCGGCCAACAACTAATTTAAGGGCTTCTGCCTCCGTAGATGCCGGACGAGAATACTCAATTACATCACAGCAAAGAATAGCGAATACGCCCTGCTGCTCACTACGAAGCAACTCAAAAGACAATGTCCATCGATTATCTGATTCTCGTTTCCGTCTGTGTACTATCATCGACTTTGAAGATTCAATCGGACTGATCTCTGTATCGCAGACAAGGAGCAATGTTCGCTGGCTGATAGATTGATAGCCAATATACCACTCTAACGGATGCTGTGCATCAATCTGTAAAAAACCACCATCCGTGTAATGAATGTTATTCCATTGCCTTTCGAGGATTTCAGGTGTTATTTTCATTCGTCTTCGTCTTCCTCCGCATCATAGTAATTTTTCAATTCCACCATATTTACCATATAATTTGCAATTTTTTCATCTCCGATTGCTGGAACGCCAATACCCAAAGCAAAAAGATAATCCGGAACTTCGCAACCAGCATCAATTTGAGTTTTGGGATTAATACGGTCAACCGCAATGATGTGAAGCATTAATATCGGAGGGCGTTCAATATGAAGATAGGCACTGTCCGGAATATGCGATTTGCCATTACTCCCCCTGAATTTTTCCTCGGCTTCCTTGCGCTGTTGATTTGTAAGACCTGCTTTGGTTGCACCACCAGCACCCACGCGAACTTTTGTTCCACTGATACTGATTTGCTCATTTGTTGCTTTGATAATACGATTTTCAGGCTTAATAGGCAAGGTTTCCTCCCCACAAATCAATTTAATTTCTTTATCCTTAGCTCCCTCTGCAATGACAACATCCCAATCAGTCATTTCATTGCAGTTGCTGATAAATTCTGCAAGAGCCGGCCCCTGAAAAGACAAATGCCAAGGATGAGTTTTAAAATCACGGATAAGCTGTGCTACTTCATCTTTGCTAACTCCCTCCCAGAAATATCGAACTCCTTCCCGTTCAGTTCTGTGACCTATTTCCGGCAACCTTTTTACAAACTCCCTAAATACATTCTCATTTAAATTTAATGAAGATTTATCAGCCCGTAAGCGCGGCGTTTCAAGCAATCTGCCTGATACTGTAATTGGTCGCCTTACCGGGGTAGCTGACCGCATTTTATTCCTCGCCGTTACGATAAGCGATACCGGATCTTGACGAACTTTTAATCCAAATTCCATAGGGGTAAGATTCGCGTCTCTCATTCTGATGATTTCTCGTTTCAGCTCTTCAGCAGCTGCTGTTATGTAGCCATACCAATCAATCGCATCTACGCTAATCCATATTTTGAACAGGTCATCATATCCCGGACGATAGCCAAACCAACGTCCCATCTGGAGAAGTGTGTCATACATCTGAGACTTACGATAAAAATAACTTACACACAGCCCCTCCAGAGTAAGCCCTCTCGAAAGGCTATTACCTCCAACTGCGATTACGCGGAGCCCTCCTTCTTTATGGTTATAGTAATCTAATCCTGTTGAACTGCTCTTTTGGTTTACCGAACGAACAACAATCGGAGCAACTGCAGCAAATAGATATTCAGACAAAAACCTATACCACGGCATAGAATCATCTTTTGTCCCTGCTTTTTCTGACAAATGGTGTTTACTCCATACTTCCTTTAGAAATGCAATATTGTTGATTTCATCACTCTTGCATTCTGGTAAACAGGCATAATTCTGAAGATCAGAGCGTACATCCTCGATCCAATCATGAACCAATCCGCTTATCTGATTTTGAACATCTGTAAATCTGCTTACATGAATCATCATGGAACGATGTTCTTTTTTATCACCGCGAACATCACGAATACCGTTTACAAGCAAAAAATATGCTATGGCTTCTCTCATGCTTGGCGGAAGTTCATCAACAACAAGGTCTTTCTTATGTTTGAATGGGAAAAAAGCGTCCATTTCCTGAGAGTATATTTCTTCAAGAGCCCCTTCAAATTGTGCCTCCTCACCAAAGATACTTTCTGCTCCAATATAATTGGTTGGTGGTGCCAGTGAATAAATGAAGTCTCTTGGAAACAAATCATCATCTCGCATTTCATCCGTTGTTTCCGGATTGATAAAAATGTTTGCATACGGGGTTGCAGTAATCCCAAGATATGATGCCTGCCTGAACAATTTCAGTAGACGGCGGATTGCATCATTGATTGCCGTTGGATCTTCATCCTCTTTTTTTGTATTTACAGAAGCATTGTCAGCTTCATCATCAATTAAGAGCATAGGAAGATTGATTGCCCCTCGTGCATCAAGATTATTGCTTCTCAACCATTTTATCAGATTGTTGAGAATACTTTTATTTTTTTTGATAACAAAAAGAACGGTTGTATTTACATTGTGTAATGATAAATTTAAAGCGCGGAGAATATTTTTATCAAAGTCCTTCGTGACTGAAGTAAATGTCGCTATTTGTTTCTTCTGTCCATACTTTCCAACACCAACAGGCACATTTTCAATCTCTTGCTTAGGGTCAAGCAAATATTGACTCATTCTGCCGGAAAACTCCGCATCAAGGCGTTCCTGCGTCTGCTGACGTAAGTTTTCCATTGTTCCGGCAAGAATAATGATAACCCGATAACCGGTATCTGCCGCTTTATTACAAATAGCGGTGTAATTTGCTGTTTTGCCGGACTGGACATCCCCCAAAACAAGACCTCGCCGCTGAAAAGGGATATCGCTTTTCGGATCACCCAGATAATCGACAATCTCATCCGAAACACGTCCAAGGTTACCTGTTACTCGCGGATTCCAATGCTTCACCTCCTCTA
The DNA here is from genome assembly GCA_910585645.1 of uncultured Hungatella sp. Taxonomy (GTDB): domain Bacteria; phylum Bacillota; class Clostridia; order Lachnospirales; family Lachnospiraceae; genus UBA3402. The sequence goes on along the minus strand of CAJUFP010000050.1, from coordinate 14,364 downwards.
AAAATTTCTTGTATCTGTTCCAAAAGAAAAAATCCAGTGACGTGCGGCGTGTGGAAAGCCATGGCAAATGCTGACGTTTATCTTTTATCAAAACACCCAAATCCATACGCACAACAATATTGGCTTTCAGCTTACGTTTAATTTCCGCAAATTCTTCATTACTGACCGGATATAAGGCAGATAATGACTGCCTCAATTGACTTACTTCGTCATCAAACACCACTTCCGTAGGAGGGATATCAGGATATTTTGTATTTATAGCTGTAGAAATTATACCCTCTAGCAGTTCAATATTTGTTCTGGACATGAATGGTTCCTCCTGTCTCGTATTTTCGAATAATATGTGGATAGTGTACAAATGGCTCTGAAACAGCAAGTCTGTCAAGCAATTCTGCTTTTGCTGTATCAGCAGGGAGTTGTGCGAGCAAATTCTGCAACAAAATTTCAACATCTTTTGCTGATGTTTCTGTTTCGTTTTCTACCGTTTTATCAGAATTCAAATCTAAATACAACGAATTAAGCGGAAGGCCATTTTCAATTGCTTTTAATAGATTCTCCACATTCTGTTTGATTTGCTGTGACGAATTATCAAATACTTCAACCAAAGGATGGTCTCGATTTATGGTGTAATACGCCCCACCCTGTCTTCCTCTGAACCGTTGCCAAACATGAATGACTGAATCGTGAGTCTCCTTTTTCCCTCGAAATTCCCATGTTCTCTTGCTATACTCAGCCAGTCTTTCAATAACAACATCTAAATTATTTCTTACTTCTTCCGGCGGCATTGCTTGGGATTTCTTTATATCTAATGTCCAAAGGTTGTCCAGCTCATTTGGAATATCAACTTGAACACGAACCAACTTAGAAAGTTCTGCTTGTCTCATCATTCGAAACCATGTTCCCCAGACAAGCAACCGCTTATTTCTGTAAACATAAAATCCCTGACTCTTCCTCAACCCTTCTTTTCCGCCAAGCGTTGCAATCTCATCGCTGGTTAAGTTTGAAATATGGGGGAGAATATACGGACGAATCACAACCTTAGATCCATTGATATTCATAACTTCATCAGACATCACTTGGGTATTTCTTTTTGAAAGAAATGGATCCGCATAAGGAACAGGTACGTTGTTCATCCGTAACATCATCTTTTTAATTCCTGGCTCACCACAGATATATCGGTGAAAAACCAAAGAAAGGTGATTTCGGACATCATCCATCTTTTTCCCCATTGAACGGTTAAAGTCCAGCGTTCCCACTTTAAGTCTGTCAAGATTTTGCCACACTACAAGTGTACCAGATTTTAATTTCCGTAATTCCTCAATTTCGGGAATCGCATTAAATTCTTCCTCCGAATCAAGAATCAACAAAGACCAATCATTGGCTTCAATTACATGATCAATATCCCAGCAACGTGCTTCAATACTGTGCCCTTGCTTGCTAACAACAGTCAATGTCCGGCATTGAGAAAGCGATGCCGTCTTTAAACCTAAACCAAAACGCCCCAAGTCATTCTCCTCTCGTCTTTCGTTTGGGTTTTGGCTACCGTACCGCATTGCAGTTTCAAGCGCATCAGCATCCATTCCACACCCATTATCCAAAATGGCTATGTAGGAGTTCCCAATAGGAAAGAAGAAAATATCGATACATGATGCCAATGCAGATATACTGTTATCAACAATATCAGCTATCGCTGCTTCCAATGTGTATCCAATAGCACGAGTAGATTCTATTAGTGTTGGCGCATATGGCGGAAGAGACTTTGTTTTCATATCAGATCTCCTCGTAAACTTTCTTGTTATCTTTAGCATATTGTATCAAATGATTCAAGCGTCAAAAGGTATTCAAAACATAAAGTGTGTTAATTGTTTTTGAATTGTACATTAATTACTCTGTAATCCAAGTCGCTGGAGATAATAAATCGAATACAATTCCTATACAATTCGCACAATATTTGCCAGATATACCTTTTGACAGGCTAATCATCAAATAATACCTTATAGTACAATAAAACCAACAGTTACAATAATACAAATTGATTTTTCTGGTCTCATTTCATATCAGATATCAAAAATATTTTTAACCTCATCCAAATACATTCCATAATGTCAGGAAGCTTCCAATTTATGAAAAGTATCTGTATGTCACCGTCTGTCTTTTTAGAAAATATAAGCATGTGTTTTTCCGGATATAACACTGACAAACAACCATTTTTCTTTTCTCACAATGGTAATCTTTCCATTTTTATAAATGTTTTCCCCGCTCTTACTCACTACCAAATTTTCTTTTATAACCTGTTATTATTACAATCCAGCTATTTAAAATATCATTCTTATTTCATTATACATCCATCACCTGAAATCAAAAAGATACCATCCTGAACATCACTATATCTGCCATGATATAATCTTTCTACTAAATGTTCTCCATACACATCATATCCATTCTCCCACAACGCTTTAATTATTCTTGACAGATCAACAATTATAGGTCTAACAAATCATTTGTTCTGGATTTTACTATGAGATTAGCCATACCGAAACCTTCACTCAAAACTTTTATTCATCCCACTCCATCCAACTCGCATCCGATATTTTCTGTTGCCATAATGTCTCTTCAATTACACGTACACATTCATTTGTATTCTTTAAAATGTCTCTTCCCCAAAATCGAAGAACTATCCACCCCATATAAAATAATCGTTTATCAATTTCTTCATCTCGTTCTTTATTTCGAGTAATCTTTTTAATCCAGTATTCACTATTATTACTCCGTTCAAGCTTTTTACTCAATTCATCCCAGTCCTTGCCATGAAAAAACTCACTATCACAAAAAATCACGACTTTATGCTTTGTCAGAACAATGTCCGGCTTTCCAGGAAGCTGGCTATAATTTTTTCGATATCTGTAGCCCTTATGCCACAATGCCTTTCGTAATCGTACCTCAATAGAAGTGTCTTTCCCTTTTATATTTACCATATTGCGATGTCGCTGGTCTTTGCTTAATATATCCATCTGATTCACCATTTTACAAAGATTTAGTGATATTATACATCGAAATTTCTGTATATTCAATAAAAAGCGCTTTTTTCTATGTATTTCGCTCTATAAATAAGTTCACAAAATACCAAAATAGGTGTAACTCGAAAGCTACACCTGTTTTATATGCAATTTCTCTATATTTAACAAGCAGCATTTTGCAAAAATATCAGAACAGAGTACATATTTTTGCAACCCATATCTATCCATGGTTTTTAACCAAGTGCTTACCTATCCCAAACACTCCATCCCCACCCGCAGCTTCTCCACCGCCTTTTTCTCAATCCTACTCACATAAGACCGCGAAATCCCCAACGCCCCCGCGATCTCCCTCTGTGTAAATTCCTTACTCCCAAACAGCCCGTACCGCATCAGGATCACCTTCTGTTCCGTAGGCTTCAGACACTTTTTAAACGCCTCATAAAGCTCCCTGATATCCTGGCTTAAGATCAGATCTTCCAGAGCGTCCTTGGTCTCCATCTCGATCACGTCCACCAGACTCACCGACTCCCCGTCCTTATCCACCCCGATCGGATCATACAAAGAAACCTCTTTGGAATACTTCTTGTGGGCCCTAAGAAGCATCAGGATCTCGTTCTCCACGCACTTGGCGGCATAGGTGGCCAGGCGCGACCCCCGGTCCACATTAAAGGTGTTCACTGCCTTGATCAGCCCGATGGTGCCTACGGACAACAGATCCTCCGTCTCATAATCCGTGTACTGATATTTTTTCACCACATGGGCCACCAGGCGCATATTATGTTCTATGAGCATATTTTTCGCTTCCTGGTCACCCTCTTTTAAGCGTTCCAGGCACTCCCGCTCCTCGCGGGCATTTAATGGTTTGGCAAAGGTTTTCAAAGAAAGCCACCTAAAAGCAGAACTTAATAAAAGTTTATGCTTCGGTGGCTTTTAAAGTGCTTTTACACCTTCCTGCGCAGCTTATACTATTTTCAGGCCGAATAATCTTATGGCGTTTTCCTGTAAGATCATCCGCTTCTGCTGACTTGTCAGCCGGGAATCCGTGACCCTTGCCCTCATCATGCCGATGTGGTGAAGGGGCGTGTCCGTGCCAAAAAGGATACGCTCCGACCCGATCTGCTCCACCGCCCACTCCAGGATGCCGGGCAGGATGCTCTTCACACTGGACACGTCCGTGAATATATTGCCGTTTTTGCACGCTTTTATGGCCCGAACCTGATGGCCCGGGTCCCCGTCGCTGCCGCAGCCTAAGTGGGCCGCGATCACCGTGACCTGGGGGTATCTGTCCGCAAAAGGCACCAGATCCTCCGGCATGCTTCTGAATTCCCCGCTGTGTATCTGCATGATCGCCCTGTGCTGGCTGCAGAAGGCAAACAGCTCATCCCCGTACTCCTTCACGGAAAACCGGTGGGCTTCCGGGTGGACCTTCACCCCCACGCATTTTGGGTTTTTCAGGATCCTCTCCGCCTCATAAAAGCTGTCACGCTCCAGAGGGTTTACCACCACCCACTGATAAAGCCAGTCTGTCTGGGAGGCAAGCTGCTCAAGGCGCAGATTGCCTTCCCGTACTCCCATATTGTCCACATAAAACAGGCTCTCCATGGAAGAGGCCATGGCAGCCCGCACCCCGGCCTGCCTGTAGTCCCTGTCCAACTGCTCCATAGACAAGGTACACAGCCGCCGCTCCAAAGCCTTTTGGGGCAGCCCTCCAAGCTGCCCCAAATGACCGTGGGTATCTATGGCCCAATCATATACTCTCTGATCTTCCAAACTCATTGTATACTAATTGTACACAACGGAAGACTTCCTCGCCTCATCGAGAATGGCATTTCCGTTCTTTACATAGTCATCCAATGCCTGCTGCGCGGTCTTCTCCCCTGTCAGAGCTGCCTGCAGCTCCGGGAACAGCACGTTCCTAAGCTCCGTGTAGCCCGGAAGGTTCTTGGAGAAGTTAAACAGATACTGGTCGTTTTTATTGTAGGCTTCCAGGTAGGGCAGCTCGCCGGATACCTTGGATACCACGGATGCCCGCACCGGAGTTCCGTTCTTGGAAGCTGTCACCAGCTCCTCATCGGTACAGAAATATTTCACAAATTCCTTGGAGGCCGCTATCCTGGCCTCGTCGCCGGTGTTCATGACCATGGCTCCGGTCACATAGGTAAATCCGTTGGGATGGGGGTCGCCGGGGATATTGGCCAGCCGGTAATCAAAGGCCGGCAGCGCCCCTGACTCCATATCCGCCGCTAAGTTGGCTAAAAGCACGCTGTTGGTAAAGCTGACGGCGATCTGCTGATTCTGGAACATGGCATTGTTGGTGTTGGAATCCAGGCTCTCCGCTCCGGGAACGGTCAGTCCGCTGTTGTACAGATTCAGAATGTACTCCAGGGCTTTGACGCCGCTGTCCTCATTTACAACCAGGTGATTGTCATCGCTGTAGAACTGGTTGCCGAACATCCGCAGATAGGCCAGGTTCCAGGTGTCCGCCTGATTGTTCAGGGCAAACAGCGCCATGGGATATACATTGGGATTGGCTGCCTTTAAGGCCTCCAGAATCCCCACAAACTCGTCGGGAGTCCAGGTGGCGATCTCATACTGTCCCGCTACCTTGTCATCCAGCCCGGCGGCGCGGAACATATCCGCATTGTACACCAGCGTGCCAGGCATGTGGAAGAAGGGGTAAATAAAGATCTCATCCTCGATCATGCAGTTGTTCCAGATTCCCTCGGAGATATCAGCCTTGTCCTCGTCCGTGATCAGGTCCGTAATGGGAACGATGGCGCCCTTGTGGTAGAAACTGGACATGGTGAACGCGCCCTCAAACATAATGTCAGGCAGCGTGTTGGTCTGCTGGGCCACGGACAGATTCTCATCTCTGGTGCTGCCGTCGATGACCTCCACCTTGATGGTCACATCCGGGTGGCTCTCCGTGTAGCGCTTGGCCGCTTCCTTGAAGAAGCTGTCATAATCCGCGCCCTCCTCCGTGCCGCTAAACACGCCCTTCCACTGTGGGGTCAGCCACACGGTCAGCTCCGTGCCGCCTGCGCTGCTGCCGCCGCCTGAAGAAGAGCCGCCGGAGGGCTGTCCCTCTGTCTGGGCGTTTCCCGCCTCCTGCTTCGTCTCCCCGGAACCGCCTGCCGAAGAGCAGGCTCCAAGTATCATGGCCGCCGCCATACCCAACGCTGCCAGTCTCACTCTTTTCTTCATCCTGAATCCTCCTTATGATTTTTTGATCTTGCGTCTTTACATCTATGTTCTGCCTGGTCTGTCCCAATGGTATCTCTACCACATATCACAGGCATCACAAACTCCTGTCATGGGGCCGTTCTCCCCCTGCTGTCTGGCATGAAACCGCTTTAGACTGCCTGGAGGTCCCGCCGCGATTCTCGCCCGGCCATCCCGCCGCAATGCCCCGACCGGCCTGAAACCGCCTG
>CAJUFP010000050.1:0-7816 GCA_910585645.1 uncultured Hungatella sp. | reverse complement strand
GCGATTCTCGCCCGGCCATCCCGCCGCAATGCCCCGACCGGCCTGAAACCGCCTGAAACACCCGCCGCAAGCCTCGCCTAACTATCCTGCCACGATATCCCGGTCTGCCTAAGCTGCCCGGACACCCGCCGCGATTCTCGCCCAGCCATCCCGCCGCAACGCCCCGACCGGCCTGAAACCGCCTGGAACACCCGCCGCAAGTCTCGCCTGACTATCCTGCCGCGATATCCCGGTCTGCCTAAACCCCCCGGACATCCGCCGCAGTTCTCGCCTCACTATCCTGCCACGATGCCCCAGCCTGCCTAAGCCTCCCGGACACCCGCCGCAATTCTCGCCCGGCCATCCCGCCGCGATACCCCGGCCTGCCTGAAACCGCCCGGATGTCCGCCGCCGGTCAGCCCTTCTCCGCTCCTACTGTGATCCCGGCCGTAAAATACCGCTGGAACAAAAGGAACACCACCAGCATAGGCACGCAGGCCACCGTGGCCCCTGCCATCTTGTAGGCGAAGTTGGGGTTGATCTCCTGCATCAGGCTGGCCGTGCCCACCATAAGAGTCCTCATATTCTTGGTCCTGGCCATGAGCATCTGCCACAGGTAATCATTCCACACATTTACAAAGTTTAAGATAAACAGAGCTCCCAGCCCCGGCTTTACGATGGGGAGCACCAGCTTCATGAAGATGGTAAGCTCGCTGGCCCCGTCGATCTTGCCCGACTCCCGGATGGAGTCCGGCACGGTGTCAAAAAATCCTTTCAGCAGAAACACGCCGAAACAGGAAGCCACCGTGGGGGCGATCATGCCCATATAGGTATCGCTCCACTCCAGAGCCTGGACGATCTTAAACAGTGGAACAATGAAGATCTCCTTTGGAAGCATCAGGGAGCAGATAAAGATCATGTACAGCGCGTTCTTCCCCTTAAACTGCAGTTTGGAGAAGGAGTAGGCGGCCAGGGAGGAGAACACGATGACCAGCACCGTGGACACGGTGGACACCAGGATACTGTTAAAGGCCCACCGAAAGGCCGGCTGTCCCACAAACAGATCCCGGTAATTGCCGATGTTGAACGTGGTGGGGAACCAGTCCGGCGGCATCTTGTAGATGGCTGCCGACGTCTTAAAGGAACTGGTGATCAGCCAGTACAGGGGAAACAGGTTTAAGACCGCCCCCAGAAAGATGATGATATTTAAGATCAGATCCGGCTTCTCCATATGCCTGATTCGCTTCAGCATAGTTTTTTACCTCCCGTGTTAATTTTTGGCTTTCTTTTTCGGCTCGATCCCCGCCAGGGTCCTGAACTGGGGAAGGGTTATAATGAGGGCGAACAAAAACATCAAAACGCCGATGGCTGCCGCCGTATTGACCTTATCGTACTTAAAAGCGTTCCGGTACAGGTAATACATCATGGTCATGGACGCGTTGTTGGGGCCGCCGTCTGTCAAGAGCTGTACGATAACGAACAGTTTCAGCATATTGATAACCTGGGTTACTGTCAGATACAGGGTCGTGGGCTTTACCAGGGGGATGATCAGGTAAATAGCCCTCTGGAACTTGGTGGCCCCGTCGATCTCCGCGGCCTCGAACATCTCCCTGGAGATCCCCGCCAGGGCGGCTATGTACATGATCATACAGGTACCCAGGCTGGCCACAATGGTTACAATGGCGATGATCCACAGAACATACCGCTTATCCCCCAGAAGGTTCACGTTCCCCATGCCCATGTTCCTCATCAGGTAGGGGATAAGGCCGCTGGCCGGGTTCAAAAGAAAGCTCCAGATCATAGCCATGACCACTGTGGACACCACAACCGGCAGATAATAGCAGGTCCGGATAAACGATATGTAGGCCCCGCCCTTGTCAAAAACACCGATGGACACAGTCAGGCCGATGAACAGGGACACAACGGTGACAACCGCCGTCAAAAACAGGGTGTTCCACACGCTCCTCAAAAACACCGGATCCGCAAACAGATCCACATAATTCTTCAGTCCCACAAAGGAGTTCCTCACCGCGTCGGTCTGGTACAGGCTGATGCGGAACCCCTCAAAAATAGGGTAGATGGTGAACACCGCAAACACCAGAAACTGCGGGAGAACAAACAGATATCCGCTCAGTGACTTTTTTAGTGTTGAATTTCTCATATTGACCTTTCATCCTCCTATCTGCAGCCTTTTTTGTTACTCCGCCAGTCTCCTGGCATTCTGCACAATTAATTCTTAGATTTCCTGTGTGGTTTTATTATATTCTAAAAGAAATTTTTTGTCAACAAAAACAGGAAAAATAAAATTTTTCTTTTCATATTTATTCTGCAAAATAAATCCAAAAAAACAGGAGAGTATTTTGTCAATATTAACAACAATACTCTCCCGACTATCCGTCATAATCTTTATGCAATTTTCCCGCTGTTGCCCTGATTCTTAATGGTGAAACAGCCGTATCCCCGTAAACGCCATAGCCATGCCGTATTTGTCGCAAGTCTCGATCACCTGGTCGTCCCTGACAGACCCGCCGGGCTGAGCGATATACTCCACGCCGCTTTTGTGAGCCCTCTCGATATTATCGCCAAAGGGGAAGAACGCGTCAGAGCCAAGGGCGACGCCTTTCATCTTGTCAAGCCACGCCCGCTTCTCCTCCCTGGTAAACACAGGGGGCTTTACCTGAAAAGTCTTCTCCCAGGCCCCGTCCGCCAGCACGTCCATGTACTCCTCGCCAATGTACACGTCAATGGCATTGTCCCGGTCCGCCCTCTTGATACCGTCCACAAACGAAAGGGACAGAACCTGGGGAGCCTGCCGCAGAAACCAGTTGTCCGCCTTGTTGCCCGCAAGCCTGGTGCAGTGGACTCTGGACTGCTGCCCCGCGCCGATGCCGATGGCCTGGCCGTCTTTTGCGTAGCACACGGAATTGGACTGGGTGTATTTCAGCGTGATCAGGGAGATCATCAGATCTCTTTTGGCTGCCGCCGGAAGCTCCTTGTTCTCTGTGACCACGTTAGCTAATAGCTGCTCGTTAATATCCAGGTCATTTCTCCCCTGCTCAAAGGTGATGCCGAACACCTGCTTGCGCTCCAGTGCCGCCGGTACGTAAGTCTCGTCGATCTGGATGACGCAGTAATTGCCCTTTTTCTTCTCCTGGAGAATCTTTAAAGCCTCCGGCTCATACCCCGGGGCAATAATCCCGTCGGACACTTCCCGCTTCACAAGCCGGGCCGTATCCACGTCGCAGATATCGGACAGGGAAATAAAATCGCCGAAAGAGGACATCCGGTCAGCCCCCCTGGCTCTGGCGTAGGCACAGGCAAGGGGCGACAAATCCCCCATGTCGTCTACCCAGTAGATCTTTTTGAGAGTCTCGTCAAGAGGCAGCCCCACCGCGGCCCCGGCCGGGGACACATGCTTAAAAGACGCGGCAGCCGGAAGGCCTGTGGCAGCCTTTAATTCCCGCACCAACTGCCAGCCGTTAAACGCGTCCAGAAAATTAATGTACCCCGGCTTTCCCCCAAGCACCGTAATCGGCAGATCTTTGTCCCCCTCCATATAGACCCGGGACGGCTTCTGATTCGGGTTGCAGCCGTATTTCAGTTCCAGTTCTTTCATTTGGCAGATATCCTCCTTATTTTTCGTTCTTGTTCACAATCCTGCTTGTGCAGGTTCCGGCGGCAATATCAATGTACCTGACAAACAGGGAAACTTTATTATCCTCATTCAGGCTCTCCCACACCATGTCCGTAAATTCCTCCATGGAATCCAAAATCCCCACCAGCTTAGGCTCCCCCTCAAAGCTTGGCAGCGGGTCGCCGTCCCCCATGTAGGTGTGGATGAAATGGCCCTCCCCGGCAGCCGGGTTGTTGTAGGCAAAGGTGTAACGGTTGCAGCTTCCCGGATCCCCGTTGTTGCTCTTTAAAATGGACATGGCGTAATTGTAGGTTCCGTTCTCAATGTGCATGATTCCGGATATCCTTGGGGTATAGTTTGGCCCGTCCGGCTCAAATTCCCTGGAGCGCAGAGACTGCTCAAAGGTCATCTGCCGGTCCATGCCCTCATAGATGGTGTCCGTCTGATCTCCGTTGGTCACAATGGTCTTGTTGCCCAGAACCCGCACCGGGGCGTAGATGATCAGGCTTGGGTCCTCCATCTTGGACGGGTCGAAGGCCTCTGTGCGGATCCCCTCCCCCTCTGTCACAAACACCCGGTTCCTGCTGTTGGCGCTTCTCCCCATGATAAAATAGGCGGTAACCGCCTTTGTCCCGTCAGGGGTCTTTCCTATGATGATTCCCCTCCCCGGGTAGGGATTGCCTTTCAACTCCTCTGCCAGATTCAGCATCTTCATGTTATCTCCTCCTTGTATCCAGTGTTGTATGCCATACTTCCTGCCGCCTTTGCCGGGCCCAAACCCGCTTTCAGCCCCGCGCCCCGCAAGCCCCGCTTCGGGTCTTCTCCCTGGCAGACGCAAAAAGGCCTGGACGTCCCTTGAGATGACGCCCAGGCGGTCGGCTTCTTTTATTACGTGCTCCCCTGTGGTCCTCCACATTTCCGCCAGTCGCACGCTCTTGTTTCATCATATCCGATTCCCGGCGGGATTGCAAGTCCTTTTTTGAAAAAGGTATAGCCATGAGGCCCGCAATTTGATACAATAGAAGACAGAGATCACGTTCGGGCGTATTTGTAAAATATTCTCATACAATTCTGGCAGAACACTTTGTTCAAACACGCTCCAAAACATGGATAACAGAATACGCAGGAAAGGAATATGGATATGAATGACACCGGATTCAAAAAAAGACTGGCAGTCTTCTTGAGCTTTGCCCTTGCGGTATGTATGTTAGGCGGGCTTGCCCCGCTTCCTGTCTACGGGAAGGAGAAGCGGACCGTGAAAGTGGCCTTCTTCCCCATGAACGGGTACAATGTAAGAGAGGCGGACGGCACGTGTTCGGGTATGGACGTGGAGTACCTGGACGAACTGTGCCGCTATGCGGACTGGGAGGTTCAGTATGTGGACTGTGATAGCTGGGACGCTGCCCTGGAGCTTTTGAAGGACAAAAAGGTGGACCTGGTGGGAACGGCCCAGTATTCTCCCCAGCGGGCCGCCATCTATGATTACGCGGAGCTGCCCAGTGGCTACACCTTTGGCATCATTGCCACCACCCCTGACAGCTCCTTAGCCTATGAGGATTTTGAGGCCATGAAGTCCGTTACCTTCGGCATGGTGAAAACCTATGTGCGCAGAGACGAATTTCTCCAATACCTCTCTGACAACGGTGTCCTTTCTCCCAAGATACGGGAGTACAATTCCACGGCCCAGCTTCTGGAGGCTCTGGAGGCTGGACAGATCGACGCCATGGTCCACACCTTCATGGAGATCAAGGAGGGCCAGCGCCTGGTGGGGCGTTTTGCCCCAAGACCTTTCTACTATATCACCTACCCGGGCAATGAGGACGTGCTGCGGGAGTTAAACTACGCCATCGCGGACCTGAAGATGAACGCGCCGGAGCTGGAGACCAAGCTGATGAACAAGTTTTATCAGAGCCGCCTGGATAAGACCATTGTATTTACCACCGCGGAAAAAAATTACATTGCCCAGGCCGGACGGGTCACCGTAGGATATCTGGACGGCTATTACCCCTTCCTCTATGAGGAGGACGGGGAGTGCAAAGGTCTGACCAGAGATCTGATGGAGGGCGCTGCCGCCGTGGCGGGGCTGACTCTGTCCTGGAAGAAGGTGGACAGCGAGAGCCAGGCAAGACAGGCCCTGGCCGACAAAACCATTGACATCATGTCCTACAGCGTGGAGAAAGAGGAAAACATAGACCCGCCTGGTCTGACGCGGATGAAGGATTACACCCAGATTCCCCTGGTTCTGCTGATGAAGGAAAACCGGGAGTTAAGCAGCATGGAGACTCTGGCCACAGTCTCCTACCTGGCCGCCGACGCCGCCGAGATGGTAAACCTGGAAAACCTTTCCCTGGTCGCCTATGACACCCAGCAGCAGTGCCTGGACGCGGTGAAGGATAAGAAGGCGGACGCCGCCCTGTGCGACGGCTACCTGGCGGAGTATCTCTTAAGCTCCCAGATGCGCTACTATGATCTGGAAGTCCGGAGCGTGCTCAACGGGGAACACGGCATAGCGCTGACGTTACGGAGCGATGACCAGCACCTTGCTGGTATCCTGAACAAGACCATCCTCACCATTGACGCCAAGGCTGCCAACGATTACATGCTGGAGCACAACATCCACTCCATGACCAGCTTGGCGCAGTTTATCCAGAACCACAGCGCCGCCATTATTTTTATCCTGCTCTGCGTCATAGCGGCTGTCATTCTGGCGGCCTCCCACATTGTCAGGGACAGCAGGAAGATACAAAATCTGATGTACAAAGATGTGGAGACGGATATCTGGAATCTGAACCACCTGCTGTACTGGGGCAAGCAGGCCCTGAACGCGGACCGCTCAAAGTCCCGGTACGCCATTGCCTATGTAGATATCTCCCAGTTTCAACGGTACAAGGTGGTGTACGGCTGGAGCAGCGGCCAGAAGCTTTTAAAGGCCATGGCAGACTCTTTCTCCCGCAGCATCATCAGCAAGGAGGAGTTTTACGCCAAAGCTGACGGGGACCACTTTGTCCTCATGCTCTGCGCGGACAACAATGATACGTTAAGCAGGCTTAAAAATATGGTGGCTTCCACAGAGGACCGGATTTTGCAGTGTACGGGAAACCGGGTTGAGCTGCAGGTGGGCGTGTATTACATTCCCAAAGGCAGCGATGACCTGCGGGGGGCTATGGTGTGCGCCAGCCAGGCCATTGATTTTATCCACGAGAACAGCGCCCAGCGGATTATGGTCTATGACGAGTCCCTAGAGAAGGCGATCATGGAGCGCCACGACCGGGAAAATCTTCTGGATTCCGTTGACATTGACGGAAACTTTGCCACCTATTATCAGGCCAAGACAGATGTGAACACGGAGCAGATCGTGGGGGCTGAGGCTCTGGTGCGGTTTTTGGATCCCACAGCCCAGGGAGCTGTCCGGTCTCCCGGCTTCTTTGTGCCTTACTATGAGGAGACCGGAAAGGTGACGGACATTGATTTCTTTGTGCTCCGGTGCGTGTGCAGGATGCTGCGCAAACGCCTGGACCTGGGCCTTCCTGTGGTGACCATCTCCTGCAATTTCTCCAGGCTCCACTTTATCAAGGACGGGTTCGTGCGGCAGTTTGAGGAAGTCCTTGACCAGTACGGCATCCCCAGAGAACTTATTGAGGTGGAGATCACGGAGACCCTTGTTATGGAGGAGCTGCAGGAAAAGATCGCCAAGCAGACCCTTGACGACCTTCACGCCAGGGGCATCCGCCTTTCCATCGACGATTTCGGCTCCGGCTACTCGTCCCTGGGCGTCATCGAGAAAATCCCGGCTTCTGTGATCAAGCTGGACCGCTCGTTCCTCTTAAACCAGAAAGATCGGGACAGACAGGTAAAAATCATGAAGAGCATTGTGGACCTTGCGTCGGAACTGGGCGCGCAGATCGTGTGCGAGGGAGTGGAAACGGACGCGGATGTGGAGCTGATGCGGGAAATCGGAGCCTGCGTGGCCCAGGGATACCGGTACGCAAAGCCTGTGCCTGAGGAGGAGTTTGAGAAGAAGCTGGCAGGGGCGGCGGCGAATTTCTAAAAAGGGATGAGCGTAGATTGGCGTGACTTATTTGGGAGCTTAAGGAGGATTTCCTGCGCGAAATTGGTGTATAATTGAGTGAGCAAAGGGGGCGAGAATATCGTGGGGCCAGACAGAGAAGGAGAGATGTCCCGTCCGGGTTCAGATATGCCAAA
>CAJUFP010000049.1 GCA_910585645.1 uncultured Hungatella sp. | reverse complement strand
CGGACAGGACCATCCTTCCCTTCTCTGACTGGCATCACGACTCCCCTCGCCCCATTGCTCACTAAACAATACACCAATTTTACTCTCTCACATGACCAGGTAACCTTAAGACCTCATACCCCTCCCACCCCGCCGGAATCTCCAGCTTGTCAATCATCCTCTCCAGCACCGAAACCGGAATATGGCGGCTGCGCTTCTCATTTCTTCTAAGCAGTTCCCGGTAAGGCGCTTCCAGATACACGATGCGCGGCCTGGCCCCATAAGCGGAAAACAGACCGCACAGCTTCTGCCTGGTCTCCTGGATGATATTGGTGGCGTTCCAGATAAAAGGCTCTTTTTGGCGCAGCAGCTCCCTGGCCCGTTTCGTGGCGATAGCTGCCACCTTAGCGGATTTCTCCCCCGGAGCGATGTTATACTCCTCCCTGATATCATCCAGGGAGATCACCGGCCTTCCCTCCCCGTGGTCTCTGATCCAAGTGTCTTTTCCGGCCAAAGGAAGCCCGCTCATAAGCCACACGTCAAACTCCGTGTCGTCATACAGTGTACTGCCCTGCCACAGAGAGTCCCGGTGAAAATACTGATATCTGGTGTAGGCATTGGCAAATGGATACGGCCCCTTAAGGACGCCCAGCTCCTTTCCATAGTCGTAAAATAATTCAATGTGACCGCGCAGATCCTCCGGCTCCCTGGATATCCGCCCCATGGCGTCCGCCAATGACAGAAGATGCAAAAATTCCAAAGGCACGCTTTCTGCTGCCTTTAAAAGGTCAAACTCCGGACGCCGCTTTGTCCAGAACCAGACAGGAAGCCCGTGATAGCGGATCAGCCGGGCCGTCTGCTCCCGCTCCTCAAAGGTAAGGCCAAACCGCTCCTGCCCCCGATAGGCCATGGCCCGAAATACCTTTTCCCCCACAATGGTGTGTTTCGGAGAGGTCCATTTGCCGTCCTCCAGCCTGGTACAAGCCGGCTTTCCGATGTCGTGAAACGCCCCTGCCAGAAACAAAAGCTCCTGTTCCCTTTCCGAAAGCCTCTGCCACTGCCCAAGCTTTCTTATCTCCTCACACACCAGCCCGGTGTGGCGGTACACATCCCCCTCGGCGTGATACTGGGGATTCTGCTGCACACCCTTTAACAGGTTCAAATCCGGATAAGCCTCTGTAAGGCCATCCAGGGAAAAGTCCCGCTGCCGGATCTCACGCAATATGTTTCCCATGTCTCACCCCTCCTCTCCACACGCTCCGAGACAGGCAGCGCCGAGCTGCCCCGAAAACCACAAGATTCTCATTGCGTCAAACACCCTGTAAAAACAGATCCGCCCCGTCGGCCAGCTTATTGGCCACAAGGGGCCTGTTCATCCAGTGGCTCTCCGAATCCAGAATAGCGTTTAAAAACGTAGGGCGGACGTATTTGAGCCTGTCCAGTACATAATCCCCCTCCTCCACCTTGATATAGATGCCCTCCATGAGCCCGCACAAATCTGTCTGCAGAAACGTCTCCTCTAGCCTGGCGTTCCCCTTTCTACACTGCTCCTCAAGATTCTTTTTCGGGTCATTGGATATGAAATGGCTTGGTCCTATCCATGACGTGATCTGATCCGGACTCTCGTATCGCCCCTGATCCAGCACCAACACCGAATGGACAAAGTCCGCCCCTTTTAAGATCTCCCTCCGTTTCGCTGTGGAAAAGAAACGCCTCTCTTCCTTGTCAAAAATATCAAACTCCATAAAATAGTGGGGCAGACGGTCGTAAAATACCGTGTGCTTGGCATACATCCACTCCCCGTACATCACATACCTGCTTCCCAGAACCTGCCACAGCGGTTCCCTAAAAGCCCCGGTCCACCGCTTGAAAAGGTCAAACTGCCTCTCCCCATAGCCCCCTGTCAAAAAATGCCCTCTGCTCTGGAGATACATCCGCCCATCCTTCCCAAAGCTGATACCGCAGTTGGCGCCGTCGATCTTTTCCTCCAGCACCAGATACTTTCCCCGGATATCCCCAAATCTCACATAATTTAAGTCCTCATCCCCCGCCTGCTTTCTGGAACCCTCCAGGTGGCGGGTCCGGGGATATTTATATAATTCCTCCATCATCTTTCTCACTTTTCACAATCTATTTCTCCATGGGCCCGCTGATCTGTCTATCTGCCAAACTGTCATTCATTTAAGCGGATCCGGCCTTGGGCCGATAAGAGCCATGGCCTGTCAGAGTGGATTTTCCGGCTCTTTGAAACGTCTGGCACTCCTGAACCCTGACAGGACATGGCTTCTGCCAAGCCGACGACAACCTTAAATTAACCACATTACCTTCGCCTTCTTCATCTGCACCGCTCCAACACCCTCTTCACCGGCTTAAAAAGCGTCAGGCCGATGATCAGATTGCTTATCCCATGAATCACATCAAAGGGGACCCCGGAGATCCACCAGGCGAACAAAGCCCCAATGCCTCCCGCAAGATAAGGAAGGGAGCACAAAAACCCAAAAGAAAACCCGAAAAGACAGCACAAGATCCCATATCCCCAGTCCGGCGCGCCCTGCCGTTTCAACAGAGCCGTAAGCCCTGCCAGAATCGGCCAGATGTACAAATAGGAGACCCACCAGATGCCAAATCCGTGAAAAAGCCCCTCCAGTATGGTAAAGGTCGCCAGAATGTTCAGAACCCGCCGTCCAAAGGTCAGGGTGTAGAGGATCACCAGAATGGACACCACCTCAATGTTTGGCAGATGAATCAGGGCGATCTGCGCCGCAAACAAAACCGACGCCAAAAGCCCGTCCGCGGCCAGACGCCCTGTCTTTGATCTCATGAGGCGTTTGCAGAGGTATATACCAGCCGGTAATGTTCCTTGTCACGCACCGGCTGCATGCTCACCCCGTAATTGCACGCCGTCCCGTCAAGTTCCACGGCCCAGTAAGCCTGATCCTTATCATACTCCGCCGTGACGCCGTTTATTGTCACGATCATCAGGCCGAACTGATCCGTCCTGGATCCCTCCACCGTCAAGCCCTCTGCCTCCTCAAGAGCCTGTTCCAGATACTGGGCGTCTGTGGCTATGGCGTAGGAGTCCATGGAACCATCCTCGTAGACCACATCCACAAGGATCTCCTTTTTCCCCTCCTCCGGCCTTGGCCTGAACCTATGATAACACAGCAAAAGCGCTGACGCGACCACACACACGGCGATCAGCGCCAACGCCAACCCTTTTTTCTTCTTCCAGAATGTCTCCACAGCCATCCGCGCTCCTTTCCGAAAAACAAGTTGATCAATTGGACTATATAACGTTATCCGCGGTTTGTCAACTTTATTTTTTGAAAGAAGATTACCGTTCAGACACCCCGAAATCTTCCATGATCCGATCATGATTCGACCAAGATACATCCTGCCAGCTTTTTATTCAGATCCCTTATCTTTTCAATCTCCAATTCCGTATCTCCGTAGGAAGATACCCCGCACTGCTCCACCAGCACCACACACTCACACTGGGGAAGCTTTTTAAGACTCTCCGGGTCAGAAAGGAAATTACCGCCGGTCACCATCGTCACATCCGGCAATCGTTTCCCAAGGTTCTCTGCCACATCGTCGATCTTTTCCCGAACAGCTCCTCCCGTTACAAAAATGGGGCCTGTCTTCTCCTCAACATTCAGAATATTGACTGCGATCAAATCATATTCCCGGTCTATGTCCTTCCCTTGGGGACGGCCCTCCAGCTTACTTAACCATGCGTCAATGGGGTTGGAACCTTTTTGGGACGAACCATCCGGCAGATTTCCCAGGATCCTGAACTGGAAGCGATACTTCAATTCCCTTGCCGACGACACCTTATCACTCATGACAAAATGAACACAAATGAAGAACATCACCCCAAAAATCCCCATAAATCCGCCTAAGACCCCATATTTTACCCCGGTCTTTACCAGCGCGCCGACGGCAGGGACATCTTTTTTGGGGACTTCCTCCTTTTTCAAGGCCTCCAGGCTCTCCTCCTTTGCGGCAAGGTTCTCCATCAGACTGTCCAACTGCGCCCTTTCGCTCCTCTGTCTGTCCGCCAGTCCCAGATCCACCTGCGCGCCCAGACTCCTGCTCACCTCAGTAACCGTATGTTCCCTGATACTGGAACAGATTTTCTCCCTGCACTGATACACACCCTCTATGTATTTATCCAGAAGCTCTTTTGCTTTTTCCTCTTCCCCGTGTCTGATCTGGATGCTTAAAAGATTATTATAGCCCTCGTCGCTTCTGCCGATACTTATGGTCACCAGCTCTTTCAAATACCGCGCCTGTATGCCGCAAAACTCCGCTGCCTCCTCCATAAAATCCGCGCCATTTAAGGCAGACTGATAGGACTGCAGCACAGTAGCCGTAAAATCCCGGTTCTGATAAGCCATGCCTGGCATGATCTCATAGTCCGTCTCCACGAAAAAATCAGCCTTTGCCTCCCAGATATCATAGGGACTCATATTGATAAACACTGACTCTGCCAGATACTCCCTCTGTCTCTCAATGGAGTCTGTGAGATTTTCCACCTCTCTCTCACCAGTCAAAAGCTTTTGCTCATGATACTCCATCTCTTTTTGATATTTGCTCTCCCAGTCAACGCCCTCCTTCGGGGCAAACTCCCGAAACCAGGTGGAAACTGCCTTGTAACCGCCAAAAAGCAACGCCATAGCCACTGCCGCCGCCAGCAGCAGACGCCACTGGCGCAGGACCACAAACATCAGCTCCTTTAAGTCGATCTCCCGCTCATAACCGGTATTACTGTACTCCATATCCATCTTCTCCTTTGCCTTTGGCAAATTATAACACTTTCTTTTTATAAAGTAAATAGGTTCCTTTAAAGAAACTATTGGAATTTTA
Source organism: uncultured Hungatella sp. (assembly GCA_910585645.1). Classification (GTDB taxonomy): domain Bacteria; phylum Bacillota; class Clostridia; order Lachnospirales; family Lachnospiraceae; genus UBA3402. The sequence goes on along the minus strand of CAJUFP010000049.1, from coordinate 27,801 downwards.
ATAATTTTTTGAAGATCTTTTGAAGTATTTTTTACAAAAAATCACATTCTATAGTAGAAATGTTTTTGCTTCTCCGATTGACAGGTAACATCCAAAGCTCTTTCCATCTACAATAAAACTTATATCATTACACACAGAAATGAGGTTATCAAATGAATATTATGGAACGGATTGATGCGTTGTGCAAGGAACACCATATAAGCAAGTATCGTCTCTCACAGATTACTGGCATTTCCCAATCTGCCTTCTCCAAGATGGCAAGGCAACAGTCAAGTCTGTCCTTAGAGACCATCCAGCGGATTTGCGACGCATTTGGAATCTCAATGGCGCAGTTTTTTTCTGACGAAGACGAATATCCGGATCTAACGGAACAACAAAAAAAGCTTATTCATTATTGGTCTCTGATGAATGAGAAAAAAAGAGAGTTAGTTCTTTTGCTACTTGAAAAGATGGTTGAGATCTAACAGTAAAAAGGTGTAGATCTTACACCTTTTTATTGCTTCTCCAAATCTGCATTCCTATCCTTCTTTAAAAAGAAAAGGTCTCCCATGACTTATCCTTTGTCATAGAATCAAATGGTTTTGTTTTGTATTATAATTCTATTTTTTTGTTACTACTTATTCTCTGAAATGTATCTCCTTTTTAGAATATGCAATCATCCTGTAATATATAACACCTTCCACTTTACTAATCAGTATTCACATCAACTTGTTTAGATATCAATTTCTCTTCTTGCATTTTATCATATAAAACATGCATTGCATTCATGAAAACATCTCTCTCTGAATTTTCATATCCTGTAAATAATATATCATTAATATCTTCGTGAAAAAAAAGAAAGTTATTGACCTCTCCGATATATCCTTCTGGATATGGAACAGCTAAGTAATCATATAGTATCTGATCATCTGGCTTTTCCTGCAAAATCCCAATAATCATTAATTTTTTGGTTGCCCCTTTTAACAGTACTACGCTTCCAACAGGTAATAACTTTTTCATCTATTCTACCTCCAGATCCTAGTTCTTTTTGTTCCATATTTCAAGAATAGTATTTCCTAATTGTTCTCCCCAACTTTTGCTAATCTGCTTTATTCCCTCTGCCGCCTGTTCAGCATAACTCAAGTTGGGGTCTCCCTTTTTTCCCATACAGTCATCTATTGCTCCATAAATAACCTCATCAAGACCAAATGATAATGCATGTGCCATCCCATAAAGCCCCGCTACAGATACATCAACGCACATAGCAGCTGTATCTTCTAAACTCCACTTTCCGTCTGCGTAATATTTTCCATAACTTTTAATTGCCTGGGAAGCCACATCGACCCCTCCATTAGCAATAGCACTGTATATATCTAGAGCACTCCAACCTCCTGCTTTCTGGCTAATCAAACTTTTTGTATCTCCTATATGATCTATAGCATACTTTGCATTATATATAGAAACACCGTTTTTGCCACATTTCACATAATCTGCTATAATCTCTTGCAATGTTTTCTGGTCCATATCATTATTGGCTGACATAATGGAACTGATCAATCCCAAAATACTTCCGGACATTCCCAGTTCCTTAACCTTCCGTTGTGCGTTCTTTCCAAAGAGTCCTGAGTCCAGTTTTTTTAAGCCTTCATATGTACCTGCAAAGTAATCATATAGACCTGACCATAAGCTAATGCTGGAATTTGCTAAATCGCATAAATCCCTGGCTCCCGTTAAGCCCTTTTTATCTCCATTAAAAAATTTTGTAAAAGCCTCAAAATATGAGACGCTCTTTTTAATAACACCAGACTCTTTGATATCTGAAAAATTGAGCCATGTCTTTATCAGCGACAGAATATCTGTATCACCTATTTTGTTATTTATAAACGTTTCCATAAATTGAAGCATACCATTACTGCTTTCATGTGATAGCATAACGCCATGATAGGGAGGAAAGGGTTGTTCCATCCACTTGGGAATTGTTATATTGCTGTTTGCTAATCTCTTTTCATTTTCTTCATAAATCTGACAAATTTGAAAAAGTGTATTTCTATATACATAGCAACTATTACCATACTCCCTTGTTTTTTCTATACATTGTCCAAGCTTGTCCAAAGAATTGCTCAATTCAGTTTGACCCCTTATATCTTTCTTTATCATACCCAACTCAATCTGACAAATATCAAGTTGCTTTTTGAGTTGTTTGAATCCATCGGCTGTACAATGTATAGATCTGAACTTTATGTCTGTCTGTATCTTAACCACCCCCATAATCTACTTTTCTATTCATACTCTCTTTATATTAACATAGTATCTCATTCTCTATCCTCTCCATCCCTTTCTTCAAGAATCTTCTCAAGTTTCTCGCGAAACGCAAACTGGACTTCATCTTGATATCCCAAAGCATAAATATGCTCAATATCATTATGATCAAATACTGCAGTGGCATCCGAACCAACATATCCTTCTGGATAAGTACAGCCGCAATAATCATACACTTTACCACTTTCATCTCCTTTTAGATATTTCACATATCCTAAAATCATAAGACGTTTTTGTCCGCCATATAGTGATATGATCGAACCTACTGGTAATGTCCTTTTAAACATGGGTTCCCTCCTACTCATTCTCTCCTTCTTCTGCCTTAAACGATGCTTTCTTTGCGTCATCAATTTGGACAATCTTTCCTGCAGAAGCTCTAAGAGTGTTCATAAACGCAAAACACTCTCCATCCTGATAGCCAATCGCTAATATCTGTTCAATCTGTGTATGATCAAACGTATACACCTCGTTCTCATCTCTTAAACCAATCGGATATAAAAAGCCGGAGTAATCCCAGATATATCCCGGCATAGCGGCATTCTCCGCCAAATAGCCGGAAATTATAGTAGCTGCGGTGGAGTCCCTTAAGACCACTACTGTTCCTATCGGAAAATAACTGATACCCTTTGTCATACTACAGTTCCTTTCTTAATAATATGCTATATGTTTTATATCCAACTATCTAAACCAATCTGTAACCGTACTCCAAACTGACTGTGCTGTGCCAGATACAGCATTCACAACTCCGCCTATATCGACCTCAAGCTTTACGCTACCGCCAATTCCGAAGGAAGCCCCTACATCAAGACTAAATATGCCATTTTTAATTCCAGCCTCCGCATGCGCCCCCACTCCTATGTTTAATGAACCCTTAACTCCAATATCGGCCCCTAAAACTTTCACACCAGCTTTTCCTGATACCTCTGCCGCTATGGCTTCTGCTGAAACCTTTCCATGTACTGTTGGATTGAAATTACCTTCAGCATCTCTAACCCCCACGACCCCTGTAGCTTTAGCCTCAACCTTTCCTGCCGACATTTCAGCCTTGCCATATACCCCAAAATCTGAATTTCCCAACTGAGATTCTGCAGATGCCGAAAGAGCTGACATAGTAAATCCCAAGGAACCTCCAAAAGCCCCCCGTATCTGTTTCGCTCCTGTAACCGAATCTGTATCGTATACCCCTGCATAAATTTCTGCAGATGTCTCCCGCTTTAGAACATCAAATTTATAGCTTATATGACTGTCATCTTTGTCGCCAATAGCATCCTCGGAATGAAAAAAGGACTTCGTATCTTTCCAGGACTTATCCCATAACTTAAATGCCTTTATATCACTTTGTTTTAGTTCATCATTAGAATTATTAATAGAAACAAAAGTTTTTTCACCCTGTTTGATGCCTTCTGGCAGTTTTATCTCCCCACCATATTTTTCTTTGGTCTCAAAATGCTCATAAGTGTAGCCAGGGGAAGTTCCATCCAGAATCTTACCGATCAGCATGCCAGGGCCAATTACTGGAAGGTGTTCATTTAGACTGGTTCCCAGACTACTGCCTCCCAATATAATTGCCTCTTTGATGTTATCCAACACGGTATCCCTTATCATATCATACCGCGGTGTCGTAGATCCTGCAAGACCTCTCTCCGTTGTTTCGTATGTATTTACAATATTATTTAATGTGGAAGTTGAATTATAGATTCCTTTATACTGATCCGCCGTATCTTTTTCGGCTGTTTTCAAACGTTGCCGAACCCGCTCTTTCTGAGCTACCTCAAAACCTAGCCCGTACTGGATATTCCGTATTTGACTCTCAAGCTCTCTCATCTGTTTGGCAATATGGTTCATATCCTGCGCAGTTGACCTGATTTTCTGAGGTTTTATCTTAAGCTCTCCCATACCACCATTACCTTTCTCGTGTGATCATTTATTGGCCCTCACCAAAACCAATGATAAGTTATCTCCTGCCCCATTTAGAAATACTTGACGTATAATCTCCGCGGACGCAGCTTTCAAATCCCATCCTCGCACCCCACAAAACGCCGCTTTTTTCAGAATCTCATGTGAACAATACTTGTAAATGCCATCGCTACATAGAAGAAATAATGTCCTCTCTCTACATTGATTGCTTTGTATGGAACACTGAAATTGGGATTGCACCCCTACTGCCCTTACTAAAAGTCCGTAATTCTTATTGGCCAGAATTTCCTGTCTGGTCATACCTCGAACATTTTCCAATTGATTTTCCCACACATCATCCCTTGTCAGCTGGAAAAATCTTCTTTTTAGAATGCCACCCTGTGTCTCATAACATCGGCTGTCCCCACAAGAAAATACAGCCCAGGCATTTTTCTCTATCCACAAAGCAGTAAGGGTTGCGCCACATATGAAATTTTTTTCCGTTTTACTGTAAATCTCCCTGTTAGCATCAGAAAAAACTTCCTTTAATTGATGAACTGATTTCAAAAAATCAGATTTTTCCATAGAAATTTGGTAGCTATCCCACCAGGCTGATGCTTTGTTGATGATTGTCCTGCTGGCCCACGCTCCGTTCTCATGGCCACCCATACCATCCGACACCAAAAAAAGGCCTGACGTACCACTGACTCCACAGAACAGAGAATCCTGATTTTCCTTCATCCGTAATCCGGCCTCACTGAATGCTGTGTATTGAATCCCCTTCATCGTATCTCAACTCTCATCTTAAGATTTCCCAGCTTCAGTACGCATCCTGTAAAAATCTCCACTGCTCCTGTAATCTTCTGACCATCCACATAAGTACCATTAGACTGACTAAGATTCTCTACAAAAATTTTGCCGTTAATCCCATAGATTCGACAATGTCTTCCAGAAACCGTTTCCTCATAATCCAAGTGAATTTGGCACTCCTCATCATAGCCCACCAAGATAGATGTATCTAAGGACACCTCAAAACGTCTGATAGGATTATTTACATCCTCCAAAATCAGTGTATGAGCCGCTTCCTGGCCCCATACAAACATGGTTGACCGTTTTTGGATAACCTCCTCCCCATCAGCCATCTGCGTTACATGCTTTCTGCCATTGCCATTCATTCTCTGATCTGTCTTTGGGTCTGCCCGAACAAAACGTTCCTTCTCCTCATGTCTCCGTCTTAAAAAAATAATCGCTCCGGCGATCATGCCTGACAGCAGGACGCCTCCTCCGATCATCAAAGCACCTGACAGTTCTCCCGGGGATTCGGATTTTGTCTCTGCCGGCTCTGTGACAACCTCTGTCACAACTATCTCATCCAAAGGTTTCTGAGACAGTTCTTCCGTAGATGATTCCACCGTTTCTGCAATCGTCACAAAAGGCATTGTCATCTCAACAGAGTCTGAAACACTTTTATCACCGGAACGGACAATCAGATTAATACCTCTGCGGGTCCCGTCGCAATCCGTTTCCTTTGGCGTCACAACCACTTTGAGAGCACGATTTAAAGAAGAAACACCATTTACGATCTCCATAGGATCAGATACATCATCCATAAGCCAAGACTCTCCGCCAGTCATTCTTGACAGTGCAAACATATTTTTCAGCTGTTCGTTATTCTTTTTGTATGTACATCCTAACGTAAAAATCGGATACGGTGTTTTCTCCAAAGCGCCGTACAGTTCCTCCTTAGTATAACCGATGGATTTATTGTCAACACCATCTGAAATGATGATGATTCGCTTCAAAGCTGCCTTATTTTCTATATTCTGTTTCTTGTTCATATCTGACAACATGCTATAGAGCACATCCGTCAAATAGGTCTCCTGGTCATGATAAGTGATTCCGTCTATAACCTGCTTTACCTGTGCATAATCCGTACATTTTTCAACAAGATACTCAATCTGATCCGAAAATACAGCGATTGTAAACTGTTCTCCATTCATCCTGTTTGCTGCAAGTTCCGACATAACGGTACGAATCATAGGACGATATTTATCCACAACGGAAAGAGAATTATCCAATAAAATGATTGTTTCTATGGGAACAGCCTCCTGTGCAATAGGATGGCTCTCAATCTTCTCAACTTCGCTGGTGCCAATCTGACATTGAATCTCATAATTCTCTCCGGGGTCCTGAATATACAAAACAATGTTTTTATCCTCATTTCCAAAACTGAGAATACCTCCTGCCTCCACAGCCGCTAGCGCAAAATGGGTACAAAAAAACACCGCTAATACTCCCCCCAGAATCCCTCTGCTCCAAATTCTTTCCATAAACATTCACAATCCTCTCAAGGCTTTGCCCTACATATCCCTTAGAGCAAAGCCTTTGTTTTTATCAGCAAGCTTTTAAATATAATCTGTTTTCAGTGATCTGTTTGACTGAACATTTCTCTGCTCTGACTTTTCATAGTTGGATGCCATATCCTGTAGATCCTTAACATGCTCCGAAATCTTTTTGCTAATCTGATTCATATCATCCTGTAAACGGCTAAATTGCTGAATATAAGCATTGGCCGCATCGCCTTCGAAAGCGCTTTTTAAAGAGTTTACTTTCTGCATCATGGTATCCGTAGTGGACTTTACAGATCTGTTACTCTGCTCAAAAGAATTGGACGTGTTTTTAAGGACTTGGGGGGTTACTAATAATTCACCTTGCATCGTTGTAATCTCCTTTTTAATAATTTTATGAATTTCTTACGCTTGCAATACTGGTATTCGTGTTCTCAACTTTGTCATACTCATCCGCATTGGCACGCAGTACACGGATAAATTCCTGAATACCCTTATGGAATTCATCAAACTTTGTTGCATCCTTCTGAAATTCTTTATCAAACGCATTGCGGGCATCGCCTTTCCACTGGTTACCCAAAGTAGAATTCTGACTCCTTAATTTTGTCACCTCGCTTTTAAACTTATTGTTTAAGGTTTCTAGCTCATTTGCTCTACTCCTAAGAGTTTGCGGGGTTACTCTGATCTTAGCCATAATATAGATCCTCCTGTTTTTCTTTATATTATGTAACTATTGGTTTTCCAAATAGTTTACATACAATCTCCGAAAATGCTCAGCTATCTCTGCGAATTGCAATCTCGTATGCCCGCATTTCAGCTTCATATACCTGACGAGCAATTCTGCGTATGTCAGCGGCAATATCAAATAGTTCCCTCACTGTCTGATCCATATTCCGCTGCAATTGTTCCTCCTTTTTTAGAAATAGTCTTGAATTCGCTCCTGTCCATGCTGCTGCCAGATTATTCATCGAACTTTCTAGATCTCTCCTAGAAAGATTCCTCATAGTTGACGCAATCCGATCAATTTTATCTGCATCTGCCTTGGCCTTTGCAAAATCCATCCTGATTTTCGATCTGCTCTTCATGCCGCCTCCTAAATATAGTCGCTGCGCAACTGCCGGTTAAGTTCTGTTAGATTCCGTTCTGTCAGCTCAAAGTTTCCTGCCATTAGTTTTAAATCTTCCGGATGCTCTTTTAACCGATTCAGTATAAATGTGATATCATCCTGTTCCGCCTGAAACATCTTCCGGTGATGATCCCCTGCAATCCCAATCCAATAGCTGGCAGTTTTATTAACAACTCTCTGTAGTTCCTGAAAAGTCCTCTCTACATCCGAGATAACAGAAGATACCGTATTCGCCTTGGCAATCATAGTATTGGTATCCACAAGAATACTAGACCCTTGAAATCTGGTCTTCGCATCCAGTATACCTTCTGTTGTCCACTGTGCCATGTTATACCCTCCTAATCTTATATCTTAAGCGCGTTGATCAAGCCATTGACCTTATTATCACACAACTCATACTCTGTCTTCGCATGTTCCATAGATTGGATCATTTCCTGAATCGTTTTGCACAAATTCTCAAATGATGTGCAGTCGGACTTAAATTGAGTATTAAATGCTTGGTTAGATGGCCCCTTCCACATGGTATTTAACTCCTGTATCTCTTGAATCATCTTCTCTTTATCCTTTTTCAAGCGTCCAAGTAATATACCTAATTGATCGATATCCCTGGAAAGAATCCCGGTATCGATTGAAATTTCTTTGACTGCCAACCTAATCTCCCCCCTTTGTGAAAAATACAGTGTTAAATAAAGAATAAAGCTCCTTTAAAGTCCGATTGCCGACTGAGCCTCTCTGCGCTTTTCTCCTCACATCCTCACTATAATCAATAGCTATATATTCTGTATCTGTATATTGCCTGCATATCTGACAGATTGCGTTTCCCAACAATATACAATAGCTTACCTGTATTTCTAGTTCTTCTTCACATTGCCTTATCTGGACGATAGACTCTTCCAAACCGGATAACGAGCCAAGCTCCCGTCTGATCTGCGCTAACTCTGATATACATATATTTATTTTTCTCTGCATACAGATCATATCATCTGATACAATGTTCATTGGCGCTGTCTTTATACTCACCTGCATTGGCTGTCATCTCCTTCAAACATCCTCAGTATATCATGACCGTCGTTTTTTCGAGAAATAACTGACAAACAGTTAGGTTTTCAGGATGAATGGCAGGTCATATCTTTTACACAAGTAAAAGCCAGTCCGCATTGGCTATGCCTTGCCTGGCCAGAGATTCGCTACGATTCAGTATTCGTCCGCACTCCCCTGCGCACAGACATAAATCAGACACATCTCCTTTTAGTGTACATTGCTCTTTTTGGCAGATCACCTCTGCCAATTCAGCGATTATAGTTTCTGCTGAAACCTGCTCCTCCACACTAAATTGATATTTTCTCTCAATAGAAGGAACCTCAATATCCACAATGATCATTTTTCTCCCCTCCAGAATAGCTTTCGCATTTCCTTTCTTAATTCCATAGAATCCGGCACAATCTCAAGAAAATGTCCGTCACTATATAGAAACCACAAATTCATACTGCCAGGAACTATGATCAGATCCCAACCTAACGATCTATCTGTACTTCCTATCAGACGTATGCCTATAAGCGGCTGGTCTCCCATTTCATCTTTTATTTTTTTCATCCAACAATGAATTCCGCTACAATTTTCAGAGTATCCCACATCCCGGAACTGATCAATTTCCGCTCCCGCCGATTTGCTTAATCGAATCAGTTCCAGAGCTTCGTCTTTTGAACCGCTATGCACATCCGGAATATCAAAAACTTCCTCGATCCATGGCCAAAGATCTCCAGAACTTTTCAGCATTATTCGAAATTCCTGGTTAATTTCAGTCGTGTTTTCCAAAACAACTGCTTGCTGCCCCAGATATACAATCCTTTGGGGCTGACTGCTATCCCCCGGTTCCATAAATAGTACCTCGATTGAGTTTTTAATGACTTCTATCATCTTGGCCAGCCACGGAACCAACCATAATCCTGTAGCTTTTATTTGAACAAATCCCTTTATGACCAGACTATGGATTGCTTTTGTCATATCCTTTTGATCTGTTTTCTCTGGCTCCGTAAGGATAAAACACGGAAGTTCTTCAACTCCTCCTGCCATAAGCACTATGGAAAATTCCAGGCGTGATAAAAATACAGCATAGTCACACATTATTAAAATGCTCCTTCAGTATTTTTTTGTAACTTCTGGAAAAAGGAATCTGGACTCCATCCATCATCCGTATCAAACTCTCTGCCAGATTCAAACTTTCTGCCCGCCTTAAATTAACAATATAACTCCTGTGACAACGCATAAAATCTACAGGCAGACGGTTCTCAAGCTCATCTAATGTATCATAAAAACCATATTCACAGCTTTTTGTCCTGACAAAGACCTTTTTCTCCTTTGCTTCAAAGCAATCTATCTGCGTTATGGGAATATACTGTCTTCCTTCCCTTGTCTCTACCAGAAAGGACTCTATCTGATCATTCTGCAGATCTCCTATAAATACTTCAAACAAATCCTTTACTACTTTTTCTATATCATTCCGCCCAACAGGTTCTAAAAGCAATGCTCCTGGAGCTATACCAGGCCTTAAATACGCCATTGGAGATACGGACATATCAGCTATGATTATCAAAAATGCTTTCTGATATTGACGGCGCATCTTCTTAAGCAGCGGCAGAGCGCCGTCTATGGTCACGTCCCAGCTGATTAGATCCAGCACTGGTTCCGTCTCCAAAAGCCTCTCTGTCTGTGAAACATCCTGAAAATACAGGTATGACCACAACTCGTCTGTATAGACTGCAGCATATTTTCGGATAATTGTCAAAAGCTGCTCATGTTCCTCTCTCTTTTTAAGCAGTGCTAAATATGTGATCATACCTCCCCCCTGGCAGATGGCGTTACTATACGGATCGTTTCCGCCCCGTCCCCATAAGTCATCAAACCACAGCCTGGTTTATCACCAGAAGAAAGCTCTTTATAACCTACCCCGGGGAATTCCATGAGCGTCAACGAATCTGCGAAACCTCCAAGATGGACACCTGTTTTGTAATAAACAAAAGTCTCAAAAATGCTCTCTCCCATCGCATTCCCAGTTTTATCTGGATTTAAAGCAGCAAAGAAATAAATATTTAGCATACTACCCTTTTCTTGGAAATTCGTCATTGCGCCATCAATTCTGTAATCTTTTTCATTCCTATGAAGGACTTCCGTATAATCTACCAAATCCGCAATGAAAATAAAATATGGAATATGCTGCTCATTCATCTGGACGAAAATCTCTTCATCTTCCAACGCCTGATCCTTTAAACTTAGGCGTATGGCATTTCTCTCTTGGAATACAGGGATAAGTTCTTCCACAAACGTCATATATTCGTCCTCATCCTGGATATACTCAATACCAAGACTTTGAGCCTCGCGGCTAAGTTCAGAACCATGGAACTCTACTACGGCAACTTTTCCTCTTTTTTCTGCCGCCATCCGCATCATGATCCGCAGCAGATTAGTCTTTCCAGTCCCCTTCTTTCCAGAAACCATGAAACAATAAGTTTGTTTCAAATTGATTCCCACAACATCTGCTGTGGCCAGATCATATCCAATAGGCAGGATAGAATAATCATCCACCTGTTTTTGGACTTCTTCCAACGCACGAAACAGGGGCCATATGGGTTTTTCCGGAATATGAGGAATCGGTCTTGCATGCTTTCCTTTCCATGCTGCAGTCATAACACTACATTGTTTTTGAATCTCTTCTACCCTGTTATAATCATCAGAAGCTTCCAGTGCAACACAAGTCTGGAATTCCAGAATATCCCCATCCACCTGGGCTAGACCGCGGCCAGCTACTCCTGGCTCCGGTAGTGTTTGAATCTGCGTAGAACGCAGGATATCACTGTAAGCAAACTTATCCTGCATCTCCAGGCAGATAGCCCGACGGATATTCTCGCTTAATTTTCCTGGTATTTCTGTAGTATTAAATCCTGCACCAGAAACCAACAGATATATGCCGTTTGCTGTACACTCTCTGGATATCTGGAGAAGGAGATCATCATATGCCTCTTCTGTCTTTTCCCTAAAATTAGCTATATTATCGATTACAATGACCACTGACGGACATATAACCCCATTTTTACTAACATACTGATAATAATTTCCACCCCGAAACAGCTCCTTCCTCTCCTGTACCATGGACTGCACCATATAGAAAAATTTTCCTACTGTATCCAGATCATTTTCGTACAAAATACCGCCTACATGAGCATCATTCTCAAAGGGCTCCATCATCCGACTACTAAAATCAAGGATATACAGATTCAGATACTCTGGGGAGTATCTCTGGATCAGAGAATAAATAACCGTTTGTAAAAATGTGCTTTTTCCACTCATGCTGATACCACACACTGCATGATTTCCGTCCTGTGCAAAATTTAATATAAGCGGCAGCTGGTATTGATTGACCGGATCGTCACACATGCCTATCATAACTTTTAATTCCCAGCGTGTTTCCTGCTCTGGCCACTTTCCATCTGAGAATACCTGTCCTAAATACCCATCCAGTTTTTCCAGTGGAATAGATTTTGGCAATACCGGCAGCCATAAAGGCTGCTGTTTCTGATATCCAGCCTCATTTGTGATCTTTGCCAGATATTCAACTACTGCATCTAACTGAGATTTTTCTTTCATCTCCGGCAGTTTGATCTTACGGCTTTCTGAAGAATCGACAATATATTGACATACAAGTTCCAGATTATCACCATGTATACCACACGCCTCTTGATAGAGCTGAGCGAAATTATGTAACAACCGAGAATTATATTCATTCTCCGGATGGTCAATCCCAGCTTTTTCCAGAGATCTGTAATATCCTGAAGGATCTTCTAAGTCTGCCTTCCCTAAGACCTCACACAAAGACGCAATCCATTTTAATTTGGCTGCCGTTTTTCTCTTTGTCTTCATATGATTTCCTACAAGCCCAGCTCGCCCCGTACTAGTCAAAAGCTTTGCAATAACTTGCTTAGCGCTTCCTGTCTCATCATCGTAAACTGCACCACTCCACCCAGATTGGAACTGTTCATAAAGTTCATCATTGCCAACTTGTAGGTATCCTCGTCCAGCTTGAGTCAAATAAGCCGCATCCGGTTTATGAAGCATATCCATACTATCTTGTCGATCCTGAACTCTCAGACATAGTCTAAATTTCGAATTGCTCCAGATGTTGTCATCTACTGTGCCACTGGGCTTCTGTGTTGCCAGTATCAAATGTACTCCCAGGCTTCGTCCCACCTGCGCAACGCTGATAAGTTCTCTCATAAAATCAGGTTCTTCTCGTTTTAGCTCCGCAAACTCGTCAATAATAATGAACAAATGGGGAATCGGCTGCTTAGCCTCGCCATTTTTATACAGCCGAGTGTATGCATTGATATTGTTAACACCATTCTCATTGAAAACTCTCTGACGGCGTACATTCTCACTCTTTATTGACACCATGGCCCGATGAACTTGATTGCCGGAAAGGTTTGAAATCTGACCGAGGATATGGGGAAGTCCTGAAAACAGATTACCCATGCCGCCGCCCTTATAATCAATGATAAAAAATCCTATGTCATCCGGACTAAAATTCAGAGCCAGAGACAACATATAGGTTTGCAATGTTTCAGATTTTCCTGAACCTGTAGTTCCGGCAACAAGCCCATGAGGCCCATGATATCGTTCATGGAGATCCAGATAACAGTGCTGTCCTCCAGACTTTATACCAATCAATGATCTCATATTGTCATAGGTACGATTCTTTTTCCATCTCTCTAACACATGCAGTTCTTCAAGAGCCGTAACTCCATACATCTCTAAAAATGTCACTGCCCCTGGAATCTCGCCTCCCACTTCTACTTCATCTACTTCCAAATTTGCCAACATTCTGGCTATCTTACGCAAAGCCTTTGCATTCATAGAGTCAAATCTGATTGGTGTGCCGTTATTGCGCCCACTTTTTACATTAAAAACCCCCTGGTATTCCGAGTCATTTTGGATGATGCATTCACAGGAATTAGGTAGATCCGAATATTTCTCAGCCATTAAAATAGTAGTGATCCCCAGTTGCTGTTCTTTTCCATAAATATATTTGTTGATCATCTCCCCTTCCAGTAGTGATCCATCTTCTACGAAAAGTACATAATGGGGGTTGAATCTGATACGCTCCTTTCCAGGAACTGATGTTTCCTCCGTCCTCTGACGCAACACTTGTGTCAGATCATAACACACATCACCTGATTGGGATTCCTCCAAGGAAACATAACGATTCTTTTTATCTTGGGACCATACATGGGGGAGCCATTCTGTAAAACTCCACGCATCTTGGCCGTTATATTTCTCATCTCTGGTGATAAATGCCATCTTTACATCTGTATAACAGTTTTGAGTAGCGATCTGAGCGGCAAGAGCATACACCACCTGATAAGCTCCAGCTTTCCTATCACCTCCAACAACACCGATCAGTGTATCCTCCTCCAGATCAATCCCTACTGGTACATCATGCAGAATTTTATAACTCTCCTTAATAAACTTGGGTTTGTCGGCCAGTGTATCATTGATCAACTGGAATTTTTCCTTAGGGACCTGAATGTCAATCTGAAAAGGCCTATCGCCCACGCCCAGACGGTGATACAGAAAATCTTCATGAGAACGATTCCTCCCCCATAATTCATCCGATATAGCCTTTCCGTTTCCAATCACCTGATCCACCGACGGATATCGTTCTCTTAGGATCCGAATACTCTGGGTGTATTTCTCCTTTACCTCATCAGAGCATTTCAACAAGTATTCACTGTATGCGTCAAAACGTCTTGTTTCATTCTGACGGGTCTTTTTTCTAGCATAATTCATATTAGAGACTGCCCAATATGCCCCAAACACACCAGAAAACAGGGCTGTGATCAATCCTGTATACATATAAGCCCCACTGGCAGTACCTCCCATCCTGCTGCTAATGATCGCCATACCAGTCCCCAACATCATAGGCAACATCATGGTCAAAGAGGGGCCTATCAACATTAAAAGCGGCATCTCCTCCTCCTCTACAGGCGCAGGCGGCGGTTCAATTTCAATTGGTTCCATATCCAAGGACTCCATATTTCGCGGAGACCGATGATAAAAGACTTTTTCCAAAAGTCCGCTGTCTCTGGCCTCGTCTTTACCACCTTCCACAAACGGATCTAGAATTGTAAGGTCAAATCTCCTAAGGACTGATGAATCCAATTTCAGATCAGCTGACTGGTTAAATGCCAGCACGTCTCCAAGATAGACGATACGGAGTCCCCATATATTAATCCTGTCCCCAAATTCCAGTACCCGATTTCCGTGGACACGGACATCATTGATGAATACTCCATTGGCGCTCTGATCATTTAAGATCCATCGTTCCTGCTGTCTTACCAACTCGGCATGTTTTCCAGAGATGATCTGCGCTCCGCCATAAAAAGCTGAATAGACAATAGCATTCTCTGGTCCTGTACCCATAGTAATCCTGTTTATTCCTTTTAGACTAAACTTATCATATACACTAAAAGGACTTTCAACTATGCGGACCATAATAGCCAGTTCCTCTTTATTCTTCGATATTAGTGTATAGGTATCCTGATCCTCCAGATATTTACCACCATATCCTTTATGATTTGCATAAATCCGTTCATCCATATCCTGGAAATACCACTTTCCATCAAGAACCTCCAGCTTTAACTCAATCGCCTCACGAATCTGAAAAATATACTGCTCCAGGACAAGTACCATTTCCGTGTTGTTCACTGCCGGAAGAACAAACTCTTTAAATGCGTTTTTACTGTATACTGAAAGAACAATACTCATTCTCTTTTCTCCTTAAGATGAAGAATCTATCCTTTTACATAAAAAATCTGAAAGGTTGTATCTTCAATTTTTATGATATCTTTTGATCTCAATTTGATGCCAAATCGATCTATTTCTGCTGTATGCTTTTTTCTTTGAATCAAAACTCGATGATTTCCAAGAGAACGGGCGCAGTACACATCCTTTTGAAAATAAAGTTCACACCAGCCTTCGCCATTTTCCATATTATTGAGGATGTCCACTGATCCAAACTGAACTCCAAGAGTTATCATTTCACTGGCACGAAAGATATATTTTTTTTCCGAAAGCTTATTTTTTTCGATAATTTGCAACAAAGGCAACTTTTCCCCATAATCCTGTCCTTCACCAGTAGAATAATCTACCTTATAGGGCCTATATGGAGCTCGTACATCCATATCCGCCGATGGTTCCAGATTGTTAGCCAGAGCTTCCTTAAGTGACTCTTCCCGAACCTTTTTGGCAGCCTGAAATCTTTCTTCCAAAATTCTCTTCCTCTTATTTCTTACAACAATGATCATCATGATTCCAAGGACCACCAGAATCCCAACTCCTATTGCCATTACCATCACAATCCCCCTTATGATCGCTGCCTAATGGATATGGATCGCCATACCAAATTTTCTAGGGCCAAACTTAACATAATAATTGTCTAAATTCCCCCGTTCCACATAAACTAACACTTCCTTGTCTGATCTTGGAATTTGTCAGGATGTTTCCTTTTCAAAAGACTTTCCCAAAATGATCAATTCCTGGAGTGTATACAAAGGACACTGTTTTAAAGTTCCCGCTCCATAATCAAATACCAGCATCCCATCCGAAATATCACACAGCCACGGCAAACGGGCCAGTGTCTGGAGTCTATCGTTTAACAGGAGTCCATATGGCTCTCCTGTTGTGCTAATATATTCTGTAATGATATATTCCCCTACCTGAGTTACATAAGTCAGGTAAGCGTCCTTTTCCAGTTCTCCTACCTTTTGTTCGCTTTCAAGATCATACACCTGCGGTGTTCCATGGAGGGATGACGCGATCTTGTAGTCATCCGTGTAAAATTCCTCATACAGATCTTTTGACGGAGCCCCCTTCTTTTCCTGTGATATCAGCGAACCGTCTGCCGCGTCGTAACAGCGCACTGTTCCGTCATACCAGGTAACTTCTAACCATGATCCTTCCGTACTTTTCCGAAACTGCTGATCATAGATTTGTTCTGGTTCTGGCAGCTCTTCCTGAGCCAGGATATTACCTGCCATATCATAGACACAAAATGATTTATAATCAAAGAGCATCGCAGTCTTCCTGTTCTGGCTAATGCGAGACTCATCGTGAGGAAAACGAGCGTCATAAGACAAGACCAGCATATCTCTGTGGTCTTCCAACTTCAGCAGACGCACAGATGGCTCATCGCGATTTCCCAAGATACCACAATCTCCAGCTAATGCGACAAAATCCCAATTTTCCTCACATCCCTCCCATGACATTTGCCCAGCTCCTCTGTCAAAAAAAGAAAAGCCTGGACTATCTGTAGCTGTCAGGACATAACCATTT
Organism: uncultured Hungatella sp.; assembly: GCA_910585645.1. Classification (GTDB taxonomy): domain Bacteria; phylum Bacillota; class Clostridia; order Lachnospirales; family Lachnospiraceae; genus UBA3402. The sequence goes on along the minus strand of CAJUFP010000049.1, from coordinate 10,752 downwards.
CCAACAGAAAATGCAGTGATTTTTTCCTGATCTGTATAGGCCAGTTCTGTTTCCTCAAAGGTATCCGGATTAAAATCTACCAAGATATTCCTATTGGCCAGATAGATCCCCTTTTCATCTGCTTTAAGAATAAATCTATCTGATGACTCAAAATCTCCTACATAAATCCCTTGTTCAGTATCGATCAGACCAAATATCGCTTTCTTATTACCATCTGCAGCAAACGAGAAATATTTTTCGTGAAATCCTCCCTCAAAATACATATAGTCTGAACTGTCAAAAATATACAGGTCATCCTCCGGAGCTTCCAAATCAAAAATTCTGAGTCCTCCACCCTGGAAACTAACAGCCAGCATGGTTCCATCACTATTTAGCGCAAAAATCGAACCTCCAGGATCGGCAAAAATATCATTGGAGGCCACCTGCATACATTGCCCATCAAATGAGCAGTCTGTCATCCTTTCCCCATCTGCCATATGGTATATTTCTGCATGATTAGCATCCCGGTTCACTGCCGCCACTACTGTACCGTCTGCGGATACTGCTAGAGTAGTAGCTGTCTGCCCTGTCCACAGTATAGATCGGGCATCCAGGTCATAGGCAGATACCCCATCCTTTCCTGCATACACAACATGAGATTCATCCACAAAGACCACATCAGATAAAGCAGATGACTCAAGGGGCAAAACGGCAACCATCTCCAAGGTTTCCGTGTCAAACACTACCGCTTCATAGGAATAGAGCACTGCAAATCGAGTTCCTTTTGGAGATATCTGAATCCCAAAAGGCGCAGAAGGGAACTCCATAGTATCAAGAGGCTTAAACCCTTCTGACAGATCATAAACTCCCAGGGCATCAGTAAGAGCTTTTTGTGCCTGGGCAGTGACCGGCGCGTCAAAAATACTGTCGCCTTCCGGAATCGCCTTTAAAGCCTGCCTGATCGCTTCTGACACATTTCCTTTCGCAAGACTATTGGATGAATACTCTGCCAATGCTAAAGCCTCCTGCATTTGCTCCATCTGCCTCAAGCCTACAACAGAGCAGGCTCCTCCTGTCAGAAATATTCCTGATACCATTGCTGCGCAAACTGCAGCGCGGCGCCTATGGCGGATACCCCGCTCATCCCTTCTGTGCAGATGCCTAAACGCATCCAGCATCTCATCTGCTGTCTGATAACGCATATCTGGATTTGGATCCATGGCCTTTTGAATAATCTTAGCCACCTGCTTGCTACAGATACCAGCGCCCAAAGGCTCTACTTGTCGGGCATCCTCCGCTGGAGGATAACCGGCAATCAGATGATACAGAGTTGCGCCTAGACTATAAATATCAGAGCGCGCATCCAGTGTAATCTGCTCCTTTTTATCCTCTTTGCATTCTTTAAGGGAATGGAAATTATTGTCCTGATCAGACTCCACAAGCTTGGTGACTCTTTTCACCTTTCTTTCATCCACAGAATGCTTTCCGCCTCCGAAGCGGGATTTCGAATTAAAGCCGAATCTGGCACGCGTTCTGCCGCTTTTATATTCTATACCATAATGTTCAGGTGAAGCATAACCCAAGCTGTACCCCGCCTTTACTGCACCGTCTTCACCCAGAGCAAGGGCGATATTGTAATCAATCAGACAGATATCACCGTTAGGGCGGACCATAATATTAGCCGGTTTGATGTCCCCATGAAGGATGCCGTAAGGAGAGCGTCCATGAAGATAAACGAGGGCTTCCAGAAGCTGACACGCCCACCGTATAACTTGGGGCTGGAGTATATGCTCCCCTCTTTCCAATCGTTTGTCCAGGCTTTCCCCGTCGATAAAGTCCATAACTGTATATACAATGCCATCTTCCTGAACAAAATCATACACTTGGGGGATATACATATGATTCAGCCCTTTAAGCATATCCACTTCCCGCCGTAACATTTCAGGTTTGGCATTTAGACTGCGTTTATCTGCTTTCAGAACAATCTCCTTTTTTAGTCGCAGATGACTTCCCAAATATACAATCCCACCGCCTCCAGAACCAATCTGATTCTGTATTTCATAAAGGTCTGCAATCACCCGAGACATAAATATCCCTCCATATCTTTCTTCCATATATTTCCATCATCGTATTACTTTTGTGGCTTCCCATACTCTTCCTCAAGCTTCTTTTTTAGCCTTCTACCTGTCAACGTAAACAAAACCATACAAAAAATTCCTATGCCAACTGACACAGTCATAACCGCAATACCACCCCACAGCAACAATTCACTTTCAGATAGATTCAACATCTCTAACTCCTTCCCCAACCAAAAACCTCTATTTCTTGAATTATAGCATTTTCTATATAGAAAGTAAAATACTTTCTATATAGAAACTTAAGAAATCATATTGTATAGACTACACAAACAAAAAGAGCCCTCCGAAGAGGGCCTTTTTGTAGCTTACACTGTAAATTACGGTTCTTTTCCATCCCACACACCATCAGAACCTACAAAATATCCATCTGGTGTTTTCTCACTTTTAAACATGGCGCCAAAGGGTTTTAATTTACTTTTCACATCATAATTCCATTTTCCTGTCTCTTCATCAAGTTTCCATGTACTACCCAGTGTCAACGCATTAAAATAATACCACTTATCATCAATAGATCGCCAGCCAGTTGTCAGATTGCCAGCCTTCGGATCCAGATAATATGTCTGCTGATCCTGACTGTCTGTATACCATCCGCCCTGCATCCCATTCTCAACAGAAACATTATACCAGGCATTCAGCTGATGATCAAACACCCACCCGGATTTTAAATATCCATTTAATCCAAAAGCATACCATGAACCATTGATTTTCTCCCAGAGAATCTGCTCCACAGTTCTGCCATCCTCCAGAGTGGTCAAATGTCCTACTGCTGTAGTCCCATTGGCATAGATCAGCTTCCAACCGTTTTCATCCTGCTGCCAGTGAGAATATCCGGCTCCTTGTCCTGTGATGATTCCATTTCTTATATGTACGTTGCCCTTTTTAGAGTCATAAGTTATGGTAGGTTTCCCGGCATACCCTCCGGAATTACTACTGCTACTGCTGCTTCCACCACTAACTGTCCCCCCGGTTGATTGTGAACTGCCAATTCTAAAGTTCTGCGCTGTACGCTTCAGATCCTTATCCCGTTTGCCTTCTACTCGGAATTCCGCTGCAATCGTGTTAGTTCCTTCCCTAAGCTTCGCTGCAAGGGTCTGTTTTCTGATCGTAATCCTGGTACTGCCGCTTTCTTTTGTATAATCCTCCTCCGCAACCAATTTCTCACCATTGAGCCAGAGGGCGATAAACTCACCATATTCGCCTGATGAAACATATAGCTGATCGTTAATATTGCTCAAAAGATAATCCCGGCTTCCGGCTCCCACTTCCTGTCCAATATGTTCCAGAATTGAATATCCTTCGTCAGATGCGTTGTAAACATTGAGGTTGGTGTTGTCCAGGACGGTAAGTGTGAAAGTTTTTTCACTCGGTTTCATATCTCTGCCGCTATTCTCCATCTCAACAGTAAAGGTGAATTCTCCATATTCTTTTGGAACACCATATAACTCGCCATTCATATAAAGTCTCATGCCCTGAGGCAAGGTGCCGCTTTTTAAACTATAACTTACTCTGTTCCAATTATATTTATTATTATTCTGGATCATAAATCCATAGGGGACATACTTGACAGCATCCCAAAGCTCATCAGTGGTAATATATGGATCGCCTATAGTACCAGTCAAAGTCAGCACCATCAAAATGTCGTTGCCTGACTTAATGGTCAGTGTACCAGAGACATTTCTTCGATCTGATACATCACCTTTTGCTTTAATGCGCAGCTTTGCAAAATTAGCCAGTTGTCCATAAGCTTTATCACTCTCCAGCTTATCAAAGCCTGACAGATTCTGCTCACCCTTCAACGTCCAATATGGATCTAACTCAACATCATTAGATTCCAACTCTGCGATTAGATCCGTAATAGGATTCTCACCTGTATTGATCAATAAGATATCATGACTATAGTTAAAATATCCGTCAAGTACCATTTCGCGGGTGGAATAGGTTACCCCGTCAACTATCTGTGTATTGGAATCTTTATCTTCCAAGCTGTTTATATAGATTTTTCCTTCTGTGCCTGTCTGTTTTACTATCTGCAGCCAGTAATTCTGCTGTTCTGTCTTGCTCTCCGATCCAGCCGTATATTGTATCGGCCCCCTTGAAAAGTCGTGGAGGCTTTTTCCACTGATCTCTGGTTCCTTACTCCCTTTTGCATAAAGATTTATTCCCTGTTCGTTAATCTCAAATACCGGAGCTACATTGGTCAGATCCACATCTTTTCCTACTAAAAGCGTCCGATAGGAATTATCTCCATAGGAATCTTCTTCGGCATTGATCACATAGCAGGGATCAATATCCGCTCCATTTGCGTCTTTCAGCCCGGTAAATCTTATGGAAGTGCTATAGTTGAGAACCGGCTCCTCCTTCTCCCCTTCTTCCACTTTTACCAGCAACTGATAGATCTCCTGTTTATCGGAATCATCTTTCCCTACAAAAACAGTGAAATAAATACCTGTACTATAGTTAGTTTTATATCCCTGGCCGCCATCAAGTCCGAACAAGGCATCCTTAACATCTCCCGCGCCTGCACTTGTCGCTTCTGCTATGGAAGAATATCTTCCTACATAAGCCGCAGTCACTTCATCGGAATAGGATACCCATCCAGCCTTTTCGTAACAAAATTGCATATGATATTCTTTATCTGCGGTATATCCATAATCGAGTTTAAAGGTACGTATTTCACAACCATTGCTGTCACTGCTGTAAATGCGACTCTGCACGATATCTTTCCACTGTCCGCTGCTTTCATCATAATCATTTATTCCGGATACAGATATCTCATTATCACTCCGATTCAGATCCAGTTCTAACGGCAGACTTCCAATCACATTTCCTGCGGCATCATAAGCGACTATCGTAATCCATGCATCTTCGGGTAACAGATATCCTGCATCCTTCTGAGTCATGTCCCGCGCAAATATCTGTTCTGTAATATCTGCGCCATCCGCAATCTCTCTGCCTTTATATACCCTTAAAGAGTCATATCGCACATTGCCATAAAGCGACTCATTTATCTCCAGCCCTACATATGCGTCGCTTTTCCTGTCTAATTCTCTGGTAGAGGCATAGATGTTTAAAACCCTGCTTTCCTCTGGATCTTCATATAGACTTGGAGAATCATCATAGTAGCTCTCTGTTATAGTAACCTCTGTCCGTTTTCCCTCTCCGTCCTGTTTGTATACTTTTGGTTTCAGCCACTGTCTTGATGCGTTAATATCTAAATGTATGATATATCGGGTATTTCCGGCATCAAGCTGATTGTCATTTCCTACGATCATCTGCCAGCTAGGATATCCGTACATAGTATCACGGCTCATATTGATAACATCACCAACCTGGCTGATCGTATAATCATTACCATCCGCACCATAAGCCCACATTATCTTATCCGTATCATTCAGTTGAGCATTCCCTGTAAACACCGTATCCAAAGATACTCTTGTCAGGTCTACTGGGGTATAATCTCTTAGAGAAACTGTCAAGTATTTCTCTTCCAGCGGCAAAAGCGATAACTCCATAATCTCATCGCCGTCCGTAAATGTCTTTTTCTCTGGATATACTGCTACTGTATCCCCCGCAACATTAAAACTCATTTGTGTCACAGCTGTACCATCGAAACTAGCAGAGACATAAAACTCATGTCCTCCTATAGTCACATGATCATCTGGTGTCATAAACCATTTATCGAATACTTTGTCCTCATGTGTAAATTGTATCTCGTATGGAAAGAACGGATTCTCCTCCGGAATATTAATAGTATAACTCCCGTCTTCACTGAAATACACATCCCCCAAACCTTCTTCAAATTCTTCACGGCTGACTACATAAAATGTATGGTTCCCTGTGTTAAATCCAATCCTGTCTCCACCTTCATCTTCATCTCTACTTTCTGATGCTTTCTCTGCATTATTGGGAGTCGCTGTAAATAGCTCCTCCTCGGACTCTTTGTTTTCCAAAAGTTTGGCCACATTTTCCCAAATAATGGTTTGTATGGCACTCTCTTCATCAGCTTCAAGATTCCCATCATCCTCAGAATCCACAAGAGCTTCCGTGCTTTCCAACTCATGGAAGTCACTTTCCGACTCACTCACTGCTTTGCTTTCATCTGTAACCACACTTTCCACAGGCAGAGAATCTTTTAAAGAGTCTTCCTCTTCATCAGTCACATTCTCTGTCGTGGCGATCAAATCTTCCCTCAGGCTTTCTTCTTTGCTTTCCATTTCGGATACTTCCGATTCTTCAAAGTCCTCCTTCCTCTGTTCTTGAAGCCTTTCTTCCACTGTTGTACCTTCAGATATCTGCGTTTCTACAGATTCCAAAGGTGATGCATTAGCCACTATAGATGCTCTGCCAGGCATTAAAAGCACTACTGCCAAAAAGGCGGCTAATCCACGTTTTAATACTTTCATTCTCATCTTCTCTCCTTCCTCTACCATCCTTTAATAAGCCTATCCAGGACTTTCTGCCCTGGAAGGGAATACAAGCGGTATCACCGCAGATTCCTTATTTTATGTCAAATTGTGTCGCTTTGTTTGCTTCTTAGAAAGTATATCACTTTCTATATATAAAGTAAACCTATTATTTCCTATAAGGGACAGTAATTAAGGAAGAAATTAGACATCGCAATCATTCACACTCTCTAAATACAACTCATAAATCGCAAATCCTGACAAAAAAGACCGTTTACCAGCTATTTATGGTAAACGGTCCATCTATACATGGAATCTCTAAGCCTTGTTTTTCACATCCTAAGCCCGAAGCTCAATCCCCATCCCCCGAAGGCCGTGAAGGATCTTCTCCATCACCTTATTCACTTCCTTATCCTCCAGCGTCCGGTCCTTCGCCCTGAAGGTAATGGAGTAGGCCACAGACTTATGCCCGGCCAAGATCTGAGCCCCCTCATAAATATCGAACAATTCATAACTCTCCAGGATCTTTCCGCCCCGCTGTTCGATCACATCCTCGATCTGCCCCACCATGATGGATTTGGGGACCACCATGCTGATATCCCTGGTCACGGCCGGGTACTTGGCAAGGCCCTCGTACTTTCTGTCATAGGTGGTACACCCAAGCACTTCCGGCATATCCAGAATGGCGATGTAGGCCTTCTCCCCGATCTTATAATTGTCCGCCACATCCGGATGGACCTCCCCCAGATACCCTACCACCTTTCCGTCGTAGACCACATTGGCCTGGCGTCCCGGGTGAAGCCATGGTTTTCCCGCCATAGGGTCATAGTGAGGCTTTTTGCTCATGCCCACCTTGTCGAAAAATTCCTCCAAAACGCCCTTCATGTCAAAGAAATCCACGTCCCCGTAAGCCCCCAGCACAAACTGCATCCGCTCATCCGGCAGCTCCCGGAGAGGCAATTCCTTGGGCAGGTAAATATTGGCCAGTTCGTACAGCCGCACATTCTTATTCCTCCGGTTGTAGTTGGTGGAAAGAGAGGTAAGCATCCCGTGAAGCGGCGTGGTCCGCATAATGCTGAAATCCTCCCCCAGAGGATTGGAGATCTCAATGGCCTGGCGCAGGGGAGAATCCTCCGGAATCAACAGCCGGTCAAACACCTTGGGGCTTTCAAAGGAGTAAGTCATACTCTCGTGAAACCCGCTAAACTCCGCGATCTCCCTGGCTGTCTGCTCAACCCTCAGCTTGTAGGTCAGGCCGCCGGTAGTAGCCTCCCCGGAGGGCAGGGTGGTTGGGATATTGTCATACCCAAAGAACCTGGCCACCTCCTCGGCAATATCCGCCGGCCGCTCCAGATCCTGGCGGAACGTAGGCGCGATCACCTCCCCGGCCTCCTCATCCAGCCTTAACTCCAGCCTGGAAAAATACTCCACCATATCCTTTTTGTCAATATCTGTTCCTAAAAGACGATTGATCTTATCCGGATCAAAGGCGATCCGCCTCTCCTGACGCTTTTCGGGATAAATGTCGATCATACCGCCCACCACTTCCCCGGCTCCCAGCTCCTCCACCAGCTGGCAGGCCCGGTCAATGGCAGCCTGGGCGTTGTTAGGGTCAAGGCCCTTCTCAAATTTGCCTGACGCGTCGGTCCGAAGTCCGATCTTTTTCGCTGACAGACGGATATTGGGCCCGTCAAAGCAGGCTGCCTCAAACACCATGGTCTTCACATCGTCCGTGATCTTGGAATTCTCTCCGCCCATGATGCCCGCGATGCCGACCTCCTTCTCCCCGTCGTTGATCATCAGAACCGTGTGGTCCAGGTTTCTCACCTGCCCGTCCAGGGTCTGGAAGGTATCCCCGTCCCCGGCCCGTTTCACAATAATCTCCTGCCCGGCGATCAGGTCGTAGTCATAGGCATGCATGGGCTGGCCGTACTCTTCCATCACATAGTTGGTAATATCCACCAGATTATTGATAGGGCGGATGCCGCTGGCCGCCAGACGCCTCTGCATCCACTCCGGCGACGGAGCCAGCCGGATGTTCTTGACCATGCGGGCGCAGTAGCGGGGACACAGCTTCTCGTCCTCCACAGACACCTTCAGATAGTCGTGGATATCCTCCTGATTGCCAGTGGGAGCCACAACGGGAGGAACAAATGTTTTATTAAATGTGGCCGCCGCCTCCCTGGCAATCCCCACCACACTGTAGCAGTCCACCCGGTTGGAGGTGATCTCATACTCAAACACCGTGTCGTGGAGCCCCAGAACCTCCACCGCGTCTGCCCCCACAGGGGTATCCTCCGGCAAAATATAGATCCCGCTTTCCGGCGCTAAAGGATACATATCCCTGGATGAACCCAGCTCCTCAATGGAACACATCATCCCATTGGACTCGATCCCTCTAAGCTTCCCTTTCTTAATCTTGATCCCGTCCTCCGGAAGAGGCCCGCCGTCATGGCCCCCGGCCACTTTGCCGCCGTCCAAAACCACGGGAACCTTGTCCCCCTCCTTCACATTTGGGGCTCCGGTGACGATCTGGATCGTCTCCGAGCCAATATCCACCTGACAGATGATCAGTTTATCCGCGTCAGGGTGACGCTCGATCTTTACGATCTGTCCCACAACGATCTTCTCCAGGTTCCTGTCCAGGCATTCATATCCCTCCACCTTGGTGCCTGACAGAGTCATGGCGTCCGTGTACTCCTGTGGAGTCACGTCCAGGTCCGGAACATATGCTTTGATCCATGATAGTGCTGTATTCATAATCACATTACTCCTTCTCTCAATCTCATTGCCAATCAAAACTGTTTCAGAAATCTAATATCGTTTTCGTAGAGCAGACGCATATCGTCAATCTCGTATTTCAGCAGCGCGATCCTCTCCAATCCCACTCCGAAGGCAAATCCTGTGTACCCTTCCGGGTCGATGCCGCACATTTCCAGCACGTGGGGGTGAACCATGCCGCAGCCTAAGATCTCGATCCAGCCGGTCCCCTTGCAGAACCGGCAGCCTTTCCCGCCACACTTAAAGCAGCTTACATCCATCTCCGCGCTGGGCTCTGTAAACGGGAAATGGTGGGGGCGGAATTTTACCTTGGTCTCCTCCCCGAAAAGCTCCCTGGCAAACTCCGCCAAAGTTCCCTTCAGATCCGCAAAGGTAATATTTTTATCGATCACCAGCCCCTCCACCTGGTGGAAGGACGGGGAATGGGTGGCGTCCACCTCATCGGACCGAAACACCCTTCCCGGGGAAATCATGCGGATGGGAAGCTTGCCCTTCTCCATAGTCCGGGCCTGAACCGGGGAAGTCTGGGTCCGCAGAACGATTTCCTTATTAATGTAGAAGGTGTCCTGCTCATCCTTTGCCGGATGGCCCTCCGGAATGTTCAGCTTGGTAAAATTGTACTCATCATACTCGATCTCCGGCCCTTCCACCACCTCGTAGCCCATTCCTGTGAAGATTCTCTCCAGCTCTTCTAAAGCTATGGTATTGGGATGGCGGTGGCCTACATTGGCCTTCTTCGCAGGCAGGGTCACGTCAATGACCTCCGCCTTCATCTGAGCCTCCCTGGCCTTCCTGGCCAAAATCTGCTTCGTCTCCTCTAACTTGGCCTCGATCATCTCCCTGGCCTCATTGACCATCTGCCCCACCTTGGGCCGCTCCTCGGGAGCCACGTTCTTCATGCCCTTTAAAACGCTGGTTAGCTCCCCCTTTTTACCAAGATACGCCACCCGGATCTCATTTAACCGGTCCAGGGCGTCGGAAGCCTCGATCTGCTTCACGGCCTCCTGTTTAATCTTTTCCAACTGCTCTTTCATGGTGTTTGCTCCTTTTTCCTAGAAATAAAAAAGTCCCTTCGACAAGCGAAGGGACGAAATTCACCGCGGTACCACCCTGATTTCCGCGTCAAACAACACGGACACTCTCATGCGTAACGCGCATCAAACGTCGCGGCCTACTTACAGATGCTTCGGATGATTCTTTCCGGATATCGGTTCAGTCGCGCAGCTCCGGCGGGAAATTCGACGACTTATCGGAACTGAAAGGAACTCGCAGCCGGTGATTCCTTCTCTCTGACAGGGAATAAGTCTCTACTGACGCCTTCATGGCCTTTGGTTTTGAAACCATATGGTACATTTTAGCATATTTGAGTGAAATGTCAACTGTTATTTTGGGCTTGGATAGTGTAACTTTACCTGGGGATCCATATGGACAGACTTCCCCCTTCCCCCATT
>CAJUFP010000048.1 GCA_910585645.1 uncultured Hungatella sp. | reverse complement strand
TTTTTATCCACTTTTTTTAATTTTGGTAATATTTCAAATTTGCTCAATTATAGTACCTTAATTATTGTAACCAATTTATAAAATTTGGTTATTTTTAAAAACTTCATCTTTAGAAGTATATTAGCATTTCGATTCGGTAAAATCAATCTTAGATACTTCATCTTTAGAAATGGGGAAAGGAATGAAGATTTATTGGAATGGTGAGTCGAAGAATATTATTGGGAAAAGACTGAAAGAACTGCGGAAAGCCCAGGGGATTTCTCAGAAAATGCTTGCCGCACGGCTGCAGACGGAGGGGTTTGAATTTACGGATCTGACGATTTTAAGGATTGAACAGGGGAAGCGGTTCGTGCCGGATTATGAAATTGTGGCAATTGCAAACTACTTTCATGTTTCTTCGGATTATCTTTTGGGGATTGAGGGAAAAGAATAAGCAGCTTTGTCACGGAACGGTTTTTGTGACAAATGCTGCTTATTTTTTTAAGTTTGAATACCTAAAAAGGGTATTTGATACACCAATTATCCATCCAACGCACCATTAAACTTATAACCAATCCCCCATACCGTCAAAATATAAATTGGCCTCGCCGGATCAGGTTCGATCTTCTTCCTGATTCTATGGATCAGACTTACCACATTATCTTCTGCACCCAGGTAAGGCAGACTCCATACCCGTTCATAGATTTGATCTTTTGAAAATACCTGTCCTGGACTTTTGGCCATCAAATAAAGAATCTCAAATTCATAATTCGTTAATTCTATTTTATTTCCATATAATTTAATTGTTCGTTGTGCTGGTATAATCTCTAGGTTACCATATTCTAATGACTTGCCCATAGAAAAAATATTTGCTGTTTTAGTTTGTTTTTCCTTGATAATATAGCTTATTATATCAAGAAAAACCGATTTTTCCTTTTCCATGTCATCAAATATTATCATCATTATTTTTCCCATAGACGCATTTAAACAAAACTTAACGAAAAACAATTATAATCAGTTTAGGGCTAGTTGCATTACTTTCCACACACCTCCCGCAGTTTGTTCAAAACCTCCCCCAGATACCCGTCAATCCCAAAAGATTTCTCTCTAATATTATCCGCGATATAAACTTCACCAAGATTAATGGTAATGTATGCCGTGTTGGGTTCCGCCTCCACAAGCCTCATAAGAGGCGCCTTGATCAGCTGATTGCGGGGACCGATTCCAAGTTCCAGCACAACCAGTCTCTTGCCGTGATATTCCTCTAAAAATGCCTGAAACTGCTTCTCTCCTTCATCCTTCCTTATAAAATCAGAATCCACCTCCAGATGAACCTGCATAGGGCCGCCGCATTTCGGACAATGAGGGACCATCTGAGACGGCACTCTGCCATGCTGCTCCTCTTTTGCCATTTTCTCTGCCATCTCCAGAGTCGGATACAATTCATCATGACAGCCGCGGCCGCACCTCATGGTCAGCCAATTGCCCTCCACCTCATAAATCCTCTCCGGCACAAAACCGCTCAATTCAAAATGGCACTCCCCATTGGAAGTCACTATAAAATAAGGCTTTTCCCCGACTATGGCTTTTAAGTCCTTCATCACCTGGGTTTCCTTATATTCCCCACAGTAGTGGTGGATCAGGCGGCTCCAGAATGCCCATTTTTCCTCCTCCAAAGGCCACTTAGCTCCCATACCCTGCAAAATACAGCGAATCCCGTATTTCCGTTTAAAATCCCCAAACAAATCCTCAAACGCCTGGTTATCCGCGAAAAGATGTAATCCCTCTGTAATAGACAGCCCATTGCTGGCTCCAATTAAAATCGCGTCTGCCTCCATAATCCTTTCTGAAATCTGCTTCCACTCATTCATGGTCTGCCGCCTCCCCCTTCATCCTGGCATTCACATCCTTTAAAACCCTGCCGATATCCCCAAGAATACAGAAACCCTTTTCTTCAATCTGCTCCGGCAGAAAATCGTACTCCCTATTCACCGAAATATAATACGCATTCTCCAGACTGGCGGTCAGATTCCAAAAAGGCTCCTGAATAAACATAGGCGTCAGACGCCCAACTCCAAGTTCCAAAAACAACAGCTTTTTATCTTTATGTTCCTGAATATACCTGGAAATCTTCTGATATTCCCCATCATACTTCCTCCCCTGAAGGAAATTTCCATAGCCCCGCACCCAGGGAAACGCCTCCCCGCCGCACTTAGGACAATGGGGGATCAAATCCGTGGGAATACTGGTGCCTTCCCCCATGGCCCGTATCATCTCCTCCACCGGTCCTACCGCGTCCCAGGTTCCGTCATGGCAGCATTTGGAACACTGAAAAAATCGGTGGTCCCCCTGTATCTCACTGACCTGTTCCTCTTTGTAAAGCTTGATAAACTGAGTATCCTGGTTGGTAGTCAGGATATGAAAATCCTTTCCTTTCAGAATTTTATCCAGTTCCAGGTACGGCTCCCTCACCGGCGCGCTCAGAGTTGTATTGAGAAACGTTGCCATATATCCCCAATGCTCCTCCCGCGTGGGAAATCCACGGTACATGCCGTCAAAAGCCCCTTTGAATCCATACTTGTCCCCAAACTTTCCAAAATATTTCCGAAAAGACGGCGTATCTCCATAATAAAAATCACCGCCTCCTGCCGCCGACAAACCGGAAGCTCCGCCCACAACAACGCATTCCGCCTCCCTGACCTGCCTTACGAATTCACATACCTGCTCCTCATAGGGCACAGGCTTTCTTTGGCTCATTTTAACCGGCGTCTTTCCTGCCGCGTATACGCCACGGTATCTGGAATAATTCATCTGGGTCTGCAGCACTAAATTTTCATAAAAGCTCATGATTCTACTCCCCTCTCTCAATAGATCGGTTCTTGACAAAGAACCCGTTTAATGTTATTTTATAAATAACAAGTTTTTTGAAGTATATCATGTATTTTATAAAATTGCAAGTTGTTTTTTCACAAACAGGAGGCCAATATGAAATATTCCACACGGTTAAGTGACGCTGTGCATATTCTTGTATTTATCCGGCAAAGCGACCAATCCACCGTTTCCAGCTCCGACATCGCGGTAAGCATCCAGACAAATCCATCCTATGTCCGCCAGATTATGGCCCAGCTAAAAGCAGCAGGCCTTATCAGCAGTCTGCGGGGACAGGCAACCCCCCGGCTTGGAAAACCGCCCGAAAAGATTACCCTTTTGGACGTATATAAAGCAGTAGAAAAAGACAAGCCTCTGCTTCACCTGGATACCCACACAAACCCGGAATGCGGGGTCGGCGTCAATATCCAGCTGGCTCTGGCAGACTATTATAGACAGATCCAGGCAGACGCGGAAAATTCTATGAAAAACATTACCTTACAGGACATTATCAATTCTTACCTAAAAAAAATCTCCAATCCCATATAACACAACAACACAACCGTAAACTCAGATCAAACAAATGCCGAAACCTGCCATAAACACCTTGCAGCAAACTACATGGTATTCATCAGATTTCGGCATTTTTCATAGATATCCCTATAAAAACACACCTGTTTCCCTTTACATAAATCGAATCATATTATACACACAGATGGCCATAATTATAACCATAAGGCTCATAAACAGGCGGTTAACCATTTCACCATCCATATGCCTGTTTACCCTGCGTCCGGCAGCGCCTCCCAGGACGCCCCCCGCAGCCATTACAATCAGCAGACCTATCTGAAATTCCGGCATGTCACCTGTCACCAGTGTGTTTATGAGGCTTGCAGCCTGAGAAAACAAGATAATATACAAAGAATTCTGTGCCGCCGTCTTCGTATCCATGGAAAAGAAGAAAAATAATACAACAAGGTTAATCGGGCCCCCTCCAATGCCTAAAAATGACGAAAACACCCCTAATACCAGACCTATGATGACACATATGCCAGGATTCTTAACCTGGTGCGTCCTGATTTCCTTCATTTTCACCGTGTAAATCAAGGTCCCTAATGTAATGATCAGCAGACACAATGCCTGTATGGCTCCCACCTGGTCTTTATCTGTTACCAACCCAGAAAGATACTGAAACACCGCTTTCCCCATCACTCCGCCTATGGCGGCTCCCAGAGCCAAAGGAGTTCCCGTTTCTTTTTTCACAAGGGAAACTCCTGCGGTCTGGGATTTTACTACCGAATAACAGGACATGGAAAGCACTGTACAGCCCGACAGAAAACTGATACTTGCCACACTCAGTATTCCAAAAGCATCCAGAATCGGCTTTATCAGAACACCGCCCCCAATTCCGCAGACAGCACCTGCCACTGACGCACAGAAGCTTACCACTGCGGAAATGATATACAGCGACGCATCCACTCCACTCACCTCCCACAATAGGACTGCATATTCCTTTTACAGTTCCTGCTGATCCTCACCTGCCATCAGAGCCTCTAAAAGCTCCGCTGATTTCTTCCTCCCCAGAACATCCGTATTGAGACAGAGATCATAAGCCTCTTTCTTCCCCCACGGCCTGTCGCTTAAAGCATTGTGGTAGATTCTCCTCCTGTGGTCCTCCCTCTCAATGGCTTTGTCAAGCTCCTCTGCCGTTTCCAGATCTTTGTAAATGGCAGTGGTCTTTGCCCTCTCCCGCTTCTCCTGCTGGTCCATGGCATAGAACAGGACACTGACACACCCAAATCCCTCCGACTCAATCCGCTCCTTAATCCCACATTCATGGATAAGGCACGGTCCCTCCTTAAGTGCCTGCCGGATAGCCTGCTGATACAGCCGGGACACACGCTCAAAATCCGGCTCCCCCTTTAACTCCTCCTCTGTCATCCTGGTATCCCCAAGCACCTGATCATACCGGGCCGCAAACACCCTCTCCTCCGGCCCAAGAAGGCTCATAAGTTTCTCTGCGTCATAATAGGTATATCCGCCTCTTTCACACGCTTTTACGGCGATCATCCGTCCCATGCTGCAGTATTCACTGTCAAGAACAATACAGTCCGGCTTGTCAAACCGTTTTTGAAAAGTAGCCTTTTTCTGAACCCCGTCCCAAAATTCTTTTGAATGTACATCGTCTCTCATGATCATAAATCCTCCCCGTCTGTCTCAATCACTTTTTTATACCACCAGAACGAATCTTTCTCGCTCCGCTTAAGGGTTCCGTTCCCCTCATCATCCAAATCCACATGGATAAACCCGTACCGTTTGCTCATCTGTCCGGTGCTGGCCGCGATCAGGTCAATACAGCCCCACGCCGTATATCCCATGACCTCCACCCCATCCAGCTCCATGGCCTTTCCCATCTCCCGGATATGTTCCCTGAGATACTGAATGCGGTAATCATCGTGGACCGAACCGTCCTCATTCTTCACATCCACCGCCCCAAGGCCGTTTTCCACCACCATAAGGGGAATCTGATACCGCTCCCAGAAAAAGTTAAGGATATGCCGAAGTCCCATGGGATTCACCGGCCATCCCCACTGGGACTCCTCCAGAAACGGATTCTTGTACCCGGTGTCAATGCCGTTCAGTCCCCGGACAGCCCCCTTGGTATCCTTTCCTGTCACATGGGTCAGGTAATAGCTGAATGAGAAAAAGTCAACCTTTCCCCCTCGGAGAACCGCCTCATCTCCAGGCTCTATGGGAAGCAGGATCCCCTCCCTCTCCAGTTCCCTCACTTTGTAAGACGGGTAATACCCACGGCACTGGACGTCACAATAAAACAACATTTTATGCATGAAATCAAAGGTTCCCTGCACATCCCTTGGGTCCGGCGAAGCGGGATAGGCAAAATGTCCTGAATACATCATCCCCACCTGATTTGCCGGGTCAATCTCATGGGCCATGGCAACTGCCTTCGCGCTGGCAAGAAGCTGATGATAGGCCGCCCTCATGCGCACCGCCTCATCCGGCGAATCAATCCCCCCTGCCATCCACGGCTGCAGGGACATGGCATTGATCTCATTAAAGGTCAGCCAGTAACGGACCTTTCCCTTATATCGTTCCAAAAGGACCCTGGCATATCTGCAGAAAAAATCCACCGTCTTCCGGTTCTCCCAGGAACCATATGGCAAAAGTCCCATGGGAGTCTCAAAATGAGACATGGTCACCAATGGCTCTATGTGATGTTTCAACAACAGCGCAATCAGCCGGTCGTAAAACCGAAGCCCCTCCTCATTGGGAATTTCCTCATCCCCATTGGGAAAAATACGGCTCCATGCTATGGAAAAACGGTAGCACTTAAACCCCATCCTGGCAAACAGTTCCACGTCCTCTTCCATATGGTGATAGTGGTCAATAGCCACATGGCTTGGGTAATAGCGTCCCTCCTCCACCTGTCCTGTCACATCTCTGGGGTTGCCCCTGCTAAAACTGTAATCATCACTTTTTCCGGCCAGCATCACATCCGCTGTTGACAATCCCTTTCCGCCCTCCAGGTAAGCTCCCTCACACTGGTTGGCGGCAGTGGCGCCGCCCCATAAAAAATTCTTCGGAAATCTCATACAATCCCTCCCATATCTATCTTGATTCCTTTACCACCAGCAGCTGCTCTCCCGCCTTCACATTCCGGGACGCGCAGGCTTCCTCAACACCGCCATAGTTCCTATAGTTTGTCACCAGCACAGGGGTCGTCACATCATATCCTGCCTTTTCGATAGCCCCTTTGTCAAAGCTGATCAGCAGTTCCCCTTCTTTTACCCTCTGCCCTTGCTGCACATGGGCAGTAAAATGCTCCCCTTTTAGATTTACCGTATCCAGTCCCACATGAATCATCACTTCGCAGCCTTCATCCGTCACCATTCCAACCGCATGCTTTGTGGGGAAAATACTTACCACCTGCCCTGCTGCCGGGGCATACACGCTGCCGTCCTCCGGAACCACGGCACATCCCTGTCCCAGCACTCCCTCCGCGAAAGCCGGGTCCTTCACTTCTTTCAAAGGAATCACCTTCCCGTTCAGAGGAGATAAAATCACTGTCCCCTTTTCAGGCAAATCCTTCTTTCCGGCCTGAGCTCCAGCCTGGCCTTCCCTCTCTTTCTTCTCCTCTGCCTCCTCAACCCCAAGCACAAAAGAAACCCCAAAAGCCACGGCAAAGGCAATGGCCGAACCCATACAGGCCAGATAAAACACCCTCAGAGAATCCCCGCCGATATAACTGGGAAGGGCCAGAAGTCCCGGCGCCGCTTGAGCGTAACGTCCCACTCCAAAGATTCCAAGAAACAGTCCGCCCACACCGCCCCCGGCCATGGCAGCGTACAACGGCCTTTTGTAGCGGAGACTGATTCCGTACATGGCAGGCTCCGTAATTCCGCACACCGCGGTGATTCCCACAGAGGACGCGAGAGATTTCAGCTCCTTATTTTTTGCCCGAAACGCCACGCCAAGGGAAGCCGCCCCCTGGGCAATGTTGGACACAAGCATTCCAGGTCCCGCAACCGTATCATACCCTGTAGAGGCAAGCATGCTGACCCCAAGGGGAATCAATCCGTAATGCATGCCGCACATAACCATAAGCGGGGTAAACGTACCTACCAGCATAGGCACCAGCCATGGAGCCACACGGTTCAGCCAGCCGATAAACGCTGCCAGATAACCGCCGGCAATATTTCCAATGGGTCCTATGAGCAGAATACCTGCTGGCCCCACGATGACCAGGGTAAAAAGCGGCACAAGAATCATCCGCAGGGATTTGGGAACCACTTTCTCCACTGCCCGCTCTATGTAGGACATAAACCAGACGATCAGAATAATCGGAATCACCGAGCTGGCATAGCTGGCCAGATTCACCGGAAGTCCCGCAAAATACAGCCCCTCCCCTGTCTCCTTTGCCATGTTTACCAGACTGATAAAATTGGGGTGAATCAGGATACCGCCCACAGCCGCCGCCAGGTATTCGTTGCACCGAAATTTCTTGGCCGCTGACACAGCCAGGATAATGGGAAGAAAATAAAATGCCGCGTCTCCCATCAGCTTCATGATGATATAGGTATGGGAACTTGTATCCACCACCTTTAAAAATACAAGGAGAGCTAAAAGAGCCTGCAGCATACCGCAGCCGGTGAGGGAAGCAATGGTGGGAAAAAAGATCCCCGCAATAGTTTCCAGAGCCCTTCCAAAGACCCCCTTTTTCTCCTTTGCCTCCTTCTCCCCGCCAGAATCCTGAGACGTCTCAAAATCCGCCAGTTTCATAAGTTCCCGGAACACATCCGTGACTTCCCCGCCGATTACTACCTGAAACTGGCCGCCCTTGCTCACCACACCGATGATTCCTTTCATCTGTTTAATCGCATCACCATTGGCCTTCTCCTCACGTTTCAGCACAAACCGCAGCCGGGTGGCGCAGTGCCCCACAGACACCACATTGTCTTTTCCACCCACCTGATTCAAGATTCCAATGGCAGTCTCTCTGTAATCCATAGTTTCCTCCTTCTAATGAACGCTCTCATCATTTGCCGGCACCAATGATTTTGTATGTCCAGCTTACCAGGCAGGAAGGAAACCTTCAAGAATTTGGCGACGCCTTTCAACGGCGTTGCAGAGAAAGGCTCAGTAAACACAAAAAACCTGCAACATCATTGCAGGCTTGTGCGCTTATTCCCCTTCCATCAGAATTGGATTTTTGGAATGGCGTTTCTTTTGATACTCTGCGGAAATTCCCGTCTTTTTCGCCAGATTTTTTTCATGATTTCGGTTGAACCAGCAAGAATATAAGACATCAAAAAGATACAGAACCGACACATAGACGCCGTAAGTCCCCAGGTTTGTGATGAGTTTTTCCCTGGTAGAGACATAAAACACAAGATCGCACAGAGACTCTAACTGGTTATGACCATAAGAAGTAAAGCAAATGGTGGGAATCCCTTCCCTTCTGGCCTTTGCGGCAATTCGGATCATGCTTTCCAGCTCCCCGGAATAAGAGATAAACAAAAAAATCTCATCCCTCCCGGCAATCCCCGCCTGATAATACCCGATATCCGACTGCTTGATAATATCCACCTCCATGCCGATCTTCATCATCTTTTCACGAAACGGATAAGCCAGATAGGCATGGGAGCCCAGAGACATCACATGAACCCTCCTGCATGTTTCAAACATCTGCATAACAGCCTGCATTTGCTCTGCGGTAATGAGAGAAAGGGTATCATCCACAATCTCCCCATACAGGGCCGAAAGCTTGTTGGCCACCCGCAGGGGGCTGTCCTTTCTCTCAAAGGGCCGGTTCGGGTCAATCCTCTGAAAATGAGAGCGCAGATATGCCGCCTCCTCCAGATAAGCTTCCCGAAAATCCGGATACCCGTCAAATCCCAGCCTCTGGCAAAGCCGGGTCACGGAGGAGGGAGAGGCGTAAACCTGACCTGCCACATAGCGGGCGCTCTCGTTTTTCAAGTCCTCTCCCCGCCCCAGGATGTAATTGGCAATGGCTTTTTCTACATCAGAAAAGCCTTCCTGTATCTTAAGTCTTTCCTCGATAATCATAGAAACCTCCATATAATACGGAATCATACTAAGTATTTCATAGATATGGCTCCTCTGTCAACCATTTTGTGTCGCGAGTCCTAAATGATTTGAGAGGAACGGTTTTTCTGATAGATTAGCTGAAAAGTCGAGAGAATTTATAAGCCTTTCCCATTGGTTTTCACAGATATCCATGTCTGGTTTTGTCTCCCTGATTTTCTCTACAATATCCAGATATTTCTGCCGGCAGCCTCCTCTTCTGCCCTTTTTATCGACCTCTTCCAGCTTTTTTTCACACCCTTTCATATTTTTGAACAACTTTAAATACTTAAGAGCTAACTCAATCCTATATATTTCATCTTTAGAAACGGGGGAAGGAATGAAGATTTACTGGAACGGTGAGTCGAAGAACATTATTGGAAACAAAGTGAAAGAATTGCGGAAGGCCCAGGGGATTTCTCAGAAAATGCTTGCCGCACGGCTACAGACGGAAGGTTTTGAATTTACAGATTTGACGATCTTAAGAATTGAGCAGGGGAAGCGGTTTGTGCCGGATTATGAGATTGTGGCGATTGCCAGTTACTTTCATGTATCTGCGGATTATCTTTTGGGGATTGAGGGAAAAGAATAAGCAACATTGTCGCTGAATTGGTTTTCCGCGATATATGCTGCTTATTTTTTGTAATAACTTAAAATTGTTTGATACACTGGCTATCCATCCAACGCACCATTAAACTTATAACCAATCCCCCATACCGTCAAAATATAAATTGGCCTTGCAGGATCTGGTTCGATCTTCTTTCTGATTCTATGGATCAGGCTTACCACATTGTCTTCTGCACCCAGGTAGGGCAGATTCCATACCTGTTCGTAGATTTGTTTTTTAGAAAATACTTGTCCTGGATGTTTTGCTAATAAATAAAGAATCTCAAATTCATAATTGGTCAGTTCGATACTGACATTATCACGCTTTAGGGTTCGAAACTTGAGATTGATTTCGATTTCACCATATTTCAAAAGAGTATCTGCAGAAAAATTATCTGCCAATCCAATCTGGCACCTTCCCTCAAGAGAAATTAATAAATCATGAAAAGCTGTTCCTTCCCCATTATCAAATGTCGCAATTAACACTTTTTTCATAGATTTCTCTTTTTACTCCGTTCTCCTCACTTTTACTTTTTCTGACCAGAAAATATATAAAAATCGGGAGAGTCTTTTCAACTCTCCCTGTCTTAGCTACTTTCTCATTTACATTTCAGCAACTGCCTCAATCTCGCATAAAACATGTTTCGGCAGTTCTTTTACTGCCACGCAGCTTCTCGCCGGTTTTGATACAAAATATTTCGCGTACACCTCATTAAACGCGGCAAAGTCTCCCATATCCGCTAAAAAACAGGTTGTTTTGATTACGTTCCCAAATCCGGCTCCCGCTGCTTCCAAAATAGCCCCTACATTTTTGCAGCTCTGCTCCGTCTGCGCGGCAATCCCCTCAGGAACCTGTCCATTATCGGGGTTTACCGGGATCTGACCTGAAGTATAAACTACGCCGTTTACTTTATATGCCTGGGAATAGGGACCGATTGCCCCCGGCGCTTTTTGCGTACTGATAATATCCATCTTTTCTTTCCTCCTATTTCACATATTTTTTGTAAGCGTTCTTCATTCGCTCCAGTGCCTCCTCCACATATCTGGTAGGACAGGCCAGGTTCCACCGCTCAAAACCATCTCCCTGGGCACCAAATACATATCCCTCATCAAAAAACAGCCTGGCCTCCTCATGATTAATACGTTCCAGTTCCTTACTGTCAATACCAAGGCCTCTCCAGTCCATCCACAGAAGATAGGTAGCCTCCAGTTCCTTTACTTTAATCTGCGGGAACTCTTTCGTCATAAAGTCTGTCACCAGCTTCCTGTTGGTGTCGATCACGGAAATTGCCTCCTCAAGCCACTGTCCGCAGTGTTTGTACGCGGCTTCACAGGCCCGGTAACCTAAAATGTTACATTTCGGGTTTGGATTGCATCTCTTTAATGCCTGGAAAAATTTCTCCCGCAGATCCGGATTGGGAATAAAGATATTGGAAGTCTGCAGTCCTGCCAGGTTAAATGTCTTGCTTGGCGCTGTACACACAATACAGTTGTCCGCGATTTCTTCTGAAAGGGAGGCAAACACAATATGCTTATATCCCGGCATGATAAGGTCAAAATGGATTTCATCGGAAACCACCAGCACATGGTGTTTTAAACAGATTTCTCCGATCTTTTCCAATTCCTCTCTGGTCCATACCCGACCGCAGGGATTGTGAGGGCTGCACAGGATCAGCATTTTCGTATTTTCATCCGATGCTTTTCTCTCAAAGTCCTCAAAATCAATCTGGTAGCTGTTTCCTTTCTCTACCAGGGCGCAGTCCACCAGTACCCGGTTGTTGTAGTTGACAGCATGGTACATGGGATAATACACCGGAGTCATAAGCATAACTCCATCGCCCTCTTTGGTGTAAATCTTCACCGCGTCAAAAAACGCGTCAATAATTCCGTGGGCAGGCAGAATCCACTCCGGCTTCGCGTCCCATCCATGATGCTCCTTCATCCATCGGCATACCGTATCCAAATATTCTTTCGTAGGATTGGCATATCCCATAATGGAATGATCCAGTTCATCCTTTATGGCATCCACAATCTCAGGGGCCGTCACAAATTCCATGTCCGCGACCGAAAAAGGAATGATATCTTCCTTCTCTCCTACGCCGTTAGCCGACAGCTCATCCCATTTTTTAGAACCTGTGTGAAATCTTTTATGTACCGTCTCAAAATTATACTTCATTTGTCTTTCCTCCAATATTCTTTGCTTTTTTTAATGCTTCACTCAAATCCAAGGTCTTAAATCCGTCTTCAAACACAAAACAAGGAAGCCCTATTTTCCCATTTTCTTCATAATCTTCTTTCCCGGACATATTTCTATATGGATCATAAATCTCGTCATGTTCATGCAGCGCCAGGAAATATTTTAAATCTTTCAGGCTTGCGGATAAATCTTTGAAGTCAAACGGTATTCCGGCATCTTTGCACTTTGTAATTGCATAAATGGTATTGGGACACAGATGGCTTCCTACAATATGGAACATCATATAAAAATCATTCCCCCTCGCTGGTATAGTCTACAATCAGATCGTTTTCAATCTCGGCATGCTTTCCCCACAGCTTTACATAAACCGCGACTGCTATAACCAGAACTGCCAAAAATCCCAGGACTGCCATGGAAAGGCTCATAAACAGGGAGTAGGACAAAACACAAAGTACGATCATTCCTACTACCGCGACAGCCTTGGACTGGGCCGGAGAGATCTTAAGGCTGGACCGTTTTAAAATATCCCCGAACTTGGAAGCCAGCGCAAACAACGCCAGGCAAACCATAATCTTTGTCAGCAAAGAGTTAGCCGTGGTGAACTTCGTGATTACGGAAATATCCAGTTTCAGCAGCAGCGGTATCATCCCTACCACATAAAACATGGTCAGCAGTTTATAGGGAACTCCGTTTTTACTCACCATTCCCAGATTTTTCGGAAGCAATCCGTCATCGCAGGCCACCAGAAGGGGCTTGGTGATCCAGGAAAGAGTTGAATTTAACGTTGTAGCGGTGGCGCCAAGAGCCGCGCCGATGACAAACAGATAGAAGGTAATGCCAGGCATGGTCTCCTTTGCTACCAGGGTCAAAGGCTGATTAGCCACCTGATCCACAGGCAGCACCCCTGATGCCACAAGAGCTATCAGTACATAGAATACGCCTACGCCAAAGGTAGATACCACCATGACTTTCGGGATCGTCCGTCCCGCATCCTTGGCTTCGCCTCCCAGCTCCGCGATAAACTGCGCTCCTGCCGTAGCGGAACTGAGCAGCGCAAGGGTACTGACAAACGCCATAGAACCATTCATAAACAGATTTTTAGAGTCCATGATATAGGACATATCCGTCTTTGGCAGTCCGAACCCGATAAACAGAAGCAGTCCCCCTATGAGAGCCACGCTCATAATCTTGTTAAGCAGTGCCGCTGACTTCGTTCCCACCAGATTCATGGCAAAAAACAGGGTCAGAATTATCATGGCTGCCAGATGCTGATCCACTGCCGGAACAATACTGGAAAAATACGCCCCAAAGCTTAAAGCATACTGTGAAATGGCAACCCCAAAGGATGTCGTATGCAAAAGCAGATAGATCATCCCCGGCCCTTTTCCCATGAGGCGGCTGCAGTATCTGTATGGCCCCCCTGTAGTGGGCACCGCCGAACTTAAGATGGCTACGGGGAAAATACTGATGATCGTTAAAAACGGCGATATCAGAAATGCCAGTGCCACGCCTGTTCCCGTCATTCCGATGGCCACGCCTGTTGACGACATGATTCCCGCGCCGATGATCTGGCCTATGGCGATGGCCATCAGGTCCCAAAATCCCAAATTTCGTATCAATTTGCTTTCTTGTCGTTGAGTATTCATCTTCTCCTCCTGTGTTTAAATTCCTTTTCCATTTCCCGTTGTTCCTTTCCTTTTTGAATATCCTCCTTTTCTGTCATTCCCCCTTTCCCATCCCATAAACGCTTCGTACACGCTTCCATGCTCTATATGGCCTCCAACCTGCCCATTGATTACGGCACCGGAGAAACCTACACTTCCGTAGAAGTCCATATGCTGAGATATATTATAGACCACCCGGGAAAAACCGTGACCGAGCTTTCCCTTGACTGGGACAAGACAAAAGCCGCCATATCTATAATGACCAAGAAACTGGAACAGAAAGGGCTTATCTGCAAAAAAACTGCTCCCGACAGCTTTAAAAAGCAATTGTACTATGCCACTCCCAAAGGAGTTGAACTGAACGCGGCCCATTTAGATTATGACAATGTTGTATTCGGTCAGACTCTTGAGCTCTTAAAAGAAACCTGTTCCGATGAGGAGATCAATCTCTGTTTTCATGTTCTGTCGGAATACAGCAAGGCAAGAAGAAAGAAACATTACCACTCTTCTCCCGTCTAGCATGACCATATAATTTAAGGGTATGGGGAACTCTCCATTTCCGACGACTGGCTTGTCATGAAAATCTGTCTTGGCAGGAATTTCATTTTCCTGGCAACTGCAGGTAACCGGAAATAGGATCGTGGAATTTCCCTCAAACGGGGAAGTAATACATCTGAAAAAATTTCACACTAGAGCGTGTTTGAAAATTGCTTTCCGTCAGGTGTACGACACAGTTTGTGGGAGATTTGGCCCGAATGAGAGAGGCGTAGTGGGATACGTTGACCGAATGAGGGCCAAATATACCGCAAAGTGGGGCGTGCCTTGGCGGGAATGAATTTTCAAACACGCTCTAGCACTTCCGCAGAACCAGCAGCCTTTCCCCTGCTGCATACCGAAAAAAACATTGTCAATAATCAAAAATTGGGAAAGAAAAAAGCAGCATTGATGTCAACTGATAGTCCTTTTGACACATGCTGCTAATTTTTAGGCGGGGTTTATGCCTTAAATTTATCACTAAACTTATATCCGATTCCCCACACGGTTAATATATAAACCGGTTTTCTTTAGCAATGAATTCTAAAACATGATCAAAAGCAGTTCCCTCTTCATCGTCAAAGATTACTATCAACATTTTTTCCATAAAATCTCTCCCAAACAACAGCCTTCACTTATAGAAAAATCTCACAGCACCTCCATAAAATTCCAGTAGAATTTAACAGCATGCATCCCCATTAGCCGCGCAGGGAACTTCTGTTTCTTTCCCATACATACGCATCATAAACAGCATAGTCACAAAACAAGCTCCGCCGCCTAATACATTGGATACAGGCTCCGCCGCGAACACTCCCAGCACTCCCAGATTTCCCACATGGGGCAGTAAGTAAGTCAGGGGGACCACAATAATCACTTTTCTGAGAAGTGAGAAGAAGATAGCCTGCTTCTTTTTATTCAGTGACTTAAACACTGCCTGGCCGCTGTACATCAAAGCCTGAAAAATATAAGCAAAAAAGTAGGTGTGGAGTGCTGGAACCGCTGCCGTTATCAGTGTGCTGTCGCTGTTAAAAATACGGATAAACGCAGATGGAATCACCAGTACAGTTACCCAGACAAGGATGGTATAAGTAAGAGAAAATGCTACCACCAGCTTTACCGCTTTTTTCACTCCTTTGTAGTTGCCAGCTCCATAATTGTAGCTTAAAATGGGAGAAGATCCATCGGTAATAGCCAAAACCGGAGTGTCCAGGATCTGACGGACTGAGTTGATAATGGTCATGATAGAAATGTACATATCCCCGCCAAAAGTACTGAGCATGCTGTTGCTGGCGATCTGAACCAGGCTGTTGGTACACTGCATGGCGAAGCTGGCGGCTCCCAGGCTTATGATGTCCATAATCCTTCCTGACTTCAGACCGATCTTGCCAAAGGGTTTTAACTTTAATTCGGCTCTCTTACCTGTAAGGAATCTTATGACAAAAACCGCTGAGAGGAACTGAGAACAGATGGTGGCAAACGCCGCCCCTTCTACCCCCATACCGAGGAGAAAGATAAAAACCGGATCCAGGATAATATTCACCACGGCTCCCAAAAATACAGTGGTCATGCCGGTGCTGGCAAAGCCCTGAGCGTTGATAAACGGATTCATTCCCAAGGAGATCATGGAAAACACAGTCCCCAAAAGATAGATTCTCATATAGGGCAGCGCGAAACGGATGGTAGAGTCGGAGGCTCCGAACAGATAGAGAAGGGGCCTGCCAAGAACCATGCCAACTCCCGTCAATATCACTCCCGTAACAATCAGCAGATAAAAGGAAGTATTCATGATCTTTTCTGCTTCCTCCCTGTTTCCCTTGCCACGCTCTATGGAGCACAAAGGCGCTCCGCCGGAACCATAGAGGTTGGTAAATGCCGTAATCAGGGAAATAATGGGGAAACACAGACCGATCCCTCCCAGGGCCAGAACTCCTTCCCCTGGTATCTTCCCGATATAAATCCTGTCTACAATATTGTACATCAGATTTAAGACCTGGGCCACCAGCATGGGACCTGCCGCAAGCATAATATTTTCAAATACCTTACCATTAGAAAAATCAATCTGTTTTGTTTTCATATGGAACCTCCTGATGATTTGTTGCTGTCATAATATCATAGTATTTAACAAATTAATATCGAAAAATATTCAATTTTTATCACTATATCTCCAACATCCTTTTATCCCATACATCTGGCAGCGTTTGAACAAAGAGTCCGGTTCGCCGGACTCTCGCGCCGAAGCGCGGTTGCGACAGCAACCATTTTCCTTATGCGCGTAGTGCGCATCCCCCCGGAGGTTTTTGTTTCATAGGACGCAATTTCCTATACCCTTTGGGGCATACCTTAATACATGCCCTTCGGGCGGGCGCGCTCTTGCGCGAAAAGGTATGAAATAAAAAAGGGCCTCATCCACCCTTGATGGATATGACCCTTTTGACTCCAATGATAACAGATTTCTCCTCACTCGGTACTCTGCCAATGTCATCATCGAAACACATATTGATGTAATCTTGAAAAAACTTCCACGAGCTTCTCATGGGGCAAAGCGAGGTTCATCCGTATGCCGCAAGGCACATGGAACACTGCTCCTTCCCGCCAGATCACACCGACTCCAACACCGTTTTCCAGGATCTCATCTATGGTCCTTTTGTGGTTTTTACACCAGTCTTCACAGTCCAGCAACAGGATGAACGTTCCCTGTGGGCGGTAGACCCTGATTCCGGGAAATCTGGTTTCGATAAAGTCACAGGCATATATCACATTTCTCTCCAACTCCTGCTTCAACCGGGCAAGCCATGGCCGGCTTGCCGGCTGATAAGCCCCCATAAGGGCCCGCATGGAAAGGACATTCATGTCATTGTAATGGCATAAAGAAGAATATCTCCGTATCCTGTCCCTCAGCCGCGGATTATAAATAATGTGATAGCTGCCAACCAGTCCGGCAAGATTAAAGGTTTTGGAAGGAGAATACAGCGCCACCGTCCTGTCTCTGGCATCTTCTGATACAGACTGTGTAGGGATATGCTTATGTCCGAACAAAGTAAGATCCGCCCATATTTCGTCTGAGATCACATAGACGTCATTAGCCCGGAAACTTTCCATGGCCTGTTCAAGCTCCCACCGCTCCCAGACCCGGCCGCTGGGATTGTGGGGAGAGCAAAATAAGGCGGTATGAATATGGTACTCCTTGATCTTCTCCTCCATATCCTTAAAATCCATGCGCCAGATGCCGTCCCTGTCCATTTTCAGAGGACTGAGGATGATCCGAAACCCGTTGCGCTTAAGCTGTGTCGTAAATCCGCTGTAGGTAGGCGAATGGACCAGTACCGGCTCTCCAGTGCCGCAAAGGACATGCAAGGCGCTTGTAACCCCTCCCAGCACTCCGTTTTCATAACCAATACATGCACTGCTTAAATCGTCTGTCCCAAAGCTTTCTTTATGCCAGCGGATAACGGCATGGTAATATTCCTCCGAAGGAACGAAATATCCAAAGATCGGATGTTTCATCCGTTCCTCAAGGGCCTCCATTACCGTGGGGCAGGTTGGAAAATTCATATCCGCGATCCACATAGGAACCTGGTCAAAGCCAGGCTTTGTCACCCCTTTGGGGATGGTCCAAAAATCATTTTTATTCATGTCAGCCGCTATGGAGTCTTTCCCTCTGCGGTCAGGCATGGTAGTAAAATCATAATCCATTTGTTATTCTCCCGAAAATATTTTCCCTCCGAAAACATAATACTGCCCAGGCGCGGCATGGCCGGAAAACAAAAGCGGTGACAACGAGTATCCGTAGCTCCCTGCGTTTGTGATTTCTATGATATCTCCCACCCTGGTATGATTCACTTCCACATTTTCACAAATAACATCCAAAGCAGTACAAAGATTGCCGACAATATGAACCCGTTCCCTGTGATCCTCCTGGTTCAGTACCCTCACCCCAAACTCATTTTGACAAGTATAAAGCGGCTCATATCCTGGGAGGGACTGTTCGGTTGCCTTTGACAAAAGATTCGCGATAGCCGGACGCAGGAATCCGTTCATGGCATTTTCCACAATCAGGTATTTCTGCCCATAGGATTCCTTGATGTCCACAATCTTCGTATAGTATTTACCGGCATTGCAGCCGATGAATCTTCCTGTTTCAATATAAAGCTTTGCTTTTAGTGTGCGGTCATTTTCATCCACAATGGCAGCCGCCAGACCGGCCAGTTTTTCCAGATCCACCGGATGGTCCAGTTCTTCCCGGTATAAGGCACCGATTCCGCTTCCGAAATTGATGAACTTTATCCATACCCTGTTCATGGCCTGAATTCTTCTGGCAAGCGCGAAGCAGTTCTGATAGTATCGTCCAAGTACCTGGTAATCCAGAATCTGGGACTGGATATGGACGTGGATCCCTATGATCCGGACATTGGTACACGCATCCAGCACTGCTTCTGACACCAGCAGCTCTCTGGTATCCACGCCAAATTTGCTGGCACATCCACGGTCACCCAGCATCGTAAAATCAGGGTTCACACGGATCCCGATCTCTGCGGTTTCCCCCCGCCGGGCTGCCACCTGGTGGATCCGTCTGACCTCGGATATGCTGTCCGCAATCAGTACACACTTTCCAAAGCTGGCCTCTATATCCTGGTCTGTCTTCCCCGGACTGGAATAGAAAACCTGCTCCGGCGCGATGCCATTTTCCAGCGCAAGCTCCACCTCCCGGGAAGATGCCGCGTCTGCCCCAAAGCCTTCTTTTGCAACTCCCTGGATCATAGGAGGAAATGCATTGGTCTTGACGGAATACAGAAAATCAAAGCCGGAAAGGGTGTCTTTCAGCTTCCGGCACTGGCTTTCCACCTTTTCTCCGTCATACATGTAGCAGGGAGCATGATCCTGCAAAAAATTCAGTAAATCCATGTAGCCTCACTCCTTTAATTCCTGGGTCTGCACCAAGGACGCATAAGCCCCGCCCTTTTCCATAAGCTCCTTGTGGGAGCCGATTTCCGCAATCCGGCCATTATCGATGACCGCAATCCGGTCCGCGCGCTTAACCGTGGACAGGCGGTGGGCAATGATGATCGTAGTCCGTCCCGCAGACAGCTTTTCAAAGGTTTTCTGTATCCTGGCTTCGGTTACGCTGTCCAGGGCCGATGTGGCTTCGTCCAGAATCAGCACAGCCGGATTTTTCAGGAAAATACGGGCGATAGAGATACGCTGCTTCTGCCCGCCGGAAAGGAGGACACCTCGCTCGCCTACATTGGTCTCAAATCCCTCCGGCATAGCCGCGATATCGTCATAAATTTCTGCCAGTCTGGCGGCTTCTATGACTTCCTCCATGGTGGCATCCAGCCGGCCATAGCGGATATTCTCCGCAATGGTGTCCGCGAAAAGGAATACATCCTGCTGCACCACACCGATATTCTGATGGAGGGATTCCTGGGTCACTTTCCGCACATCCTGGCCATCTATGCAGATCGACCCATCTGTCACATCATAAAACCGCGGGATTAACTGGCTTAAGGTGGTCTTCCCTCCACCGGAGGAACCTACCAGCGCAATGGTTTCACCTGCCTTGATCTCCAGGGAAATATCGCGCAGCACTTCCCGTCTGCCCCGGCATGCGGAGGATGCGTCCGCTTCGCGGCCATTCACCTTGCCCCCCAGGGGGTTTTCTCTGTCCACTTCGTGGCCATTCACCTTATATGCGAAATGGACATGGTCTATGCGGATTTCGCCTTTTACGTCCCGGAGCTGTTTCGCATCGCCTGCATCCGTAAGGGTCGGCTTTGTCCTCATAAGCTCCACGAATCGGTGAAGTCCGGCTGTCCCGTTAGCCAGCAACTCCGATGTCACGGAGAGACGGCGGATAGGATTCACAAAGGTGGCCACATAGAGACTGAATGTAATCAGGTCAATGGTGTTAAGCTTCTCCTGCATGATCAACGCGCCGCCCACAGCGATGACAACCGCGGAAAGACTGCACAGAAAGAATTCCATGCTGGCATTAAAACGCCCCATGGCTTTATGATACTGGGTTTTGGATTGCCGGTACGAATAATTGGCCGTATTAAACTTATGTAATTCCACCGTTTCATTGGCAAAAGCCTTTGCCGTCCGGATTCCCGACAGGCCTGATTCAAATTCCGCGTTAATGGACGCGGTAGTCTTCTTTACCCGTATGGAGGCGCTCCGCATGGATTTGCGACACCGCCACACCACAAACAGGAATACCGGCACCATAACCGTAATCACAAGAGCCAGCCGCCACTGGATGGAGAACATGATGATCAGCGCTCCCGTAATCGTCACGCTGGAAACAAACAGATCTTCCGGCGCGTGATGAGCCAGCTCCGTAATGTCAAATAAGTCTGCCGTAAGGCGGCTCATAAGCTGGCCCACCCGGTGATTATCAAAATAATCAAAGCTCAGCTTCTGTATATGGCGGAACAGATCCCGCCGAATATCGGTCTCCACAAGGATTCCAAAATTATGCCCCCAGTACCAGATCACATAGGTAAATACCGACCGGAGCACATAGGCAGCAAACACAGCCGCCATAACGCGCCAGAAGGTCTGCCATTCATGCGCCGGAAGAAGGGTATACATACACCACCGGGAAACAAATGGAAATGCCAAGTCGATCAGGGCAATGGCCAGGGCACATGCCATATCCAGAAAAAACAGCTTCCTGTGGGGCTTGAAATAAGAGATAAAAATCTGAAACTCTGAGCAGTTTTCAAAATCGCGGGCTGCCATGGATTAGTTTCCTTTCCCAAAATATGCGTTGGAATCTTCGGGCGCCTGCTCCCGCTCTATGTCCGAATATTCCCGGACAGCGGTACATACCGTGATCTTATAGGATTCAAAAAGCTTTTCCCGTCCTTCCTTCTGGCTCATCCTGTGCTCCATCACATTACGCCACCGCTCCACGGCCGCTTCATCTGTCCATACATTCATGGATAACAGCTTTCCTTCTTCATTCAGGCTGTGAAACCGCTCCGCGCGGATAAATCCCTCAAACCCAGACAGCATAGGCTTTAACATTGCCGCCAGATCCAGGTATCTCCGCATTCCTTCTTTGGTTGGTTTCACTTCAAATAATACGATTACATTTGCCATTTTAAGCCTCCTGGTCCATGTGATATTTTGTATATTTCATCTTGTACCCCAGCGAAACTGCTGTTTTCTCCTAGAGCGTGTCTGAAAATTGCTTTCCGTCAGATGTGTTTCACACTTTGTGGGAGATTTGTGCCAAATGAGGGAAGCGTAGCGGGCTACGTTGACCGAATTTGGTGCAAATATACCGCAAAGTGGGGGACGCAGATGGCGGGAATGAATTTTCAGACACGCTCTAGTCAGACTTCCTGCACATCTATCCCTAAAAATCCTCCAATCAGATGGCGGTGACAATTTTCCGGCGGTGCCTCATAGCAGATCAGGAGCAACGGGCGCTTTTCATGGTCCTCCCAGATTTTATGCAGCAGTTTTTTTGTCTCTGTTTTATCCAATACTCCTAATATTTCCTTTTCATAGCGGGGAACAAAGGTTTCCCAGTCTTTTGTGGGGTGACATTCTACCAGCATCTGAGGAGTTGGCCCGAATGTTCCTGATAAGTCTACATGGTCATAGCTTTCCATAAACCATGCAGGCGGTTCGGCACAGGAAACACGTATCAAAGTGTATTTTCCTCTCTCCAGATTTGGTACATTGTCATAGTAAGTTGAACATACTTTCATAAATAGACACATCCTTTCATCTTGACATTTCCCAAAAAATCATTTATGATTATATCACTGATATAAAAGATTAAATATCAAAAAAAAGCTAAAAATTATCATTATATCTCCAAAATCAAAAAGGATATTGCAAACATGAATGAAAGTACCGATTTTATCAACTCTGTAAACCTGAACGCGGATACAGATTTTCCCTATCTTGTCCTGGACGTAATTAATGACAGAAGCTATCCTCTCAATCCTGGGTTCCGTGTCATGCATTGGCATAAAGATCTGCAGTTTATCCTTCTTTTAAGCGGCAGCATCGAGATTAAAACCTTTGATATGGAGCTTGTTCTCCAAGCTGGTGAAGCTGTTTTTATCAACAGGAATGTCATCCACCTTATCACCCAAAAAGGCCCTTGTCACTATAACAGCTTTATCTTTCCCGACTATTTTTTGAAATTCTATTTTAAAAGTCCGGCTGAAACTCTTGTTGAGGATATCATAAACAACCCCGGTCTGTCTCTTTATCATTTGATTCCCGGCACGAACTGGTGTGATGATGTCATTCATGCCCTGGGAAAGCTTATTGGCTTTGAAAAAAACAAAACGGAATTTTATGTATATGAGGTATTGGTTCAGCTGTCTTCTTTATGGCTTTGCTTTCAGAAACATATTTTTCTTCCTCCCGAAAAAAATCTTGACCCTGTAAGTGTGAGAATGCAGGCGTTTCTGGGATATATTGAAAAATATTATGGAGAAGATATTACCCTGGAACAACTCTCAAAAAGCGGGAATGTCAGTAAGTCCGAATGCCTGCGCTGTTTCAAAACCAGTATGCAGACAACTCCGTATAAATACATTACGGAATATCGGCTTTCCCAAGCTGCCGTACTGCTAAAATCAACCAATATGCCAATCGGTGATATTGCGTCTAATGTAGGATTCCGTCAGATCAGCCACTTCGGGAAGTGTTTTCGTGAGAAAACCGGATACTCTCCGCGGGAATACAGGGCTCTGTATTTAGAGAAATAAATCACTGAGCCTACCCCTCTTTTTCTTCCTCTATATACCTCTTCGTGTATTTACATACGGCAAAGCATTTCCCGCAAAGTTCAATCGGAATTCCGAATCCGTTAATGGATCTTTCGATTGCCTTTGCGCTGCATTTAGAAATACTTAGGATTTCATCCCTCGCCACCGTAGTGTCCCATAATTTACCTGTAAGCGCACTGGCCGGACACGCATCCACACACAACATACAGTCACCGCATTTTGATTCATTCACAGGTGCCGCCGTTTTAAGAGGCGCATCCGTAAGGACAGACGCGAGCCGAATCATGGAACCATACTTTTCCGTAACTAAAAGATTGGATTTTCCAACCCATCCTATACCGGACCGTGTCGCTATGGTTTTATGGGGCAGGCTTGTCCGGGATGTGGCATGATACCCCCACTCCTTCAATATTTTTATTGTAAAATCCGTCAGAGAATACAGACGGCTGTTCAATGTATTATACGCATCGTAATATTCCCGTGTAGGCAAATCCACAATTCCGCTTACAATGTCTTTTGGAAATTTCACCGCCAGACAGATACCCACCGGTAGCTTATTTCTGTCGTTTTCCGCTATCTCTGTCAAATCCCCTATACCGACCAGATCTGCCCCCTGTTTTATCAGCTCGCTCGTAAACTGTTCCGTCAAATTATCTGTATCTGCCTCATTTCCTTTTAAATCGTCCAACATACTTTCATCACTTCCGGCCGGCATGAAATTGGAATATCTTCTCAGCCGCCACAATGCAAGTCCTGTCACACCTGCCAAGCAATAGCCCAGCATCTGGCGGCGGGTTATCAAATGATCCCCATTTTTCTTATTGCTCATTATTTACCTCCTTAACCGGCTTGCCATGTTCCAAAAAGCATCCCTTCTCATGGGAATAAATCACACCCACAGCCTGCATATAGGAATAGATAATAACGGTTCCTACGAATTTCATGCCGCGTTTCTTAAGATCCTTTGATACACGATCCGAAAGCGGTGAACTCACCACATCATTTTCATAAATCACTTTATTTTCCGTCCAGTGCCACAAATATGTGGAAAAGCTGCCATATTCCTTTTTTATTTCCCGAAAGATTCGAGCATTGTTTACCGCCGCCCTGATTTTCAAACGGTTTCTGATAATTTCCTTATTTTTGTACAGCTCCTCTATCTTTTCTTCCCCGTAAGCACAGACCTTTTCCAAATCAAATCCATCAAACGCCAGACGGAAAGCCTCCTGTTTGTTCAAGACACATTCCCATGACAAGCCTGCCTGAAAGGATTCCAACACCAGCATTTCAAACAGTTTGCGATCGTCATAGACAGGCACGCCCCATTCTTCATCGTGATACCGGAGATATTTTTCATTTTTAGGATTTGCCCATCGGCATCTCACTTTCCCATCTTCCCATTCCATAGTCTTATTCCCTCTCTAATCATTCTGTTCGCATTTCCCGCAGCCGCTGCATCCATTACAGATCAATTTACTTCCGCACAAGTCGCATCTTTCCCTGAAATATGGAATGTAAAGCTGTTCTTTCGGAATCGGATATCCCCAATCGTCAACAAGCAGAAAATCCATGGGCTTTCCTTTAAAACTGACGCCGGATTTACAAGCCATCTCGCTCTGCAGACGTTTGTCTTTCAAAAAATATGTCTTTCCGTCTTTTTTAAATTGTGTTCCTGTTTCAATAAAACAAAAGGTTACACCGTAATCAAGGCACTCCTGACGAAGCAGCTTCACCCATTCATAATCACAAGGACGTGCGCCATCATAATTCTCTCCGCCGCACTTTACCTGTTCAATCTGTCCTGTGGCAAGATATGGGCGTATGCTGACCCGGCCAATGAAAGGAGCACACATAATTCCTTTATGTTTAAAAGGCAGTTCCAGCAAAATAGGAATTCTTTCATCTGCCCGCCTTTGATTTTCGCAGGTTACATTAAAAAACACATGGTCCCAGCCATTTCCCCAGTCTTTTGGAAGGCAGTCTTTCACTCGCTGCGGCCGCTTTGTAAGCAGGAAGAAAATCACATCTCTCCTTTGACGTATCATACTCCAGGCTTCATCACGCCAGACATCCGCTTCTTCCAGAAAAAAGTCCGAAGTCATGCATACACGAAGCATTTCTCCGCTTCTGATTTTATAGTTTCCTTTCCTGTCTCTTTGAATCGGTTTACGGAAACCAGACTTTGTCTTGTAAATATCCGCTCCATTCTGTTCCCGTATTTTATCTAAAAAATACATGTAGCAATGCTCACAGCCTTCGCTGCATTTCACACACCCATGCCACGGATTCCATATATCATGCATATCCTATTCCTCACTCCTTGGCCAAAAAGGATTTCTGCAATCCCGGTTCCAGGCGGTCCGTCTCTTTTAAATGTCCAAGCAAAAGCGGAGAATCCGGGTCATGCAGCTTGAAATTCTCTCTGGGAAGCTCCGCGTTCTTATTGGCGTAACAATATTTACAGCCATTGGGACAACTGTTTGGCGCACCCATATCCCGGCTTTCCATGCAATGACAACCTTTGCGGAATCCTTTATGCTTTAGCTCCCGGAATTTCAGATTATTTGCCTGTCCCAAAATATCCAGGGTTACGCAGCCGGATGTATCGATTCCATATTTTGCATAGTTTTCTTCCGGGCCGCAGGTCTGCAGAATAAATCCATATTTTGCCGCAATCTTCCCGATTCCTCCAGCAAGCACATCCTTCTCTGTTTCCGTAAGAGGAATCAGCTCCGGAAAATTCACCTCATGCTTTTTATACATCTCCACAAAGCTGAAAATACACCGGTCAAACTGTCCTGCCAGACATTCGGAAATCCGTTCAAATGTTTTGAAGTGGGTTTCTATGGTATATTTTTTTGTCAGCAGAATCGGATCATACCGCCATGCCATACGCTGACGGCCGACAATTTGAGAAAGCTTCAAAAAGGTTTCCATACTTGTATCAATATCCGGTACCCCTGGTTCCACATCCTTTCCATAAGCTGTAATCGTATAGTAAAAGTATGTATGAAATTTTTCTGTAATTTCGTGAATACGCTCCAGCACCGGTGCAAAATTTTTAGAACCAAATATAACACAGTCTACTTTATCAGGTGTCAATTCATATCGCCTTACAGAATTCGGGAACAGGGAATTTCTTGAAAACACATAGCCTTCTTCAAAACGCTTAAACATCCAGTCCGAATAATGATTTACAATATCGGTACGCCCACTGATATTAATCAGCATAATTCCTTACGCCTCCTTAAAGCGCCGTCCCCTTTGTGGGGATAAATAAATGATCCATGTCCACACCTTCCAGCTTAAGCAGCTTGATTTTCCTTTGCAGGCCGCCTGCATATCCGGTCAGACTGCCATTTGTGCCCACCACACGATGACAGGGAATAATAATAGAAATAGGATTGTGGCCTACCGCTCCGCCTACTGCCTGGGCCGACATTCTGTTAAGACCGCGGCTCTCCGCGATTTTTCCTGATATTTCACCATAGGTCATCACTTGGCCATAGGGAATCTCACAGAGGATTTTCCAGACTTCCTTACGAAAATCGCTTCCTGCAGGCTTAAGCGGCAATTCCTGAATTGCCGGCCTTTCGCCTTTAAAGTAACGCTCCAGCCATTCTTTTGTTTTATTTAAAATTCCGGAATCCGCCTTTTCTTCCCTATCCTCTTTAAAGGAACCAAGAAAATATTTCTGGCCTTCCATCCAGACGCCCACAAGCGCTCCCTCCCTCTCCGCAAGCAAAAGCCTGCCGATTGGAGAATCGTAGTACATCGTATACAGCATATCCCGCCTCTTTCTTTTCTGCCTTATAATGCGGTTCCTCTGGTTGGGACATAGAAATGCTCCATGTTCACACCCTCCAGTATGAGCAGCCGTTCCTTTTTATCTATGCCTCCCGCATATCCCGTTAAGCTCCCATCAGAACCCACCACACGGTGGCATGGTACAATAATGGAAATTTCATTATGTCCTACCGCTCCGCCTACCGCCTGAGCTGACATTCGTTCCAGACCTCTTTCCCTGGCAAGCCGTTTTGCCAGCGCACCATAGGTAATGGTCTCTCCATATGGAATTTCCCGCAGAATTTTCCAGACCTGTTGCCTGAATTCGGAACCAATCATATGGACAGGAGGCATAAAATCCGGTTCATGGCCGGAAAAATAAATGTCCAGCCACTTTTTTACAACATCAAAAACAGGGACGTTTCTTTCCTCATGCTCCGGGTCGAGACTGTCCGCGTAAAATTTTTCTCCATCAAACCAAAGCCCGGTAAGGCCAATCTCGTCAGCCGCAAGAAGGATCTCTCCCAATGGGGATTGATAAATTGTTATATATTGCATAATATCCTTTCTCCTTCCAGTTCCTTTACAGACTATTCCACAGATTCATGGTTGCATAGCTGCGCCAGGGACGCCATTTGTCAGACAATGCAAGAAGTTCCTTTGGCGTAGAATCAGGAAATGCGTGCTTGATTCCAATATCTGTCTCCAAAAAGGCGTCCGTCCAGCCAAGAGTTCTCATGGCAATGTATTTCGCCGTCCAATTACCAATTCCTTTCATTTCCACCAGTTTTTTTATTTCCTGCTCCGGGTCAGCGCTGCCGTCCAATACAATCTCCCCGCTTACTAACTTTTCCGCCAGTGCTAAAATACATCTAGACCGGGAAGCAATCACTCCCAAAACTCCCAGATGTTCCTCTATGGGCCTCGGCAGAGCAATGATATCTTCTGCTGTTGGGAATGTATGTGTCAGTCCCTCTATTCCTGTTTCCATTGGACTGCCATAGGTCTTTGCTATCTTTCCCGCCAGTGTGCCGGCCGCTTTCACGGTGATCTGCTGTCCCAAAACAGCCCTCACCGCCATCTCAAAGGATTCAAAACATCCAGGTACACGGATTCCGGGAATACAACTCCCGGGACGAATCTCATTCATTGTCTGTAAAGCCTCATACACTACATTCGGCTCGCAGTATAAATCAAAGAGCCGCTTTACCCTTGCCAGTACCTGGGGCAATACCGGAAGAAGCGTATCACTGAGCGATACCACAAGGACGTTCTTTTTCGGATGATTCTTAACACTGATAAAGCCGCAGAAGGTTTTTTCCTCCCTGCCTTTTATACGGACCGTCCGCATATAGGCTCCGTCTTTTACAAGCTCTACCCCCGGAATCGCACGCTGGGAAAGAAACTCCAGAATTTCCTCCCAGCGGTAAGGAGGGTGATACCCAAGAGAAACGGTTATCTCACTTGTCTGCCTCTTTCCTTTTGCTATATTTTTTCGCAGATCCGTAGGCGATAAATGATACTGTTTTTTAAATAAATCATTTAACCGCCGCAGACTTCCAAATCCCGCAGCCATCGCCACATCCAGCACAGATAAATTGGTATCTGTCAATAAATTTTTTGCCAGCAGCAAACGGCATGTCTGCAGAAACTGTACCGGCGTCACATGGTACTCATCCATAAATACACGCCGCAGATGTCTGTCCGTACATCCTAATTTGGCGGCAAGTTCCTCTAAATTCTGTCCGGTTCCACAGTTTTCTTCCATAAGCCTGGCCGCTTTATGTGCAAGTATAGACGTGGCGTCTACGATTGAATTACCTGGAGCAAGCTCCGGTCTGCATAAAAGGCAGGGACGATAACCTGCTGCCTCTGCCTCCGCGGCGGAAGAAAAAAAGGTACAGTTTTCCTCTTTGGCCTGCTTTGCCCAGCAAACTGGGCGGCAATAAATTTTGGTAGATGATATCCCAACAAAAAACCTACCGTCAAATCTTGTATCCTTTGCTTTAAACGCCGTATACAGGGAGCTGTCCGTTTCTTTCATATTCATTCTCTCCTACCTGTGATTGATTATTAACACTCATTATGTCATGAATCCTCGATTCATGACCGACATTCGCCGCTCGCTGAATGAGCAAGCTCATTCTTCTCGCTAACACTCATTATATTTCAACTCCCGTTTGAAATCTCGCCATATTCGGACATGGTATTTTATCTTTCAGCCACACATGGCGTCTTGACGTCTTTTCACTTTTTAGTTATAATCATATCACAGCTTTATTAAATGAAATATTAAAAACTAGCCAAAAATTATCATAATATCTTTAATTTCTAAAAATCATAACAAAAACCTCAACTTTATCAATTCCGTTAACCTGAACGCAAATACAGGCTTACCACATCTTGTCCTGGACGTAATCAATGAGCGAGGTTACCTAATAGCACTCCGGGTTGGCGAAGCTGGTGGCGTATTTTCGGGTTGCCTGCAGTATGCTGGAAGCATGAACGGCAGCCAAAGACCTTCATGACAATTACCACCAAAAGCAAACAATTATGGCGTAAGCATTCAGACACTTAGAACGCTTACGCCACAATTCATTTACACATTCATTCAATTTCTGCCCATTTAACGAAATTACTTTTTCATTATGACAGCATTTACTTATAGTGCTTCATATTTTACCTTTTTATAAAAACTGTTTATTTTGTAAAAAATAAAACCGTTTCCACTCCAAATCCTTTGTCTTTTCACTCCAATAAAAATAATTTTTATTGGTAAACTATTCCATATATCCCGACATCTGCCGAATTATTTTCACTGCTTCATGCCAAGTCATATAAGGATTGCTGCAAACCATGAGAAGTTTCACCCACCTGTCAATACCAAGAGTGAAATACCATTCTGCATAGACCATTTCCCAATTCTCACCGTATTTACTTTTCACATCCTCTAAGGAATCATACTCAAAAAACCGACAGATATATTTCTCATCAATATCTGCGACTCGAACTAAATCATGGGCTATAACAAAAGATTCCTCATCTTTATCCATGCCTCCATCTGTGGAGAAAGAATGTATCTGATAAAATTCATACAATCCCTCCTGCAGCTTCCGGCATAACCGAAGTTTATCCTCATTTCTTACTATCCATTTTTCATCCATAGGCTTCATCTCCTCATATTCTCTAAAGTGCCTTTGCATTTCATTCGTAATTATGCAGGGAGACTTTAATCCGTATCATAATAAAATCTTTATTCCATAACTACCCCTGCCCAAAATTCCTGAAGTGAACATCGAATACGTTCATCCTGCAAAATTGCCGGAGATACCAAAAAATCTGTATCCCGGAATTCATCCATCAAGGTATCATACAACCTCAAGGGATTCCCATGCCTGGAAACATACGGCTTTAAACAATCCCAAAACCCTCCATACTTCTCATCAATTCCAGACAGATATAACTTGGCATAGACCGTTATCACCTTATCTTTTGGCTTAATCTGCTCTGCCATACAAACAGAAATCTTCCTTGTACCATTCCCCTTATCATTCATCAGCTTACCGATAACTTTTATAACAGTATCTTCTTTTAAAAATTCCTTCGCCTTCTTATACGCCTCCACAAAACAGCATACCTCAATCTCCCCGGTAGAATCAGACAGCTTAAAAAAGGCCATTTCTTCCCCATCCAGTTTCCGCCTGCACTTACTGAAATCTGACACAATTCCAATCACCGTGACATTCTGATTTCCCGAATACTTTTGCAGCCTTTTTATTTCTACTGCCCCACATTCTTTAGAACTAGGAAACAGTGTCATCGGATGTCTGGTCGCATACACTCCCAGAAGGTTCTTTTCGATCATGAGCCTTTCCCATTGGTTTTCACAGATATCTGTGTCAGGTTTCATCTCCCTGATTTTCTCCACAAAATCCAGATATTTCTGCCGGCAGCTTCCGCTTCTTCCCTTTTCCTCATCTTCATCCAGCTTCTTCTCATACTCCTTCATTTTCTTTAATAGCTTTAAATACCCAGGAACCGCCTCCATCATAGCCTTCCGGTTTTCGCAAAAACCATCCATAGCCCCGGAACCAATAAATCCCTCCAAAATATTCTTTGACGGCTGAACACGCAGAACGAAATCCTGTAAGGACAGAAAAGTCCCGTTTTTTCTTCGTTCCTCCACCACTCCCACAGCCGCTTCTCCTATTCCTTTAATGCTGCCAAGTCCAAACCATAGTTCTCCAGCCGGAATGCAAAATCCTTTTTCCGAACAATTGATATCCGGGGCATGAATCTTAATTCCCATCTCCTTTAAATCCATCACCAGACCCGGCACCTTTTCAAATGATGTATGATTCAGCACCGCCTTCATATACTCCAAAGGATAATGGTATTTCAGCCATGCTGTCTGATAGGACACAACCCCATAACAAGCCGCATGAGACTTATTAAAAGCATATCCGGCAAATTCTTTTAACTGGCTGAATAATGCGTCCGCATTCTCTTCACTGATACCATTTTTCACACATCCTGCAATCGCTCTCTTTTCATCACCATAAATAAACGACTTCCTCTCTTCCTCCAAATCCACTTCCCTTTTCTTTGACATGGCACGGCGTACCAAATCAGCCTGACCGTAGGAATAACCAGCCAGCTGTTTGAAAATCTCCTGCACCTGCTCCTGAAAGGCAATACAGCCATAAGTACTTCTTAAGATCGGTTCCAGCTGCGGTATTTTATAATGGATCAGCCGTTTTCCCTGCTTTACATCAATCATACCTTCCAGATACTGCATAGGGCCTGGTCGGTACATGGAAACCAAAAGAATCAAATCCGAGAGATTACCCGGCTTAAAACTTCTTAACATCCGTTTCATGCCCTGGGATTCGCACTGAAAAACCGCATTGGTCCGTCCCTGACTGTATATGGAAGAAAACACTTCCGGATCGTCAAGGGGAATCTGGTCTATATCCATAACCGTTCCCTTTCTTTTATAGATTTCCTGAAGCGTCTCCGTAATGACCGTCAGAGAATGAAGCCCAAGAAAATCGATTTTCAGCAGATGAAATTCCTCCGCCTGGGTCATATCACACTGAGTCATCATCATATCGCTGTTCGCATTATAAATCAGAGGCACATATTCATCTACAGGCTGCCCGTCCGTAATAATAATCCCGGCAGCGTGCTGCCCGATCTGAGTCATAGTCCCTTCAATCAGTCCGGCATAACGGATAATCTCCGTTGCAGGGATATTCCCTTTAAACTCTGCTGCCAGCTTCCCATGGATATCTTTCAACCTTATATGCAGCTCATCACATGCAAGCTCCTCTGCTTTTTGGCAGACCACATTTACGATTTTGGCAAATGCAGCAGAATCATTTTTCTTTTGAATTCCATAAACCCGCCCGGCTGTCTGAAGCGCTGCCTTGCCGGTCTGTTTTCCCCGTGTCATAATCCCGCAAACACAGTCTTCTCCATACTTATTGATGACATAACGTATTACATAGGGCCTGATATTGGATTCCAGATCACAGTCCACATCCGGCATGGAGATCCGTTCCGGATTAAGGAAACGCTCAAACAACAGTCCGTATTTAAGAGGGTCAATATTCGTGATTCCAATCAGATAGCAGACCAGGCTTCCAGCCGCTGAACCTCTCCCCGGCCCGACTGCCTCCCCAGGCATATGCTGGACAAATTCTTCGATTCTTTCCGTGTCAAAAGACAAAGCCAGCTTTCTCTGCTCCGGATTTTTTAAATCCAGTTTGCCGGCAGCCCGCCCGTAGCGGAGAAAATCCTCCACGATACAGTGGTAGTCCGCATACCCCATACTAGTAGTCTGTCCTTGAAATATTTGTGCAAATATTATCATATGTACTTGAG
>CAJUFP010000047.1:16782-32978 GCA_910585645.1 uncultured Hungatella sp. | reverse complement strand
GAATGTTTGGCATATCTGAACCCGAACGGCACACAGCCTCCCTTCCCTCCCTGGCCCCACGACACCCCCGCCCTTTACTCACTCAACAATACCCCAAACTTAAAATTCCGGTTTATCCGGGTTAGGAGGAAAATCGATATATGACCATATTTCAGTGCAGTGATACTCTGGACGGGATACTGTGCGGAGTTTATGACGCGTGGATGAGCAGGCTGGGCCATGGGAATGTGGCCCTGGAGCTGGAGGAGACAGGGAATCTTAAGATGTTTGCCCAGTACCGGAAGGTTGAGGAGAGCCGGGAGAAGACGGATAAGGTGATCGC
Organism: uncultured Hungatella sp.; assembly: GCA_910585645.1. Taxonomy (GTDB): domain Bacteria; phylum Bacillota; class Clostridia; order Lachnospirales; family Lachnospiraceae; genus UBA3402. The sequence continues at coordinate 32,656 of CAJUFP010000047.1, read as the reverse complement.
GGCTATATACAGCAAGGCGGGAAGGCAGACCTACGAGATGGTATTTCGGGCCTCCTTAAGCCAGGAGGAGGATAAGGCGGACAAGATCTACCGCTTTTTGATCTACGCCCTTAACTGCGGCGGCAGAGTGACAGACATGCTGCAGATCCCCGCGGTGTACGAGATCTTCCGGATCAACCGGGCCGTGGGCAATGAGGCCCATCTGCTTATTGAGTTTGCCCGGTTTTCCGAGACAAAGGACAAGGTTCTGGTGTCCATAGTAGGACCGAAGAATGATGTGACCATCCTTATGGCCCCCCATTTCGCGGACCGGCTGCCAGGGGAAAACTGGATCATCTATGACGAGGGAAGGAAAAAGGGGATCGTCCACAAGGCGGATGAGGGCTGGATGGTGGTCCGGACAGGGGACGATGCCTGGAGGGAACAGCTGGTCCGGGGAACGGATCAGGAGAAGTTTGCCAATCTGTGGAGAACCTTCCACAAAAGCATTGCCATAGAAGAGCGGCGCAACTATGTGTGCCAGAGGGGACACCTGCCTTTGCGGTTCAGGCCTTATATGACTGAATTTAGCGGCAGAGACTAAAGCGTCAGTGACAAAATCAAAAAATGCTTGCCTTTTTTCCGCTTATGGAGTATAGTGGATTTATCAGAAATCTTACACAGGGAATCTCTTTGATTCGTCAACGCAGGCTTTGCGTTCTCAGATGCGCGTTTCCGCGCCATGATTCCATTTAAGAGAGATGAAGAGAAAGAAAAAAGGAGGCAGGAGTTTTTTGTTCAGTAAAATAAACAGCATAGGTCTTAAGGGGCTGGATGGGTATCCGGTGTCTGTGGAGGTGGACGCAGGCGACGGGCTTCCCGGAGTCGCCATGGTGGGAGCGCTGGCGCCGGAAGTCAGGGAGGCTCAGGACCGGGTACGCACAGCCCTGAAAAATTCGGGGTATCATGTCCGTCCCCGGAAGGTGACAGTCAATCTGTCCCCGGCGGATGTGAGGAAAAACGGCACAGGGTTTGATCTTCCCATTGCCATGGGGATGCTGTGCGCCTACGGCATGGTAGACGCAAGGAAGCTTGAGGGCGCGGCCCTTGTGGGAGAGTTGGGGCTGGACGGAGAGTTAAAGCCGGTGAGAGGGATCCTGTCATTGGTTCTGGAGGCCAAAGCCCAGGGATGGAACCGGTGTTTTCTGCCTAAGGAGAATGTCAGGGAGGGGCAGGCCATTGGAGGGATAGAGATCATCGGGATCTCTTCCTTACGGGAGATGGCAGAGTACATGTCAGATCCGGATTCCATAGAGCGGCAGGAGGAAATCCGGAAAGAAAGCGGCCAGGACCGGGAAGAGTATCCGATGGATTACCGGGAAGTACAAGGGCAGGTCCTGATGAAGCGGGCAGCAGAGGTGGCGGCAGCCGGATGCCACAATCTGCTCTACATCGGTCCCGCGGGAACGGGGAAGAGCATGGTGGCGGAGCGGATTCCCACCATCATGCCGTCCTGCACCAGAAAAGAGCGGCTTGAGATATCAAAGGTTTACAGCATCTGCGGTCTTCTGCCCCCGGGCGAAGCGCTTTTAAGCAGAAGGCCCTTTCGAAGCCCTCATCACTCCATTACAGGGGCGGCATTGGTGGGAGGCGGCAGGAACCCTATGCCGGGGGAACTTTCCCTGGCGTCAGGGGGCGTGCTGTTTCTGGATGAATTTCCCGAGTTCTCCAAACATGTCATTGAGATGCTGCGCCAGCCTTTGGAGAGCCGCAAGGTGGTGCTGTCCAGAGTCAGCGGGAGGTACGAGTTTCCTGCCAGGTTTATCCTGGTGGCAGCCATGAACCCATGCCCCTGCGGCCACTATCCGGACAGAAACCGGTGCCACTGTACCAGACAGCAGGTACAAAACTATCTGGGACGGATATCCGGGCCGATCCTGGACCGGATCGACATCTGCGCGGAGGCGGCCCCCATCAGTTTTGAAGATCTCCGGGGAAAAGGCGGTCAGGAGACTTCCGGGGATATCAGAAAGCGCGTGGAAAGAGCCAGAAAGATTCAGGAACAGCGGTTTGAGGGCATGGACATTCATTTCAACAGCGAGATGAACGGGGAGCACATCCGCAGATATTGCGGTCTGGAAAAAGAGGACGAACAGTTCTTTCGAAGCGTGTACCGGAATATGAATTTAAGTGCAAGGGCATATACCAGGATCCTTAAAGTGGCCAGAACCATTGCGGATCTGGAAGGCAGGGAAGGGATCAGCCACGAGCACCTGTGCGAATCCATCAGCTACCGGAGTCTGGAGGAAAAATATTGGAACAGCTGACATTTGAGGACATGAAAACAGACTTTGGGGCAGCGAACGGATCCGGAGAATGGACGGAGCGGGAGCGGCAGTATCTCTACTGGCTGTCCCGGGCCCCGGCTATGGGCGCTGTGACCATAAAAAAGTTGTGGGACAGATGCCGCTCCTTTGAGGCTGTATATAATATGGAAGAAATAGCCTTAAGCCGCATGGGGCTTTTGAAAGAGAACCAGGCGGCAGGCCTGGGATCGTGGAAGCGCTGTCTGGGAAAATGCAGGGAGGAGTATGGGGCACTGCAGGAAAAAGGCATCCGGTTTGTCACGTTTTTGGAGGAGGCGTACCCGGGGCGGCTGAAGGATTTGGATGGCAGCCCGGCGGTTCTGTATGGGATCGGGCGCTTTCCGGATGAGGAGCGTCCCGCGGCAGCGATTGTGGGGGCCAGGGACTGTAGCCACTATGGCAGGGAGACGGCAGAGGCCTTAGGAAAGGTCCTGGCAGAGGCCGGAGTCCAGGTGATCAGCGGCATGGCCCTGGGGATCGACGGGGCAGGCCACAGAGGATGCCTGAAAGGCGGGGGAGATACCTATGCGGTCTTAGGCTGCGGTGTGGATGTGTGCTATCCCAGAAACCATATTTCCATGTACATGGAGATACCGCAAAAAGGAGGGATCCTGTCAGAGTACGGACCGGGACAGGCCCCTATACCCGGCAATTTTCCCGCGCGCAACCGGATCATCAGCGGCCTGTCGGATGTGGTCATCGTGGTGGAGGCCAGGGCGAAAAGCGGTTCTCTGATCACGGTGGACTGCGGGTTAGAGCAGGGAAAAGAGATTTTCGCGGTGCCCGGGAGAAACACGGACTCCTTAAGCCGGGGGTGCAATCATCTCATCCGCCAGGGGGCGGGGATTGTCACCTGCCCCGAAGATATCCTGGATTTTTTTCAGATTCCCATGAAGAAAACCGAGGGAGTTGATGAAAAAAAGAAGAACGGACTTGCCAAGAAGGAAAAAATGGTGTATAGTTGCTTAGATTTACAACCTAAATATATTGACAGGATTGTAGAAGACAGCGGCCTGTCCCTGGGAGAGTGTCTGACACTTCTCCTGGAACTGGAACTTGGGGGACATATTATTCAGACAGCAGGTCACTATTACGCAAAAAAGCTGTAAAAAGGAGTCAATATGGCAAAGTATTTAGTTATTGTGGAGTCGCCGGCAAAAGTAAAGACCATCAAGAAATTTTTGGGAGCCAATTATGAGGTGGACGCGTCCAACGGCCATGTCAGGGATCTGCCTAAAAGCCAGCTGGGGATCGATACCCAGGGCGACTATGAGCCAAAGTATATCACCATCAGGGGGAAAGGTGATATCCTGGCCAAACTCCGCAAGGAAGTGAAAAAAGCCGATGTGGTCTACCTGGCCACTGACCCTGACCGGGAGGGGGAAGCCATTTCCTGGCATCTGATGAAGGCTTTGAAACTGGATGAGGAAAGTGAGAAAAAGGACAAAAAAGTTTACAGGATCAGTTTTAACGAGATTACGAAAAACGCGGTGAAAGCGTCTCTGAAGACCCCCAGAAAGCTGGACATGGACTTGGTGGACGCCCAGCAGACCAGAAGGATCTTAGACCGGATGGTGGGCTACAGCATCAGCCCTCTTTTGTGGGAAAAAGTAAAGAGAGGATTAAGCGCCGGACGGGTGCAGTCCGTGGCTCTTCGGATGATCTGCGACAGGGAGGAGGAGATCAACGCCTTTATTCCGGAGGAATACTGGAATCTGGAGGCGGATCTTTTCCAGGAGGGAGGAAAAAAGCCGCTGACGGCAAAGTTTCACGGCTCTAAGGAAGGAAAGATCGTTATCCACACCAAGGAGGAGCTGGATGGGATCATGAAGGCTCTGGATCAGGCTTCCTATGTGGTCAGCGAGGTGAAGAACGGGGAGCGGGTAAAAAAAGCGCCTCTGCCTTTTACCACCAGCACCCTGCAGCAGGAGGCCTCCAAGGCCCTGAATTTTTCCACCCAGAAGACCATGCGCCTTGCCCAGCAGCTCTATGAGGGCGTGGAGGTAAAGGGCCACGGCACGGTGGGCCTTATTACCTACCTGCGTACAGACTCCACCAGGGTCGCCGAGGAGGCTGACGCTGCCGCCAGAACGTATATTGAGGCCAATTACGGCCAGGCATACGTGGCCCAGGGAGAGGCCTCTAAAAAGAGCGGAGGAAAAATCCAGGATGCCCATGAGGCCATCCGTCCCACGGACATCAGCCTGACTCCTGCCAAGGTCAAAGACTCTCTCCAGAGAGATCTGTTCCGCCTGTATCAGCTTATCTGGAAGCGGTTTGCGGCCAGCCGCATGGAGTCGGCCCGATATGACACGGTGTCCGTGAAAGTGGAAGCGGGAAAGGAGGGGGCAAAAAAGGGAGAGATCTACGAGTTTACCCTGTCCGCCTCCAAGCTGGCCTTTGACGGGTTTATGTCCGTGTATGTCCAGGACGAGGAGAAGGAGGAGTCAAATTCCCTTCTGGGAAAACTGGAAAAGGGCATGACCTTAAAGCTGGGAGAGCTGAAAAACAGCCAGCACTTTACTCAGCCTCCGGCCCACTACACCGAGGCGTCCCTGGTGAAAGCCCTGGAGGAGCAGGGGATCGGGCGTCCCAGCACCTACGCCCCCACCATTACCACCATCATTGCCAGAAGGTATGTTGCCAAGGAGAACAAGAATTTATATGTAACCGAGCTGGGGGAGGTGGTGAACCGCATCATGAAGGAAAACTTCCCCAGCATCGTGGATCTGCAGTTTACGGCCAACATGGAGTACCTTCTGGACCGGGTGGGAGAAGGGACCGTGGAGTGGAAGACCGTGGTGCGGAATTTCTATCCGGATCTGGACGAGGCGGTGAAGAAGGCCAAGAAGGAGCTGGAGAGCGTTTCCATCGCCGACGAGGTTTCCGACGAGGTCTGCGAGCTGTGCGGCAGAAACATGGTGATCAAGTACGGCCCTCACGGAAAGTTTCTGGCCTGCCCCGGGTTTCCGGAGTGCAAAAATACAAAGCCCTATTTTGAGAAGACAGGAGTGCCGTGTCCCAAGTGCGGCAGGGAAGTGGTCATCAAAAAGACCAAGAAGGGAAGGCGGTATTACGGATGTGAAAACAATCCCGAGTGTGATTTCATGTCCTGGCAGAAGCCTTCCAGGCAGGTGTGCCCCCAGTGCGGCAGCTATATGGTGGAGAAAGGGACAAAGCTTCTGTGCGGCAACGAGCAGTGCGGGTATTCGGAAAAGATGAAGAAGGAAGCTGACAAGGAGTGAACCTGACTTCCAGTCTGTCAAGATGTAAAAATTCGAAAAATAATTCGAAAATTTGCGATAAGTGTTGTTATTTTCCAACATATATGATACAATTTTCCTATTACTAGGAGTTTTAGGCTCTTTTTTGCGAGCAAGAAGGAGGATTGTAAAGATGAGTGTTCAGTTGCTGGATAAAACGAGAAAAATTGGGAAATTACTGCACAACAACAACTCCAATAAAGTGGTGTTTAATGATATCTGTCAGGTGCTCAGCGAGATCCTGGATTCCAATATTCTGGTGATCAGCAAGAAGGGAAAGGTCCTGGGTATCAGCGTCTGGCCGGGGGTGGATGAGATCGAGGAGCTGATCGACGACCAACTGGGAGGTTTTGTGGACAAGATGCTTAACGAGCGTCTCCTGAGCATCCTGTCCACCAAGGAGAACGTGAACCTGGCCACCCTGGGATTCGCGGAGGAGAACGTGAAGAAATACCAGGCCATCATCACGCCTATTGACATTGCCGGGGAGCGGCTGGGGACTCTGTTCATCTACAAGATGGACAGCCAGTATGATATTGATGACATTATCTTAAGCGAGTACGGCACCACCGTGGTGGGGCTTGAGATGATGCGGTCCGTCAACGAGGAGAGCGCTGAGGAGAGCAGGAAGATCCAGATCGTCAAGTCTGCCATCAGCACCCTGTCCTTCTCGGAGCTGGAGGCCATCACTCACATTTTTGAGGAGCTGGAGGGCAACGAGGGGATCCTGGTAGCCAGCAAGATCGCGGACAGGGTGGGCATCACCCGCTCGGTGATCGTCAACGCCCTGCGCAAGTTTGAGAGCGCGGGTGTCATCGAGTCCCGGTCATCGGGGATGAAGGGCACCTATATTAAGGTGCTCAACGATGTTGTGTTCGACGAACTGAAGCAGATTAAAAATTCAGGCCACGGTTAAGCACCGGAGGAAGAGTTCGAAAAAGCGGACTCTTCTTTTTTCATAATTTGACATTTTAGAAATGATTTTCCCTCTATGGGCAGATATGGCCTGTTTGTCAACAGTTTAACAGGAAAAAACGGCGAAATAACGTCAGTTTTTGGTAGATTTTCAGTGATGTATCAATTTTTGTAATTGTAGAGAGTCGGGATTTATGGTATACTTGTCAAGATGACAGAAACAATGGTTTTGTCAAGGGTTATCGAAAATGTATAGAAAGAGGGTAGTGAGATGGGATTGGCTACATTTAAAGGCGGCATTCATCCATATGAGGGAAAAGAACTGTCCGAGAATCAGCCGATTGAAGTCCTGAAGCCGAAGGGGGATCTGGTGTATCCGTTGTCCCAGCACATCGGCGCGCCTGCAAAGCCTTTGGTGAAAAAAGGCGACCAGGTCCTGGTGGGACAGAAGATCGCGGAAGCCGGCGGTTTTGTATCGGCTCATGTCATCTGCTCCGTGTCCGGAACGGTAAAGGCCGTGGAACCCCGGCGCACGGCAGGCGGCAGCATGGTAAATTCCATTATCGTGGAAAATGACGGGGAGTACAAAACCGTCGAGGGAATGGGACAGGACAGGGATTTTTCAAAGCTTTCCAAGGAAGAGATCCTTGGGATCGTGAAGGAAGCAGGCATCGTGGGACTTGGCGGGGCAGGGTTCCCTACCCATGTGAAGCTGGCACCAAAGGATCCCGCGAAGATCGACTATGTGATCGTCAACGGCGCGGAGTGCGAGCCGTATCTTACCAGCGATTACCGGCTGATGCTGGAGGAGCCGGAGAAGATCATCGGCGGGCTGAAGGTGATCCTTAAGCTGTTTGACAACGCCAAAGGCGTGATCGGCATTGAGAACAATAAGCCGGAGGCCATTGCCAAGCTGACGGATCTGGTGAAGGATGAGCCAAAGATTGAGGTGTGTCCTCTCAAGACCAAGTATCCTCAGGGCGGTGAGCGCACGCTGATCTACGCGGTCACAGGCCGAAAGGTCAATTCCTCCATGCTCCCGGCGGACGTAGGCTGCATTGTGGACAATGTTGACACGGTGCTTTCGGTGTACATGGCAGTGTGCAAGTGTACTCCTCTTATCAGGAAGATCATTACAGTTACCGGCGACGCCATCGCGACCCCCAAAAACTTCAGCGCAAGGCTGGGAACCTGTTACCAGGAGCTTGTGGACGCGGCAGGCGGCTTTAAGACGGAGCCGGAGAAAGTGATCTCCGGCGGGCCTATGATGGGGCAGGCGCTGTTTGACTTGACGATCCCGGTGTCCAAGACGTCATCCGCTCTCACCTGCCTGTCAAAGGACCAGGTGGCGGAGATGGAGCCTACGGCGTGTATCCGCTGCGGACGGTGCGTTTCCGTGTGCCCTGAGTTTTTGGTTCCCCAGAAGCTGATGAGGGCGGCCAAGCGCCATGACCTGGAGCTGTTCGAGAAGTTAAACGGTATGGAGTGCGTGGAGTGCGGAAGCTGTTCCTGGGGATGTCCTGCCAGGCTGCAGCTGACCCAGGCGTTTAAAGAGATGCGTGTGGCCGTCAGGGCCAGCAAAAAGAAAGCGTAGGAGGGGTGAAACATGAATAAATTACGGAACGTATCATCATCACCTCATGCAAGGAGCAATGTGCTGACACAGAATCTTATGTTCGACGTTGCCATTGCCATGGTTCCCGCGGCTGTGTATGGTGTGTATCAGTTTGGACTTAAAGCGCTGTGCGTTCTGCTTGTGACCATGGCGGGCAGCGTGCTCAGCGAGTATGTGTATGAAAGCCTTATGGGCAAACCCATTACGGTGATGGACGGCAGCGCCCTGGTGACGGGCATGATCCTGGGACTTAACATGCCTCCGGAGATCCCGCTGTGGATCCCGTTTTTAGGCAGCATCTTTGCCATTATCGTGGTGAAGCAGCTCTACGGCGGCCTGGGACAGAACTTTATGAATCCGGCTCTGGCGGCCAGATGTTTTCTTCTGATCTCATTTGCCAATCAGATGTCAACCTTTAAGCTGGACGGCGCGTCCGGCGCTACGCCTCTCTCCGTGCTGAAGAACGGCGGTAGGGTGGATGTGGCTGCCATGTTCGTGGGAAAGATCCCCGGGACCATCGGTGAGGTTTCCGTGGTGGCCCTGCTGATCGGGGCGGTATACCTTCTGTACAAGAAGGTGATCACCATCCATATCCCGGCGGCCTATATCATTACCTTTGCCATCTTCGTGTTTCTCTTTGGAGAGCAGGATCTGGGCTATGTGATGGCTCACATCTGCGGCGGCGGCCTTATTTTTGGAGCGTTTTTTATGGCGACGGATTATGTGACCAGTCCCATCACCCCCAAGGGGCGCATCGTGTTCGGCGTTCTTTTGGGGATCCTTACAGGGCTGTTTCGGTTGTTCGGCGGTTCGGCGGAGGGCGTGTCCTATGCCATCATCATCAGCAACCTCCTGGTTCCGCTGATTGAGAAGGTGACCCTTCCGACCGCGTTTGGAAAGGAGGGCAAAAAAGCATGAGTAAAGGCGGTTTTATGAAAGACGCCCTGATTTTATTTGCCATTACCCTGGTTGCCGGGGCGTGTCTGGGCGGCGCTTACGAGATAACAAAGGGGCCGATCCAGGCGGCGGAGCTGGCGGCAAAGGAGGATGCCTTCCGCACGGTTTTGGCGGACGCGGCTTCTTTCCAGCTGGACGATTACTCGGCGGCTCTTGAGAAAGCCAACGGGGAGGTATCCGGCCTTAGCTTCGGCAATGTGCAGGTGGACGAGTGCGCCACCGGCCTGGACGGGGCGGGAAGTCCCATGGGATACGTGGTGACCGCCACCTCCAAGGACGGTTACGGCGGTAATATCACCGTTTCCGTAGGTATTACGGCGGAGGGCGAGGTGAAGGGCATCGAGTTTCTGACCATCGGCGAGACGGCGGGCCTTGGCATGAACGCCACCACTCCGGAGTGGAAGGGACAGTTTGCGGACAAGACAGTGGAGAGTTTCTCCGTCACAAAATCCGGCGCGTCGGCGGACAATGAGATTGACGCTATCGGCGGCGCCACCATCACATCAAACGCGGTTGCGGGGGCAGTCAATTCGGCGCTCTACTTTGTAAACAACTGCGTGCTGCAGTAGGAGGTGGGAATCATGAATAAATGTATGGAACGTTTATATAACGGCATTGTCAAGGAAAACCCGACCTTTGTTCTGATGCTGGGCATGTGTCCGACGCTGGCCACCACCACCACAGCAGTCAACGGCATGGGCATGGGGCTTACCACCACTGCCGTGCTGGTCTTTTCAAACCTTATTATATCCAGCCTGCGCAAGATCATACCGGACAGGGTGCGTATTCCGGCTTATATTGTTATCGTGGCTTCGCTGGTGACCATTGTGCAGCTGCTTTTGCAGGCGTTTATCCCCAGCCTCAACGAGTCCCTGGGTATCTTCATCCCCCTGATCGTGGTAAACTGTATCATTTTGGGGCGGGCGGAGGCCTACGCGGCCAAGAACGGCCCTGTGGAGTCTGCCTTTGACGGCATCGGCATGGGCTTAGGGTTTACCCTGGGTCTGACCTGCATCGCTGTTTTCCGTGAGCTTTTGGGCGCGGGAAGCGTGTTTGGCGTTACGGTGATACCGGAAGCTTACAAGATCACTATTTTCGGCCTGGCTCCCGGCGCGTTTTTCGTGCTGGCAGGGCTGACCGCGCTGCAGAACAAGTTTAAGATGCCCTCCGCCACCAACGGGGCAGGAGGCGAGTCGGTTCTGGCCTGTGGCGGAAACTGCAGCCGCTGCAGCGGTTCCGCGTGTATGGCAAACCACGCCACCCTGGAGAACAGACGGCTTCAGGCAGAGGAGGACGCCCTGGCAGCCAAGAAGGCGGCTGTGGCGCAGAAACAGGCGGAGCTTTCCGCAAAACTGGATAAGAAAGATTAAGGAGGGGCGTAGAGAATGAAAGAACTGATCTTAGTAATCGTAGGCGCTGCTCTGGTAAATAACATTATCCTGAGCCAGTTCCAGGGCCTGTGTCCTTTCCTCGGAGTATCCAAGAAGACGGACACAGCGGCAGGTATGGGAGCGGCGGTAATTTTCGTTATCACTCTGGCAAGCTTTGTTACCAGTCTGATCTACAAGTTTGTGCTGGTGCCTCTTGATATCACCTACCTGCAGACCATTGCCTTTATCCTGGTGATCGCGGCTCTGGTTCAGTTTGTGGAGATGTTTTTGAAGAAGAGCATGCCTTCTCTGTATCAGGCTTTGGGTGTGTTTCTGCCTCTGATCACCACCAATTGCGCGGTTTTAGGCGCGGCTCTGACCAATGTGCAGAAGGAGTACAACATCCTGTTCAGCATTTTTAACGGTCTGGGAACAGCCATCGGTTTTACCCTGGCAATCGTGCTTCTGGCAAGCATCCGCGAGAGCATTGAAGATAATGATATTCCTGTTAATTTTAAAGGCTCCCCAATCGTCCTGATCACATCAGGCCTTATGGCTATTGCGTTTATGGGATTTGCCGGGCTTATCTAAGAAAGAGGAGGCAGCATAATATGATGGGTTTGCTTTTGGCAGCCGGCGTCATCGGCGCGATCGGTATCATTATCGGTGTACTGCTGGGGGTTGCCAGTGAGAAGTTTAAGGTTGAGGTTGATGAGAGAGAGATCCTGGTTCGGGCGGAGCTTCCGGGCAACAACTGCGGCGGCTGCGGATTTCCGGGCTGCGACGGCCTGGCCAACGCCATTGCCGCGGGGACCGCGCCGGTAAGCGGATGTCCTGTAGGCGGCCCGGCGGTGGCTGAGAAGATCGCGGCCATCATGGGCGTGGAGAGCGGAGGCGCTGTGAAGAAGGTGGCCTTTGTAAAGTGCAAGGGAACCTGCGACAAGACCAGGGTTCAGTACAATTATTTCGGCATGGACGACTGCCGCAAGGTTTCCGTGGTGCCGGGAGGCGGGGAGAAGGCCTGCGTCTACGGGTGTATGGGGTACGGCTCCTGTGTGAAGGCCTGCGAGTTTGACGCCATCCATGTGGTGGACGGCGTGGCTGTGGTGGATAAGGAGAAGTGCGTGGCCTGCGGCAAGTGTGTGCAGGCATGTCCAAACCACCTGATCGAGCTGGTGCCTTACGACGCCAAGCATCTGGTGCAGTGTTCTTCCCATGACAAGGGCAAGGATGTGAAGGCCAAATGCGACGCCGGGTGTATCGGATGTACGCTGTGTACCAAGCAGTGCGAGTTCGACGCCATCCACATGGACAACAATGTGGCTGTGATCGATTATGAGAAGTGTACCAATTGCGGAAAATGCGCGCAGAAGTGTCCGGTGAAGGTGATTTTGTAGGATTTGTGTGGAAGCCGGAGACGGGATAAAAAGAAGAGCGGAGGCCTGTGATGAACGGGCTTCCGCTTTTTTTGTGCTTTTGGGTGGGAAAAATGGGGGTGGGGCGTATGGACGCCTGTATTCATGCCGGTGTCAGTCTGTCTCTTCCTGGCCTACGATCTTGGCGATCATCAGGTTTGGGAGGCAGACGATCATCTCGCCGGAGCGGCTGATCTTGCCCTGGTGGATGCATACTTTGTCCGGGCATGTGGCGTCGGATATCCAGGCCTGGCCGTTTTCGATGATCAGGGTGTTGCTGCCGTTGTGGAAGCCCTGGATGACGTATTCTCCGTCTTTGCTTAGGTCGATCTCCTGGGAGACTACGCCGTCTACGGATACTTCCACGACAATGGCCGGGGCGCGGTTTATGATGCGGTTGCCGATGTAAAAGCCGGCGGCCAGGATGAGAATGGCGGCGGCCAGAAGGATGTCGCGTAAGGCTGATTTATCTTTCATGTGGGGGTTGGCTCCTTTTTTGATTTTTTTGTGCAGTATTGGGTTGGGATGGGGGCGCTCGCTAAAGCTCGCGTGTGTGGCTTGCGGGGGCGTTCGCTCGCTAAAGCTCGCTTACGGGATTGGCGTGAGAGGGGAGGGATTGGCGGGCGGAGGGAATGGGGGTGTCGCTTGAGTGACTCCGCAGTGCCGCTCACTTCCGCTGCGCTCCAGTTCGCTCACGGGCTTCGCCCTATGAAAAAAGACAGAAAGGAATTTTCTTATATGCAAAAGCGAGCATAACGAAAATTCCTTTCTGCCTTTTTTCGCACTGCTCATTGCTTACGTGGACATTATACCACAACCTTAAAAAAAAGGAAGGGGGAAAGTGGTTGGGGGAAATGGATTAAGAAAGGTCGCTTAAGGAAAATGTAAAACTAAGTAAGAAGTTTGCATCTTGTATTTTGTGGAAAAAAAGGTATAATGAGTCAACATACTGCTAAAATATAGGACGGAGGATAAGATGTCAGATGATTTTGGCGGATGACGCGTCTTGGGGGGCTGTTTTTTGGGATGGATCTTTAGGACGTGGAAGTGATTGGAGGTTGTGAGATGAAGTTTATGGATCGTTTGAAGAGGAACCTTGGGTGGTCAGGAGTGATGATGGCGGCGGTTTTGGGCGTGTCGGCGGCTGGCGGCAGTGTGGCCTGGGGGGCGGCGAGGACGGCTGTTCAGGCTGACGCGGCCACGGCGGCGGGGACCGTCCAGGTTGCGGCTCCTACGGAGCGGGGGACTTTGACTTGTACTACAGATAAGACCAGTGTGAATATTACGGGAACCGTGTCCGGGGCGGTTTCGGACCCGGCGGTGTATGATAATTACTGGTATCTCTTTGAGATGCAGCCCTATGAGGATGAGCTTGGAAACAGGACGGATTACGCGGCCTGGTGGACCAAGGGCGACGCCATATCCTGCTCCCTGCCTCTGGGATTCGGGACCAGCTCGGATAAGCTGTACTCCAAGTTTGTGCTGGCGGTTTTTGACGGCAGCAGGTATCATGCCATCAGCGAACCGACTTATATTACGAATCCGGAAGCGCTGGCGAAGAATACGGCGGAGTACAAGAAGCCTTCCACGAAAAAAGGGCTGCTTCTGGACGGCGGCATGACGTCGGACGCCATGGAGCTGGGGGTGAAGCACACTACCATCAACATCGCCTTCCACCACCTTTTGGGCGAGGGGATCGACTATCAGTATGACGGAAAGACTTACCACTTTAATAAAGGGGTGGTGGCGGAGTACGACCGGGTTGTGGAATATATGTCCAACAAAGATCTGATGGTGACGGCCATTATCTTAAACGGATGGAATGACAGCACGCCTCAGCTGTTTTTGCCGGGGGTGACAAAGAACTCGAAGGCTTACTATTACAGCTTTAACGGTTCCACGGCAGAGGGAGTGGAGACCATCAAAGCCATCGCCTCATTTCTGGCGGAGCGGTATTCAGGTACCCAGGGAAAGGGCAAGATCTCCAATTGGATCATTGGCAATGAGATCAACAACAATGAGATATGGAATTATGCGGGACAGAAGGATCTAAATACCTACGTGCGGGAGTATATGAAGGCCTTTCGGGTGTTTTACACAGCCATTAAGAGCGTCAACAGCAATGACAGGCTGTATTTTTCCACGGACTTTAACTGGACGGACCCGGAGGCATCCCAGGTAAAATACGGGACCAGGGATGTGATCGACGCGTTTGGGGCTGTGGTCAGGGCCGGGGGAGATATCAGCTGGAATCTGTCCTACCATCCGTACCCGGATCCGCTGGTGGAGCCGGAGTTCTGGAATGACGGGGAAAACGGCAGAGCCATCGACAGCGTGGATACCCGCATCCTTAATTTTAACAATCTCCATGTTCTCACGGATTATCTCCAGCGCCAGGAGCTGCGGGCTCCGGACGGGTCTGTGAGACATGTGATCTTGTCGGAGCAGGGATTTACCTCCCAAAGCGCCACCAGAGGCAATGTGGAGAAGATCCAGGCCGCTGCCATGGCCTACGCCTACTACATTGCGGACAGCAACCCCTATATTGACGCCATTATCATGAACCGTCAGGTGGACAATATTGACGAGACCAACACTTCCGTGGCATTGGGCCTGTGGAGATGCGATATGTCCACTCCCGGGGTGGTGAAAGCCACCATGAGAAAGCCGGTGTGGACCGTGTTTAGGGTCATTGACCGGAAGGACTCTCTGGAGTACACGGAGTTTGCAAAGGAGATCATCGGGATCGAGAAGTGGTCTGACGTGATCCCCAACTTCAGATGGAAAAAATATGAGAAGTGATAAAAGCGATTGAAGTGTCTTAAGAAATATGTTAGAATATACCTCAGTGATATGGCTGTCAGCTGTCAGCTTGACGGCCGCCAAGAGCTTCCCCGCAGATCTGCCTATTGCCGCGGGGGTTATGGGGGCGCGGACTTCGCGGATATTTCGGGACGGGCTGTGTGCCGGGGCCTTGGCTGCCGCTCGATAAAAAACACAGGAGGAGTATAGTAATGACACAAAAACAAAAGGGGTATGTTGGCCTGGGAGTTATGTTGGCTTTGGGGGTTGGCACCGTGTTCGGTTCTGATTCGATTTATAAAGCCATTGATGTCATGTCCAGAGAAAAGGTAGATTACACGCCTGGGACATATGTGGGAAGCGCCCAGGGCTTTGGCGGCGAGGTGGTTGCCACGGTTACAGTGGGGGCGGCCGGGATCGAGAGCGTGGATCTGGCCGGAGCAGGCGAGACGCCGGGGATCGGCGCGACGGCTTTGGAGCAGCTGCCGGCAGCGTTTGTGGAGAGCAATTCTTCCATGGTAGACGCGGTGGCAGGGGCTACCATCAGCAGCCAGGCCGCTATGGACGCGGTGCAGCAGGCGTTGGATCAGGCGTCTGGCAAGATTGATGTGATCGAGAGGGAGGCGGCGCCGGAGACCGAGGCGGAGACGAAAGCCGAGAAGAAGGAGCCTGCAGCGGACGTTCATTATGCTCCCGGAACCTATGAGGGAAGCGCCAAAGGCTTTGGCGGCGACGTGACAGCCACAGTGGTGATCGGAGACGCCGGAATTGAGTCCGTGGAACTGAAAGGGTCCGGCGAGACTCCGGAGCTTGGCGGGGAAGCCCTTAAGAAACTGGGTCCGGCCTTTGTGGAGGCAGGCTCTGCCGGCGTGGACACGGTGGCAGGTTGTACGATCACCAGCGAGGCCGCTATAAAGGCGGTTCAGACAGCGCTTGATCAGGCGGCAGGCGGCGAGGCGGCCGACGGGAAAAAGGAGGAGGCGGACGCGGCAAAGAGCAGCGCTTCGGTAAACCTTAAGCCCGGAACCTATGAGGGAAGCGCCAAGGGCTTTGGCGGCGACGTGACAGCCACGGTGGTGGTAGGCGATAAGGGGATCGAGTCCGTGGAACTGAAAGGGTCCGGCGAGACCCCGGAGCTTGGCGGGGAAGCCCTTAAGAAATTAGGCCCGGCCTTTGTGGAGGCAGGTTCCGC
>CAJUFP010000047.1:0-16682 GCA_910585645.1 uncultured Hungatella sp. | reverse complement strand
CCGGAACCTATGAGGGAAGCGCCAAAGGCTTTGGCGGCGACGTGACAGCCACAGTGGTGATCGGGGACGCCGGAATTGAGTCCGTAGAACTGAAAGGGTCCGGCGAGACTCCGGAGCTTGGCGGGGAAGCCCTTAAGAAATTAGGCCCGGCCTTTGTGGAGGCAGGTTCCGCTGATGTGGACGGGGTAGCAGGCTGCACCGTCACCAGCGACGCGGCAAAGAAAGCCGTGGAGGCTGCTCTGGAGGGAGCCAAAGGCGGTCAGGCCGAGGCCGGCGCTGAGGGTGATTCGGGGAGCTTGAAAGCCGGAACCTATGAGGGAAGCGCCAAGGGCTTTGGCGGTGATGTGACGGCCACGGTGGTGGTGGGCGATAATGGCATCGAGTCCGTGGAGCTGAAAGGATCCGGCGAGACCCCGGAGCTTGGCGGAGAAGCCTTAAAGAAGCTGGGGCCGGCCTTTGCGGAGGCAGGTTCTGCTGACGTGGACGGGGTTGCGGGGTGTACCGTTACCAGCGAAGCGGCGAAAAAGGCAGTGCAGGCCGCTCTTGACCAGGCGAAATAAAGAAAAAGAGCAAGGGAGCAGGCAGATTACTGTCTGCTCCTTTTTACAGTGAGGTGACACATGAAAGCAAACAGGACGGGGAGACTGGTGGCCACATATGGGATGCTCATCAGTCTGGCATTTATCTTCAGTTATCTGGAAGCCATCATTCCCATTCCGATTCCCATTCCCGGCGTGAAACTGGGGCTGGCCAATCTGGTGACGATTGTGGGATTGTATACTGTGGGGGTTAAGGGGACGGTGGCGGTTTCTCTGATCCGCATCGTGCTGGTGGGCTGCACGTTTGGCAATCTGTTCAGTATGGTGTACGGTCTTGCGGGAGGCGCCCTGAGCCTGGTTCTTATGATCTTATTCCGAAAGGCCAACTGGTTCAGTCAGATCGGAGTCAGCATCATCGGAGGGATCGGGCACAATATCGGGCAGCTTACTGTGGCGGCCCTGGTGACGGAGACAGCCGGGGTTTTCTATTACCTGCCATTTCTCATGGCTGCGGGGGTAGTGGCCGGCGGGGTGATCGGGCTGCTGGGGGGACTTGTGACGGAGCGGATCCGGAAGTTTGTGGGGAAGATGCCAAAGTAGGAGAAGGGGGAAGAAACCATAACAAAAGTGATAGATTTTCTATGTTTTTTTCTCCGGAAATATATTATAATGGAACCGAGTGGAAAAAACATATGATTGGAGAGGGTAAAGATGGTATACGAAGCGATCAGCAAACTGGTGCGGTACGGATTGGACACAGGGCTTATTACGGAGGTGGACAGGATCTACGCTACGAACCAGATCCTGGACGTGCTGCACATGGACGAGTATGAGGAGACGGACCCTGGAAGGGAGCCTGTGGATCTGGAGGCGGTGTTAAAGGAGCTGATGGATTACGCCCACGAGACGGGAGTGATGCCGGAGGACAACATTACCTATCGGGATCTTTTTGACACAAGGCTTATGAACTGCCTTATGCCAAGGCCGGTGGAGGTGGTCCACGCCTTCTGGAAGAAGTATCAGGATTCGCCTAAGGCGGCCACCGATTATTTTTATAAATTAAGCCAGGATTCTGACTACATCCGCAGATACCGGGTGTGCAAGGATATGAAGTGGGTGGCAGCCTCAAAGTACGGGGATCTGGATATCACTATCAATCTGTCAAAGCCTGAGAAGGACCCTAAGGCCATTGCCGCGGCCAAACTGGCCAAGCAGAGCGGGTATCCCAAGTGCCTTCTGTGTATGGAAAATGTGGGCTATGCGGGCAGGGCCAATCATCCGGCCAGAAACAACCACCGGATCATCCCCATTACCATCAATGACAGCCCATGGGGGTTCCAGTATTCTCCATATGTGTATTACAACGAGCACTGCATCGTGTTTAACGGCCAACACGTTCCCATGAAGATCGAGCGGGCTACCTTTATCAAGCTGTTTGATTTTGTGGAGCTGTTCCCCCACTACTTCCTGGGATCCAACGCGGATCTTCCCATTGTGGGCGGCTCCATCTTAAGCCACGATCATTTCCAGGGAGGTCATTACACCTTTGCCATGGCCAAAGCTCCCATGGAGAAAAAGTTTAAGAAAAAAGAATTTGAGGACGTGGAGGCGGGGATCGTGTACTGGCCTATGTCTGTGATCCGGTTAAGGGCAAAGGACAGCGACAGGCTGGTGGAGCTGGGCGAGATCATCCTGAAAGCCTGGAGAGGCTACACGGATGAGGAGGCATTTATCTTTGCAGAGACAGACGGGGAGCCTCACAATACCATCACGCCCATTGCCAGGAAAAACGGAGCCTTCTTCGAGCTGGATCTGGTGCTGCGCAATAACCTTACTACGGAGGAGTTTCCTCTGGGCGTGTACCATCCCCACCAGGAGCTGCACCATATTAAGAAGGAGAATATCGGCCTCATCGAGGTCATGGGCCTGGCAGTTCTGCCCTCCAGACTGCGGGAGGAGCTGGCTCTTCTGGGAGAGTATATTGTGGAAGGAAAGGCCATCGGGGAGAATGAGACCATTGCGAAGCATGAGCAGTGGGTGAAGGAGTTCCTTCCAAAGTATGACGCGGTGACAAAGGAGAATGTGCAGGAGATCTTAAAGGCTGAGGTTGGACTGGTATTTGAGCGGGTACTGGAGGACTCCGGCGTCTATAAGTGTACGGATGAGGGGCGGATGTTCTTTGAGCGCTTTTTGAAGAAGGCTGGGTTTGAGAGAGCGTAGGAGAAGCGGGGAAGTACGATCGATCAGTTATAGGGGGCGGGTGAATACTGCCCCCTCTCTGTGAGAACAGTTCAGCTTTCGTCTGTGGGAAGCGGCTGCGCTGGTTCTATATTTTTTTGTAAATGTATTGGTTTATCGGAACTGTCAGGAGTATAGATGGCAACCGTTAAGGTATCTTCCAGGTATTCTTTATTATTTAGCCTATAAGCAGGCTGAATTTCTAAAAAGCATGGTACATCTGAGGAGACTTCGATCTGCAGTTTACAGGCTTCATGAGGAGAGATGGGTATGCTGATCCCTTTTAATGGTATTTCATCATTTTTAAGAAGGATGTCAGTGGTAATGTTATAGGAAGGCAGACCAGCCAGAGGAACTTCTTCATCTGGTATATCATAAAAGGTGGAAGCTCTTGTAAGCGTGCCTAATTGAAATCTCAGTGTGTTTTGGTACGCGTCTGATATGATAATATAAGGCTGTATAACGTCCAGATATGGATGTTCCTTAATAAGTTCTTGTAAATGGAACACTGTGAATGTTTTGCTGTCTCCTGCTCCCAGATGGTCCATGGAGTTTTGGCCTCCTGTTTCTGAAAGTTGTCTTATATTGCCGTTTCCGTCATCTGATAGGACCGTTAGATCTTGCAGGGCAAAATTTCCAATGTTTTTTACAATAAGTTTCATTTCGCTGCCATCCAGATACTCTTTCAGACAGAGTGTGGGAATGCGGTTGTCCGATTGCTTTATATTTAAACGCACATGATCCAGGACGATCGCGTTGTCACCATTATTGATAATGCTAAGGTTAAGGATAAAGGAACCTTCAACGATAGTTGTGGTTCTATTTCCGTGCTTTGTGGTAATGTCCACAGGAATGGTCAGATCATTTTTGTGAGTGTATGTAATGATATCGGTTAATTCTCCTGAATTGATGGAAACGGTTTCGGTTTTTATGCTATTTTCGTTTTCTTCGTTATCTCCGCTTTGTTTTTCCGCTGACAGTCTTATTTCCAATGGGACATCATCGGCTTCGCTAATGCTGCTCCATCTGGTGGGCGCGGAGGTAAAGTGAGAATGGATCGTCTGGATGGCGAAAAGGGCAATCCCCGAACCGAATAGCAGAGGGACCGCTATTTTGAGAAGATGTATTACTTTTTGTTTTGTATTCTGAGTATTCATGGTATTTTTGTTAACCCTTTTAGATTTTTAGGAATAGTATCTTAGTTATTTTATCAATTTATCTGGAAAAATACAATCATTAATGTTAAAAACCGAAGAAAAGGGAGGATAAAGAATATGATAAAAGCAGTGATATTTGACATGGACGGCCTGATGATCAACAGTGAGAGAGTCACCTATGAGGGATATGTCAAGGAGTGCGGGAAACTGGGATATGTGATGGAAGAGGACTTTTACAAAGAGGTTTTAGGCCATACTGTGCCGGAAGTGTATGAGAAATTTTTGGGCAGGTACGGCAGCGATTTTCCCATGGATGATGTGGTGAAAAGAGTGCATACATATATGGATGATCTGTTTGTGGAAAAAGGCGTGCCGGTGAAAAGGGGACTTCGAGAGCTGCTGGGTTATCTGAAAGCTCATGGGTATAAGACTGTGGTGGCGACTTCCAGCGGGCGGGAGCGGGTGGACAGGATCCTTCACATGGCAGGGCTGGAAGAATATTTTGATGATTCTATCTGCGGGGATGAGGTGAGAAACGGAAAGCCGAACCCGGAAGTATTTCTCAAAGCCTGTGAGAAAGCGGGGGTGGATCCACAAGAGGCTCTTGTGCTGGAGGATTCGGAGGCGGGGATCAGCGCGGCTTTTGCGGCAGGTATCCCTGTGGTCTGCGTTCCGGATATGAAGTACCCGGAAGAGGAATTTGTAAGGAAGGCGGGCTGGGTCGTGGAGTCGCTTCTGGTGGTGTTGGAGATGTTTGAAAAAGATCAGTTTAAAAATAGTTGAGTTCCACAGGCGAAAAGGCTATAATGGTGTTAAGAGGCAACATGATAGGAAGAGAGATAAAGGAGACCTAAGCCATGAACTACTATGAAGAAGCGTTGAGACTGCATGAGGAGCACAGGGGAAAGATCCAGGTGAACAGCAAGGTAGAGCTTAAGGACCGGGATGATCTAAGCATTGCCTACACTCCCGGGGTGGCCCAGCCGTGCAAGGAGATCTTTAAGGATCAGGGAAACGTTTACCGCTACACCGCAAAGGGCAACCTGGTAGGCGTGGTGTCAGACGGCACGGCTGTCCTCGGACTGGGGGATATCGGGGCTAAGGCGGCGATCCCTGTTATGGAGGGCAAGGCCGTCCTGTTTAAGCAGTTCGGAGGGGTGGACGCGTTTCCCATATGCCTGGACACCAAGGATACGGAGGAGATCATCACAGCGGTGAAGCAGATCGCGCCGGTGTTTGGAGGGATCAATCTGGAGGATATCGCGTCTCCAAAGTGCTTTGAGGTGGAGAGGCGGCTGGAGGAGGAGCTGGACATCCCCGTGTTCCACGACGACCAGCACGGGACGGCCATTGTGGTGACTGCAGCCCTTTTGAACGCTTTAAAGGTAGTCGGAAAGAATATCGGGGAAGTAAGAGTTGTGGTCAACGGGCCGGGGGCAGCGGGGACCGCCATCATAAAGATGATGATAACTGCCGGGGTAAAGCACATCATTGCCTGTGATGAGAACGGGATCCTCTATAAAGACCGGGGCGTGGGGATCGTGGATCACAAGAAGATGCTGTGCGGCATCACCAATCTGGAGGACCAAAGGGGAGATCTGGCGGATGCCCTTAAGGGGGCGGACGTGTTTGTGGGTGTTTCCGTGGGAGGAGCCCTGAAACCGGAGATGATAAAAGCCATGAATCCGGATCCCATTGTGTTTGCCATGGCCAATCCGGTGCCGGAGATTATGTACGACCAGGCCATGGCTGCGGGGGTGAAGGTTATGGGGACCGGGCGTTCGGATTTTCCAAATCAGATCAACAATGTGCTGGCGTTTCCGGGGATCTTTCGGGGAGCTCTGGACGCGGGAGCCAGGGATATCAATTATGAGATGAAGCTGGCGGCGGCCAGGGCCATCGCGGAGCTGGTGGAGCCTGAAAAGCTGTGTCCGGAGTATATCATCCCCTCGGCTCTGGACCCCAGGGTGGCAGAGCATGTGGCCAGACGGGTAGGGGAGGCAGCCAGAGCCTCCGGGGCAGTGCGGCAGTAAAGCAGTAAAGCTTCCTTTGGAGGCAGTGTCAGAGAGGAGTCAAAGAAGCGCCGGAGTTTCTGTCATGAACATTTAAAGACAGAAACTCCGGCGCTTTGATCTCTGTCCGGAGACAGGGATACGGTTTCCTATGTAAAGATCAGATGAGCCCTGGGGCGTGTCAGGATGACTGGCTTACGTGCTTGGCAACCTTCGTGTCCTCGCGCTTGATGTGGTTGATGAACCAGGAGGCAATGCTGGTATTGACCTTGGCCACCAGGGCAACGGTTGGGCCTGTGGTCTTCATCTCCGCAATGATATCTTTTACCGTCTTTTTGAAAGTCTCGTGGTATTTTTTGTGGTTTGGAAAGTCCGGGTATCCGGTGCGCTTCTGAAGGGCCTCCTCATCGGCAAAGTGTTTGATGGTGTAGTCCTGCAGAAACTGCATGGTCTCCAGGATTTTGTCCCGTCCTTTGCCCTGTGAGCAGGCGTCCAGCAGGTCGTTGATGCAGCTGATCAGTTGCTTGTGCTGCTGGTCGATCATCGCGTTGCCGGTCTCTAAGTCTTTGTTCCATGTGTACGTCATTTGAAATCTCCCTCTTTCAGATATGATGATCGGACAATGCCATTTGGTCAGAAGGATTGCGTTTCTCGCCGTAAACTGTGATATGGCTTTGCCGTCCAGGCTGCAGTCGTGACAAAGTGGCATTGGCTTATATGGATGATTATACTATAAATTTTCCAATTTGGTTACATAATTTTCCTAAATTTTTCTAAAATTATAACCGTTCACCGGTTTTCCATGTCCTGTGAACTTACACATCATCCTATGGATTGAAATATGGAAATACCTGTGATACACTTTGAAAGAGACATACACAGGACCAGGAGGGGACGGCTTGAAGATTGCGGTGGTGGAGGATGAGCTGGGAGAGCGGCAGAAGCTTTGTTCGGCTGTGGAGGCGTATTTTCGGGGAAAGAAGATGACGGCAGAAGTGCTTCCCTTTGAGGGCGGTGAGGAGATCGTGGAGAAGGCGGGGGAAGGTTTTGACAGTATCTTTCTGGATATCCAGATGGAAGGGATGGACGGCATGGAGGCGGCCAGGAGGATCCGGGCCCTGGATGCGGATGTGATGATCGTGTTTATCACCAACATGGCAGGTTACGCCATTGAGGGGTATTCGGTTCAGGCCCTTGATTTTCTGTTAAAGCCGGTGTCGGCTCTGCGCATGGAACAGGAGCTGGATAAGATCATGGAGATCCGCCGAAAGAGGACGCCGCCGAAGCTGGTGTTAAAGGGCAAGGGGACGATCTGTCAGGTGGATGTGAACGATATCCTTTTTGTTGAGATGTTCGGGCGGAAGATCAGGGTACACCGCAGACAGGCGGTGATGGAGGTAAACGGGAGCCTGCGGTATTTTGAGGAGCAGCTGCCCGGAGATTTATTTTTCCGGTGCCACCACGGTTTTTTGGTAAATATGGCGTATGTATCCTCCATCGGGAAGAGCGACGTGGAGGTGGAGGGCCGTCGTCTGCCTGTGGGAAGGCAGAGAAAGAGAGCGTTTATGGAGGCGTTTGCCAGGTTTCTCGGGGACAGTCTGTAGAAGCCGGGTATGGGGCAGATTGGCAGATTTTTTACGAAATTTAAGAAAGGCAGGGCGTTATGGCTAAGAGGGAGAATTTTCGGTTTCTGTCCAGCGATGGGAGAACCATGATACACGGAGTAAGGTGGATCCCCGACTCAGGGAAGTATGAGGCAGTGTTTCAGATCGTCCATGGGATGGTGGAATATATTGAGAGGTATGAGGCTTTTGCGGAGTATTTGACAGAGCAGGGGTTTCTGGTGGTTGGACATGACCACCTGGGGCATGGAGATTCCGTGGTCAGTGAGGATGACTGGGGGTATATGGCAGGGGATCACGGCGGCTGGTGTATGGTTCGGGATATACACAGGGTTCGGACAGTAACCCAGCGGCAGAATCAAGGGATGCCCTATATGATTCTGGGGCACAGCATGGGCTCCTATCTTCTGCGGAGATATCTGACCCGGTACGGCAAGGGTTTGTCAGGGGCTGTTATCATGGGGAGCGGGTATGTGCCTGCCTGGAAGGCCGGACTGGCTTTGAGGCTGATTGGCGGGGCCGCGGCCTGGAAGGGGTGGCATTTTCGGTGTCCGCTTATGGAGAAGGTGGTTTTTTCCGGCGCGTTCAGAACCTTTAACCTGGACGGGACCGTGCCTGAGGACAGCTGGCTTACAAGGGATGTGTCAGTGGTTAAGGCTTACTATGGGAATCCCAAGTGTACGTTCCATTTTACGCTGAGCGGGTTTTACGCTTTGATGGAGACGGTGTATTACGACGCAAAGGACAAGTCTGCCGCAGGGATCCCTAAGGATCTTCCCATTGCGCTGGTGTCCGGGGACAGGGATCCGGTGGGGGATTTTGGAAAGGGCGTCAGATCAGTAGAACGGCAGCTGAGAAAAGCGGGAGTCAGGGATGTGATGGTAAAACTTTATGGGGACAGCAGACATGAGATCCTCAATGAGGTGAATAAGGAAGCCGTGTACAGGGACATCGGGGCGTGGGCGAGACGGGCGGCATTTGGAGAGGAACGGGAAAGAGCGGCGGGAGAATCATGAGGGGAGAATTGGCCTGTGAAAAAACGAGAGAGCCTGAATAAGGTAAGATTGTCGGATTTGGAGAGAGAAAAGCTGATGGGAGAGATAAAGGCGTTTTATCTTGACGCGCGTGGGGAGGAGATCGGGATCATTGAGCAGATGCAGGTGCTGGAATTATTTGAGGAGAAGATGGCTCCGATCGTCTATAACAGAGGCCTTGAGGACGCGAAGCGGTGGTTTGCCCAGGTGATGGATAACGCGGAGTCGGATTATTACGCGTTGTACAAAGAATAGGACAGGATAAGGGAGAGGGCTGATGATCTACGGCTACGGCAGCAGGGGGGCGGACTGGATGGCAACAGCGGTCTGGATCCTGGCGGAGTTTGGGCTGTTTCATTATTTTACCACAAAGATCCCAAAGCGTGAGAGAACGGGCGCGCGGGCGTGGGCGATCCCCATCTTGTGGTGGTGTCTTTTGACAGGGCTGCAGATGGGGCAGACGACGATTCCGTTTTTTTATAATTTTCTTTTCAGGCTGGCTCTGCTGACCTTATATATTTATGTGACGGATCAGGCCAGCCTTCTACAGGCCGGGTATGTGACCCTGGTTTTTTACCTGGTAAAGGATATCTGCAAAATGCTGCTTCTGGATGTGATGTGGCCGATACTCCGTGTGGATGTTATGGGGGATCCCTGGCTGAACACAGGGTCTATGGCCTTGTGCGTGGGGATGCAGCTTGGGATTCTTCGGCTTTTAAAGAAGGGCTTAAGGATCGATGAGGGCTGGCCCATGAAGGGGGAGGATCTGGCGTTTTTGTTTTTTCCGGCCATCCCTTACGGCCTTATTAAGTATCTGCAGATGCGGGACTTTGGGGGGAGACGGCGGCAGGATGTGGCGGTTATCGTGGTGTGTGTGATGTTGTGCGTCTGCGACCTGGTTATCCTGCTTCAGACAAAACACTGGATCACTGCCCAGAGGATGAGAGAGGAGGCAAAGGCTTTAAAGGTCCGGGCTCAGGCCATGGAGGAACGCTACAGCCAGGAACAGGAAAAGATCCGGGAGATCAACAGGATCTACCACGATATGAAGCATCACCTGACGTATATCAACTCCTTAAGCGATAATGGGAAGATTCGGGAGTACATAGGGTCCCTTATCCAGGACATGGAGCCCTGCCAGGTGTTTCCCTCTACAGGCAATGAGGTCATTGACAGCGTTCTTTTGAGGGTCGGCTCGGAGTGTACCCGCCAGGGGATCTGCCTGATCCCGTCTATTGACGGGAAGGTTTTCAGGTTCATGGAGCCAAAGGATCTGCTGGTGATCTTTGGGAACGCTCTGGACAATGCCAGGGAGGCAGTGGAGAAGATCGAGGGACAGGAGGACCGGGAGATCGTGGTGCGGGCCATGGGCAGGAAGAAGTTCGGGGTAATCCGGGTGGAAAATCACTTTTTGGGACAGCTGGCATTTGATCATACCGGGGAGGCGGTCACCACCAAGGAGGGGGAGGGTCACGGGTACGGACTTAAGAATATGCGGTCAGCGGCCAGAAAGTACGGGGGAGAGGTCAGTGTGGAGGCGAGAGACGGCAGGTTTATCCTGACGGTGGCGATTCCGGCGCGGGACTCTAAGGGGGAGGAATGTTGAGTGAGCAAAGGGCGGGGGAGTCGTGGAGTAGGGAGGGAAGGCAGGACCATCCTTCCCTTCTCTGACTGGCATTACGACAACCTCACTTAACGAGACAACCTATAAGCCCCATGGTATCCGGCCCAGGCTGACCAAGTAGACAAGGAAACATACCAACTACACACGCCCGGTTAGCAGGCTGCTGATTTTATGGTAGACTTAAAGGTACAAAAAGTTTTAGAAAATACATTTAGAAAGAGGGAGTTCATATGGAAAAGAAAAACATTTCCCGCCGTGATTTTTTAAAAGGAACGGCTGCGGGGGCTTTGAGTATTGCGGCGGCCGGGGTGCTGGGGGCTTGCGCCAGCGATACGGGAGCTACTGCCGGGTCCACGGAGGGGACCGTCGCCTTGTCATCGACTGCGGCTGAGACTACTGCCGCTGCCGCGGGGATCTACACGCCGGGTACATACAGCGCGACGGCTCAGGGCATGGGGCCGGTGACAGTTACCATGACCTTTGACGAGAACAGCATTACGGATGTGGCCCTGGATCTGTCCAATGAGACTGACACCATCGGGCAGGCGGCAGGGGAGGATCTGAAGGCGGCTCTTTTAAAGAATCAGTCCGCGGACATTGACGCCATAGCAGGGGCTACAGTTACCACCAACGCGGTGAAGAAGGCGGCCCAGGAGTGTATCGCCCAGGCAAAGGGAGAGGCTGTGGCGCCGGCGGGAGAGGCTGCTGCCCCGGCGGCGGGTGAGGAAGACTGGCTGGGGAAAGCCCCGGAGATCACAGACGATATGGTGGACGAGGAGATCGCCGCGGATGTATTGGTTATCGGATGCGGGATCGCAGGCGTTGCGGCGGTGCGGGCCGCGGCTGAGGAGGGCGCCAGCGTTGTGGCCATCGAGAAAGCGGACAGCCCTCAGTGCCGCAGCGGAGAGTACGCGGTTATCAACGGCAAGGTGCAGGCAAAATGGGGGCGGGACACCTGGACGAAGGAGCAGATCGACGGTATGGTGGATTTCCACATGAAGGAATCCTGCTATAAAGTGAAGCGGGCCATTATCAGCAAGTGGGCCAACAACATCGGGGAGACATTTGACTGGTGGGTGGCTGCCAACCCGGATCTGTACTTTGCGCCTGAGACCCGCTCCCCCATCCCGGACGAGAACGCGGACAATTTCCTTATCCCCATCTTTTACCCGCTTCCGGAAAAGTATGACTGGACCAAGGAGGATTTTCCCTGTTATCCCACATCCGTGGAGTTTTTGCCAAACCAGAGCGTGACCTTCCAAGCCAACATGAAAGCAGCCGTGGACACGGGCAAGGTGGACGCCCGGTACGGCCATTTCGCGGAAAAGCTGATCATGGAGGACGGCAAGTGTACAGGGGCTTACATCCGCAATTCCGCCACCGGAAAATATCTGAAAGTTACGGCGTCCAAGGGAGTGATCCTTGCCACGGGAGATTATTCCCAGAATGAGGCCATGGTGAAGCATTTCTGCCCGGATGTGATCGACAACGGCATTGTCCGCATGTTCACCAATGTGGATGTGGAGGGCAATATGACCAACCAGGGCGACGGCATCAAGCTGGGAATGTGGGCAGGGGCGGTTGTGCAGCAGGCCCACGCGCCTATGATCCATCATATGGGCGGCGGCGCGGATCTATCCGGCGTAGGCGTTATGGGCAACGCGGGATTTCTGAATCTGGACATGAACGGGCGGCGGTTTATGAATGAGGACCTTCCGGGACAGCAGCTGGAAAACCAGATTGAGCTGTTAAAAGACAGAAAAAGCTGGCAGATCTTTGACGCCAACTGGCCGGAGCAGCTTCCCTACATGCCGGCAGCCCACGGCGGGGCGTGCTATTTTGAGGATATCACTCCTGAGGAGGCGCCGGCCAACAACAAGACTTACCGCAACTACAAGAGTCCCTATCAGCTGGAGGCGGCCATTGCGGACGGGCGGTGCATGACTGCCGACACATTGGAAGAGCTGGTGGAAAAGATATATCCGGATGATAAGGCAGCCCAGGAGACGGCCCTTAAATCCATTGAGCGGTACAATCAGCTGGCAGAGCAGGGGGAAGACCTGGATTTTGGCAAGGTGTCCAGCCGCATGTGGGCTCTGAAAAAGGGACCGTTTTACGCGGATCAGTTTGAGTGCGCTCTGCTTTTGGTGATCATCGGAGGTTTGGAGTCTGACGAGGAGTGCCATACCTTTGACGGGGAGAGAAATGTGATCCCAGGGCTTTACGTGGCAGGCAATATTCAGGGAAGCCGGTTTGCCGCCGAATACCCCATCACCTTAAAAGGCGTTTCTCACTCCATGGCCATGTATTACGGCTATGTGGCGGGAAAGAACGCGGTTTTGGGCGTGTAATTTTATCTTTGAGTGTCCTCTGTGCTTTGTCGGCAAGGGCCGGTTTTCAGAGGCATAAACATGTGGCTGTGCCTATAAGCCAGTCTTAGAAACCAGGTAAAGTCTGATATGATGGAGGGGGAACTGTCCTTGGCAGTTCCCCCTTGTTCTGTATATCTGCAGACTTTATGGGGAAGTCAGGGATTGGGCATTGATAAAGCGGATCTGGAGGCGGCGCCGGGTATATTTTTGTGCAAAATATGCAAATATATGTGAATATACGACAAAATTTTTAAGTGTCCGCATGAGCGGATTAAAAAAAACATGAGCGGTATCGCAATTGGCAATCATAATATGATAAAATGAAAGCGGTTTATGATGATTGTGTCGAAAAACCGCAGTAGTATAAAAAGGGAAAGAGAGGATTTTGTGATGAAGGAAATCGTAAGTCAACTGGTGGTTGGAGGCGGCGTTGCCGGGCTTAGCTTAGCCGTTATTCTTGGAGCTTTTGTGTGCCTTTTTTTCTGGTATATTATTCAGGCTGTTGGCTATTGGAAGGTTTTTAATAAGGCGGGGGAGACCGGATGGAAAGCCTTGATTCCTATTTACAGTACCTATGTTCGATATAAGCTGACATGGGATGTGAAAATGTTCTGGATCTCTCTTGGGCTGACGGTTGTAGAGTGGGCTATGCCGAAGACGGAGAATTTTTTTGTGTCCCTTATTGGAGTGGCGGCTTCCATCGGAGCCTTGGTTATCAGCATAAAAGGGTTTCACAAGTTGTCGAAAGCTTTTGGACATGGGGCGGGATTTACAGTCGGGCTGTTCTTTTTAGAGCCGATTTTTGCATTGATCCTTGGACTTGACGGCTCACGGTATGAAGGGATACAACAGTAGATGATTCCATTTTCAGGAGGATGCTCTTATGGAATATAGATTCAAAGGCAGCGCTCATGTTGATTTTTATTTGTGATGACGACCAGCGGGAGAGGGAGGCTATGGAAGTGTGCCTGGCAAAAGCCGCAGCAGATTTATCCGCCCAAATCGAAATCGTTTCCTATTCCTCTGGAAAGACTTTGCTAAAAGCAGCAGCAGACGGAGCCAGGCCTGTTCTGGCTATTCTGGATATTTATATGGAGGGGATGAACGGCCTGGAAACGGGACGCAGCCTGCGGACGCTGCGTCCTGACATCTTTTTGGCGTTCTTGACTGCCAGCCGGGATTTTGCCGTGGATGCTTTTGATCTGGATGCTCTGCATTATATGGTGAAACCGGTAACCACAGAGATGTTTTGTACGCTTTTAACAAGGCTTTTTGCCCGTACAGAGCAGCTGCGGCGGGTGCTGGAGCTGCCCATTGGCCGGGGAGAGCATGTTCGGTTTCTCATCGAAAAAATCAGCTGGATTACCAGCAAAAACCGGGGGGTGGAAATCAGCGTGGAGGGGCGAAGCAGTACATGGCTGCCCTGTTTGTTTAGGGAAGTGGAAGTACGGCTTTTGGATGAGCCATATTTTCTGCGCTTAGGCTGGGGCTGTATGGTAAACCTTAACAGTGTCCAGAGTATAGATTATGATCTGTGCTATATGAAAGACGGGACATCATATGTGATCAGCCGTCGGGAACGGCTAAAGGTCCAGAACCGCTACAGCGATTATCTCTTCCGAAAGATGAGCGCGGCAAAGGGGGAGTTAAAATGATCCATCCGTTCTTCCTCTTGATGCGGTGGTTTCAGACTATTCCCATAGCCATGCTGATGTTCACTCCCTTTGAGGATAGGGAACTGCGCGTGAACCGCAGGCTGGGCTGGCTGCTTTCCATATCTTATATGCTTTTAGCAGGCGTGGCGCAGGCTGTGGCCAGCGAGGCAGTCAGCGTAAATGGGAGGCGGAATATGATCGCCCGCGACCTTGGTTTGGCGGCGGCGCTGGCCGTTTACTTTTTTTACTGGGCAGGCACAGTCCGGGTCCTGCCTGCCCGAAAACTTTTAGTGGCTGTGATCATGCTTCATTATGCCGCTCTTCTTAATGCATTGAGCAATGTGTCTGCCTGCTTGATTATGAAGGAGAACTACCTGGAGGCGATTGGTTCGGAGGCCGGAAGCCTGACCTTTGATCTGTGTCTTTTGGCGTCCACCATGTTTACATGGCCGCTGGTGTGGTATTTTCTTCGTCATGTTCTGCGGGAAAATCTGTCCGGACTGGATAATCGGCAGGTGCAGCGGGGGGTAGGTTATATGTGCGTCATCTTTCTCATGTTTTGCGGGGCCACGTACGATCCTCCTTATGAGATACAGCCGGAGATGTCCGTGGTTATCGGGACGATGGCGGTGACGGACATGCTGGCATATTATATATTTTTTCAGGAAATCAGCGCGGCCCGAAGGCAGGAGGCATCCAGGCGCCAGCTGGAGAATTGTCAGATGCAGTACCGGCAGATCAGCAGCCGGGTGGAGGAAACCAGACGCCTGCGCCACGATATGCGCCACCACATCATCACCCTGGGAGCGCTGAACGCCCAGGGGAAGCAGGAGGAGATCGCGGATTATTTAAAAAAGTACGAGGAGGTTTATGAACAGCTGGATCGATATAAGCTGTGTAATGACCCGGTGGCGGAAGGGCTTCTAAGCTATTATCTGGCGCGTGCCAGGGAGGAGGAAATCAAGGTGAACTGCACAGTGGATCTTAAAGGCAGTACCATGGATCCCATAGATATGACTGTGCTTTTGGGCAACTGTCTGGAAAACTCTATGGAAGCTTTGGTGTACGTGTGCAGGGACAAACGGCGGTTGGATATTGATCTCCAGGCTGCGGGGGGTACTGCTTTTGCAGATTGTAAATTCCTGTGTTACCATGGATGATACCCAGGGGTTTACCAGTTGGGAGAGATTTCCTTCTACCAAGGGGGAGGGCAGGAGGGGGATGGGGCTGAAAAGCATAGCGGACAGCGCGAGAAAATATGGAGGAAACGCGAGATTCCGGCAACAGGACGGTCTGTTTACGGTTCAGGTGGTCTTAAACCTTCCTTGTCCTGCAAGAGGGCGTGGAAGTGGAATAGAGAAGGAGGAGTAAATGATTATGGAGGTAAAGAAAATGCCTGTGATCCGGTTGGAGAAATCCAGAGCAATGAAGGAATATAGCGGGTTTCCTTTTTTCCGTGATCACGTCACAGAACATCAGGGCGATCTGTGCTATACTGATCCCAATCTAAGACGGAGGGATCAGTATGAGCGAGACAAAAAGGAAAAAACGGAGGGCAGTGGTGGCCCAGAAGGACTGTGTTGCCTGCGGGTGCTGCGTGAAGGTGTGCCCGCTGTCAGCCATCACGGTTGTAAGTGGGGTCATGGCCCAGGTAGATGAAACGAAATGCGTGGGATGCGGCAGGTGTGCTAAGGAGTGTCCGGCCACGGTCATCTCCATAGAGGAGGTGCGGCCATGAAAAAACGATGGTACGACTATCTGTGGATCGTGTCTCTGACTTACCTGCTGCTGGGATTTGTGAACATCCTGTTTGCGTGGCTGGGGCTTTTGTGCTTTTTCATTCCCCTGATTATTTCCATAGGGAAAGGGACCAAGGGGTACTGCAACCGTTACTGCGGAAGGGGACAGCTGTTCGGGCTGTTAGGCGGGCGGTTCGGGCTGTCCAGAAAAAAGGATATCCCAAAGTGGATGAAGAGCAAAGGGTTTCGGTACGGGTTTTTGATCTTCTTTTTCATCATGTTTTTCCAGATGCTGTGGAATACGTACCTGGTTTTTGCGGGAGCCCGGGACCTGAAACAGGTGGTGACGCTTCTGTGGACCTTTAAGCTTCCCTGGAACTGGGCCTACCACGGAACCCTGTTCCACCAAGGGGCAGCCCAGTTCGCCTTTGGGTTTTACAGCGTGATGCTGACCTCCACCGTGCTGGGGCTGATTACCATGGCGCTGTTTAAGCCCCGCAGCTGGTGTGTGTACTGCCCTATGGGGACTATGACACAGCTGATCTGCAAGGCAAAGAGCCGTGGGTCAGAGAAGACAACGTAAAAGGTTTTCGGGCATATGTCAAATTGGTGTATTGACATATGCCCGAAATTTTTTATAATGCTTTAGGAAAGTATCAGATTCAGAGCAGACAAAAAGAGCAGCTTTAT
>CAJUFP010000046.1 GCA_910585645.1 uncultured Hungatella sp. | reverse complement strand
GAATGTTTGGCATATCTGAACCCGGACAGGACCATCCTTCCCTTCTCTGTCTGGCATCACGACTACCCTCGCCCTTTGCTCACTCAATTACTTAGCCAAGGGGATGTTTCCTCCAGGGTCTGAAACTCCTTAGCGCGGCGACATGCTCCCCGCCCCCCTCACTGCCCGGTCAGCTCATCCAATGACCCAAACCGATACCCCATCTCCTCCCATTTGGTCAGCAATTCATCCAGGATCTCCCCATTGGTCTTGGAGGTGCTGTGGAGCAGGACGACCGCTCCGGGATGGATGCGCCCCAGAAGCTTCTTAAATGCCTCCTCCTTTGAAGGCTGTTTATCCTCATACCAGTCCACATAGGCCAGGCTCCAGAAGAAGGTGTGGTATCCCAGGTCTTTGGCCATGGAAAGGTTAGACTCGCTGTATTTTCCCTGGGGCGGGCGGTAGTATTTTTTCATGGGCTGGCCTGTCACCTGTTGATACAAAGCCTCCAGATCCTGAAGCTCCCGGGCAAAGGACTGGGAGGTGGAGATCTTTGACATGTCCGGGTGGTGGTAGGTGTGGTTTCCGACAATATGGCCTTCCGATACCATGCGTTTGACCAGATCCGGGCTGGTCTCCAGATAATTGCCCACAAGGAAAAAGGCGGCGGGGGCATGGTGTTTTTTCAGGGCGTCCAGGATGGCTGCGGTGTTGCCGTTTTCATAGCCGGCGTCAAAGGTCAGGTAGAGCACTTTTTCGTCGGTCTGGTCCGCGTACCAGGCGTTGAACTGTTTTAGGTACTCTGCCGAGGCGTTGGCCACGGGAGGCTTGCCCTCCTGCTGAAAGCTTAAGCCCCAGTTGCCCTCCGCGGAGGCGCTTACGGTGACAAAGGGATACTGTTCCCCGATCCTGGCGGCGCTGTCCCCCAGGCAGAAGCATAAGGCTGCCAGGAATACCAGTTCCACGGCTTTTTTTATGTAAAAGGACAGAGTTTTCATGAAAAACTCCCAAAATTGTTTTGTAAAAGCATATGAGTTTCTACTTGCAAAAATGCGGGAATGTGATAAACTTAGGAACTTGTAACATAAACAGAGCCAGGCGGGCCTTGAAACCGGGAAACGGGACCGACGGGAAACGAGACCGACGGGAAACGGGGCAGCGGGAAACGAGACCGACGGGAAACGGGACTGCAGGAAACGAGGCAGCGGGAAACACTGTCGGAAAAGGGCAGTGGAACGCCGGGCGGATTCTGGGGGAAAGGAAAAGGGAGGAATTGGATCATGGCTGGAAGAGCAATGAAAGATATGACAAACGGGTCGCCGATGAAGTTGATCCTGGGGTTTTTGGTGCCCATGCTGTTTGGGCTTTTATTTCAGCAGTTTTACAGTATGATGGACACCATCATTGTTGGAAAATATCTGGGGGTTCAGGCTCTGGCGTCTGTGGGCTCCACAGGTTCCATCAATTTTATGATCATCGGGTTCTGTATGGGGATCTGCAGCGGTTTTGCCATCCCTGTGGCCCAGAAGTTCGGCGAGAAGAACGAGACGGCGCTGCGCAGGTATGTGGCCAACAGCGGGTATCTGGCCGCAGGCTTTGCCGCGGTGATGACTGTGACCGTGTGCCTTTTATGTAAAAGGATCCTGGGGCTTATGAGAACGCCTCAGGACATTATAGACGGAGCTTACGCCTACATATTTGTGATTTTTCTGGGTATACCTGTCACCTACCTTTACAATATGCTGTCAGGCATCATCCGCTCCATGGGAGACAGCACCACGCCTTTGTATTTTCTGCTGATTTCCTCTGTCATGAACGTGGCCCTGGATCTGTTTACCATCACGGTGCTGAACATGGGCGTAGCAGGGGCGGCGTGGGCCACCGTGATCTCCCAGGGCGTGTCGGGCGCGCTGTGCCTTCTGTATATGAAAAAGAAATTTACGATCCTGAAGATGGAGAAGGACGAGTGGAAGCCGGACGTAAAGGCCATGAGGACCCTGTGCGGCATGGGGATCCCCATGGGGCTTCAGTATTCCATCACAGCCATCGGCAGCGTGGTCATACAGACCGCGGTTAACACCTTAGGCTCCGTGGCCGTGGCGTCGGTCACCGCAGGCAGCAAGGTCAGCATGTTTTTCTGCTGTCCCTTTGACGCCATGGGCGCTACCATGGCCACATACGGCGGACAGAACGTGGGGGCCAGAAGGCTTGACCGCATCGGCCAGGGCATGAAGGACTGTGTGATTTTGGGGGCTCTCTACGCTTTAGGAGCTTTTGTGGTTTTGTATCTGTTCAGCGATACCATTGCCCTGATGTTTGTGGACGCCGGGGAGACCCAGATCCTGGCCAATGCCAGACGGTTTCTTCTGACCAACTCCGCCATGTATTTTCCGCTGGCGCTTGTAAATATCGTCCGGTTTATGATCCAGGGGCTTGGGTTTTCCAAGCTTGCCATTGTGGCCGGGGTATGCGAGATGGCGGCCAGATCTCTGGTAGGTTTCTGCCTGGTGCCGGTCTTCGGGTATTCCGGCGCCTGCCTGGCCAACCCGGCGGCCTGGATCGCGGCGGACCTGTTTTTGATCCCCGCCTATTTCCACGTGATGAAGCTTTTAAAGCAGCGGATGCCCGGGGCTGACGAAAAGCGGGAGGAAGTCGCATCCCCTTCCCGCCAGCAGGTGAAAGAGAGCCGGAAAAAGGGAGGAAAGACCGCTCATGTTCTGGGGTGACAAGCCTTACCACAGCCTGGACTATGAGCTGAAAGAGCGGTTCGGGAAAAAGGTCTATAAGCTGGCGCTGGACGGCGGCATGACCTGCCCGAATCGGGACGGGACTCTGGGCGTCGGCGGGTGTATCTTCTGCAGCCAGGGCGGGTCAGGAGAATTCGCGGCGTCTTTTGACAGACACAAGGATGTGTGGCAGCAGATCGAGGAGGCCAGGGAACGTGTGGCGGGAAAGATCCCAGAGGACGGGCCGTTTATCGCCTATTTTCAGTCTTACACCAACACCTACGGGCCGGCGGATTACCTGGAAAAGCTGTTTTCAAGGGCCATGGACCATCCCCTGATGGTTGGGATCTCCGTTGGCACCAGGCCGGACTGCCTGCCGGATGATACGGTGGAGCTTTTGAGAAAGCTAAATGAGAGAAAGCCGGTGTGGGTGGAGTTAGGGCTTCAGACCATTCACGAGGACACGGCCAGGTTTATCGGCAGAGGGTACGGGCTACCTGTGTTTGAGGACGCTTACAGAAGGCTTAAGGCGGCTGGGCTTACGGTGGTTGTCCACGTGATCCTTGGGCTTCCCGGCGAGAGCAGGGAGCGGATGTTTGAGACGGTAGACTATCTGGGAAGGCTGAACGTGGACGGAATAAAACTGCAGCTTCTTCATATACTGAAAGGAACCCGGCTGGAGGCTCTCTACCAGGAAGCTCCTTTCCCGCTGCCCTCCCTGGAGGAATACGCGGAGCTGGTGACCGAGTCCATTGCCCGGCTTCCCCAGTCCGTAGTGATCCACCGCGTAAGCGGAGACGGCCCCAAGAGACTTTTGCTGGAGCCTTCCTGGAGCGGCAACAAACGGCTGGTACTCAACACCATAGGGGGAAAGTTTCGTGAAAATGGCCTGTATCAGGGGATTTTCTATGGAAAATCCGTGCAAAACGGCGTATTTTAGCAGGTTAGGTTGACAAAATAGAAAAACTGGTCTATACTTCAACCATTGCAAATTGACAAAATTAGAATGACAGGATGATAGCAGGTAAACATATATTGAATATCAAAATAAGTAGTTTTAGGAGGATTAGGAAATGGCAAGACCAAAAAAGGTATCAGAGGAGAGCGTTGCGGCTCAGGAGACAGAGGTAAAGAAGACCGCCCCAAAGAAGACGGCGACAAAGAAAGCAGAGGCAGAGCCGGTTAAGGAGACAGAACCAGTTAAGGAGGAAGCTCCCAAGAAGGCCGCTCCAAAGAAGACAGCTGCCAAGAAGGCGGAGCCGGCAGTGACGGTGACGATCCAGTTTAACGGCAAGGACATTGTGGCAAAGGATGTGCTGGAGGCTGCCAAGAAGGCTTATGCAGAGAAGAACCCGGAGGGGGAGATCAAGTCCATGGACCTGTATGTAAAGCCGGATGAGAGCGTTGCCTACTATGCGGTCAACGGAGAGGGGAACGAGGATTACAAGATCCAGCTGTAGAAGGTAAGCAGGTCCCTTTTTGGGGGACGGAAAAGAAAGAGTGCTTTGGGAAGTTTATTCTCAGAGCATTTTTTTGTTGAGTGAGCAAAGGAGGCGAGGGTTGTCGTGATGCCGGTCACCCCCTCTTTGTTTGGCGGGGGAATGGACAGATGGGGGACAACGTGATAAACTGGTATAAACACAAAAAGAGATCAGGAGATCAGGAGGATATGATAAATGGTTTATGATGGGATGCTGTGGATCGGGGACGACCAGGGAGAGAAGCTGTGTATCCGGCCGGAGATGGCCAACCGCCACGGCCTTATAGCAGGGGCTACGGGGACGGGAAAGACGGTGACCCTTAAGGTGATGGCGGAATCCTTCAGCGAGATGGGGGTTCCGGTGTTTTTGGCGGATGTGAAGGGAGATCTGTCCGGGATGTGCTGTCCGGGGGAGGATGATTCCAAGGTCAGGGAGAGAGTGGACCAGCTGGGGTTAGAGGGCAAAGGCTTTGCGCGGCGCGGGTATCCGGTGTGTTTCTGGGATATCTTCGGGGAGATGGGGCTTCCCCTGCGCACCACCATCTCCGAGATGGGGCCGACGCTTCTGGCGCGGCTTATGGGGCTTACAGACACTCAGACCGATGTGCTGACTATCGTGTTTCGAATCGCGGACGAGGAGGGGCTGCTGCTTTTAGATGTCAAGGATCTGCGGTCCATGCTGGCGTATGTGGCGGAGAACAACAAGGAGTACGCCTTACGGTACGGCAGCCTGCCAAAGCAGAGCATCAACAGCATCCTTCGGAATCTGGCCTCTTTGGAGGAGCAGGGGGGCGAGCAGTTTTTCGGCGAGCCGGCTCTGGATATCCGGGACTGGTTCAGACAGGACAGCCAGGGCCGTGGGGTGGTGAACATTCTGCACAGCGAGAGCCTGATCCACAATCCCAAGATGTATTCCACCTTTATGCTTTGGATGGTGTCAGAGCTGTTTGAGATCCTTCCGGAGGCCGGGGACTGTCCGAAACCTAAGATGGTGTTTTTCTTTGACGAGGCCCACCTGTTGTTTGACGACGCGCCTAAGGCTTTGATGCAGAAGCTGGAGCAGGTGGTGAAACTGGTGCGGTCAAAAGGCGTGGGCATCTATTTTATTACCCAGAGCCCTAAGGATATCCCGGACGGGATCTTAGGCCAGCTGGGCAATAAGATCCAGCACGCGCTCCACGCCTACACCCCTGGGGAACAGAAGGCGGTGAAAGCGGCGGCGGACTCTTTTCGGGAGAATCCGGCCTTTGATACCAGGGAAGCCATAAGCCAGCTGGGCATCGGGGAGGCTCTGGTGTCATTTCTCGATAAAGACGGCGTTCCTAACGTGGTAAGGCGGGCAAAGATCCTTCCGCCCCAGAGCCTTATGGGACCGATCGGCCGATCCGAGAGAACGGCGCAGACCCAGGGGCAGATGCTCTACTCCAAGTACGGGACCATGATTGACCGGGACTCTGCCTATGAGTTTTTTCAGAGAAAACTTAAGCAGCAGGAGACTTTCCAGAAGCAGCAGGAGGAGTTGGAGGCCAGAAAAAAGGAGCAGGAGAAGGCGGAACGGGAGGCCCAGAAGGAGGCCCTAAGACAGGAGAAGGAGCGGGAAAAGGAGGAAGAGCGCCGCAGGCGGGAGGAGATCCGGGAGAAAGAGCGGCAGGAAAAAGCCCTGGCCAGGGAGGCCAAACAGCGGGAGCAGGCCAAAAAGAGGGCAGTGGCCAGCGTGGCCAAGACAGCTGCCGGGACCATTGGCCGGGAGGTGGGCAATGAGATCGGCAAAAATGTAGGCGGAAGCTTTGGAAAGAAGCTGGGCGGCAATCTGGGGGCCAGCATCGGGAGAGGGCTTTTGGGGACTTTGTTTGGAAAATAGGGTCCCAGGGCATAAGAGGGAGACAGATATGGCGGTAAGGGACGAGCATGAGCATGTAGAGCTTCCAAAAGAGTTTCTCCATAAGATGAGAGGACTTTTGGGGGAGCGGGAGTACGCCGGTTTTGTGGAAAGCTATGGGCAGGAGCGGACGCCGGGGCTGCGGCTGAACCCCCTGAAGGTTTTGGACCAGACGGCGGTTTTGGAGCTTACGGCCCGGTTTGGACTTGAAAAGATCCCCTGGGCAGAGAGCGGATATTATTATGACAGGAACACAGGGCCGGGAAGGCATGTCTGGCACCAGGCGGGGGTTTACTATATCCAGGAGCCAAGCGCCATGGCAGTGGCTGAGCTTTTGGACGCGAAGCCCGGGGACAAGGTCCTGGATCTGTGCGGCGCGCCGGGCGGGAAGACCACCCAGATCGGGGGAGCGCTGAAAGGCCTTGGACTTCTGGTGGCCAATGAGATCCATCCGGCCAGGGCAAAGATCCTGTCCCAGAACGTGGAGCGGATGGGCATTTCCAACAGTGTGGTGACAAATGAGGACCCGCGGGAGCTTGCCCTGCGTTTTCCCTCTTTTTTTGACAAGGTGGTGGTGGACGCCCCCTGCTCCGGGGAGGGGATGTTTCGGAAGGATGAAGAGGCCAGAAGCCATTGGAGCCAGGAAAATGTGGCCATGTGTGCCAGAAGGCAGGCCCAGATCCTGGACTGGGCCGGGAGCATGGTCCGGCCGGGAGGCCGGCTTGTGTATTCTACCTGCACCTTTTCCCCGGAGGAGAACGAGGGAAGCATCCAGGGATTTCTGGAGCGGAATCCGGAGTTTTATGTGGAAACGCCTTCTGTGTGGACGGGCTTTGACAGCGGCTGCCCCCAGTGGGTAGAGGGAGGACAAGAAGGACTGGCCAAAACGGTCCGTATCTGGCCTCACCATGTAAAGGGGGAGGGACATTTCGCGGCGGTTCTGGGAAAGGATAAAGGCGCTGTGGATGACAAAAGGAAGCAGCGAACCCCTTCCTATGTAAAAGACAGGCAGATGAAGCTTTTGTGGCAGGAATTCTGCCAGGAGACATTGACCGGGGAAGGCCAGGGGTTTGGCCTTGGGGCCCGGGAGCGGATGGTACTTTTCGGGGACCAGCTGTATCTGGCGCCGGAGGAGATGCCGGATCTTTCGGGACTTCGGGTGCTGCGTCCCGGACTGCATCTGGGGACGTGGAAAAAGAACCGGTTTGAGCCGTCCCACAGTCTGGCCCTGTACCTGAAAAAGGATCAGGTAAAGCGGTGGCAGACGTGGGAGGAGGAAAGCCCCCAGATAGAGGCGTATGTGCGGGGCGAGGCCTTAAAGGCAGGGCGGGAAAGCCGGGAGTTTGGCAACGGCTGGGCCCTTATAGGAGCCGGCCGGTATTTTGTCGGCTGGGCCAAGCTGGTGGGAGATGTGCTGAAAAATCATTATCCCAAGGGGCTTAGGAAAGACTGGACATTGACAAGTGGCAGGTGATTTGTATAAAATAGAGAGAGTTGCTGTTTCGGGGGGAGAAGGGCAGTTTATTTTGGAGAGGGAGGGAATAGGATGGAACGGCAGATGATATTCCGTGTCCTGGGGATCCAGGAGACGAAAGACGAACATAGAATACGGGACGCGTACCGGGCGCTGCTTAAGAACACCAACCCGGAGGATGATCCGGAAGGGTTTAAGAGACTTCGGGAGGCTTATGAGGAGGCTCTGCGGTTTGCCAGGCAGCCCGAGGAGGATGAGGGAGAAGAAAAGGAAAAGACCCAGATCGATCTCTGGGTGGAGCAGGTTGATCAGATCTACGGAGACATCCGCGCAAGGCGGGATACCCGGAAGTGGCAGCAGGCGCTGTCGGATCCGGTGTGCGACGACCTGGATACGTCCCTGGAAGCCAGGGAGGCTTTTCTTTTGTACCTTATGGACCACATTTATCTCCCCCGCCCTGTGTGGCAGCTGGTGGATAAACAGTTTCAGATCGTGGAGGACAGGGACAACATCCTTCAGAAGTTTCCCAAGGATTTTCTGGATTACGCCACATATTATATCCAGCACGATTCTTTTATTGACTACAGCCTGTTTCAGGTGACGGATGAGGAGAACATGGACGCCGACGCCTATATCCGCAATTATCTGGACGTAAAGCGCCAGATCGACCGGGGGGAAAAGGACGGGCTTTTGGAGAAGCTGGACGAGCTGGATGCTTTTGGCGTGTACCACCCTTATGTGGACGCGGAGCGGCTGCGGCTTCTTTCGTTGGAGGGAGAGTCCTGGCGGGAGGATAAGACGGAGGAAGACGCCGGGGAGGAGCAGCCGGGCCGGCCGCGGCTTAAAGAGGGGCAGGAGAGAGCCAAAGATCCGGCGGGCCTGCCGTCCCAGGTCAGGAAAGCTCAGGAGATGACCGACCGGCTTATGGAGGAGTACCCTGGGGACGCTTACATTCTCCTGTACTGCGGGGAGGCCCGCTGGGCTGCCGGCAGAAAGGAGGAGGCGTATGAGATCTGGAAGCGGATCCTTAAGGACAATCCGGACCACTATACAGCCAAATACGGGGCTGCCAGATACCTGATCGCCAAGAAGGAGTATGAGGAAGCCAAAGAGCTGATGATGGACCTTTTGAACATGGACGGAAGGGACGAGGCTGTCCTGGAGGACATGAGAAAGACCAACGAGGCGCTGATCGCTCAGTACAAGGAATCCATCGCAAGGCCGGATATTGAGGAGAGCCAGAGATGTAAAGATACGGTTGAGCTGGGATGGTGCCTGTTCCAGAATGAATATATTGACGAGGCCATAGAGCTGATCAAAGATTTTGTTCCTGATGAGGAGCAGACCTACTCCTTCGAAAACTTAAGCGGCCGGCTTCTGTACCGGGCGGAGAAGTACGAGGAGGCGCTTCCCCATCTTGAACGGTGGCTTAAGCTGATAAGGGCCACGCCGGACGACGGCAGCGAGGAGAACAAGAAACGGATTTCCCGGGAATACCGGGCATGCCATATTTTAAGCGGGTGCTGTTTTGAGCTGAAGAAGCAGGAGGAAGCCTTAAAATATGTGGATATGGCCATCGACACGGCCCAGGAACACCACGATAAGCAGGCGTGCATGCAGTATAAAGCATACCTTTTGTTTGAGAATGAGAAGTACACGGAATGTATTGACTTGTGCGACACGATCCTGGCAGGAGACGAGGGGTATTTTCCGGCCATTGTTCAGCGGCAGGAGGCTGCCTATGCCATGAAGAACGGGCAGCAGGTGGTGGACGATTATTACCGCGCCATCCGGATCTATGCCGGATATTACAAGCCCTACATGCTGGCAGCGGAGGCGTTTTTCTACAGCAACCAGTTTTCGGACGCTCTCGGGGTTTTGGACAAGGCGAAGGAGAACCAGGTGGAGTTCAGCCCCAACATGAAGCTTTATGAGGTGAAAGTCTTAAGGAATCTGGCGGAGAAAAGGGAAGACCGGGAAAAGCCGTTTGCCATAGCCAGGGAACTTCTGGAGCTTCTTGACAAGGAGATTCCGGATGAGGACATGGATATTGAGGACAAGTCCGAGGTGGAGTACGAGATCTCCCTGCTGCACTGGGATGACAATGACACGGACGCGGCCCTTGAACACCTTGCAAAGGCCATAGACCAGAATCCCAACAGGATGCAGTACCGCATGATACGGGGGCATATCTATCTGGACAGAAAAGAGTACAAAAGCGCCCTGGCGGAGTACAAGAAAGCGGAGGGCGTCTACGGCGCCACCCCGGCTCTCCACTATAACTGCGGGCTGTGCCAGGAAAACCTGGGCATGAAAGTCCTGGCCATGGAGGAATTTCAGAAAGCCCTGGACTGCCAGGAGGGATACCGGGACGCCAATGAAAAACTGGCGGACTATTACAAGGAAAAGTACACCGCCACCTACGATCTGGCGGATTTTGACAAGGCCATGGGCTACATAGACGCTCAGCTGAAGGTCAGGGAAAGCTGTTATTATCTGGTGGAAAAGGGCAGACTGTATATGAGCGCCTTCCGCCTTGAAGAGGCCATCGAGCAGTTTGAGAAGGCCCTGGCCCTGGAACCTGACGATTGGGCTTCCCACAACAATATGGGGTGCTGTTATAAATACCTGGGCCAGTTTGAGAAGGCCATCCAGTGCCTTGGGAAGGCTGCCGACTGCATGGGGGACGGCAAGAGCGTTCTTCCCTACAGCAACATGGCGGACTGCTATGAGGCTCTTGGGGACTACAGAAAGGCCATCTGGTGCTATGAGAAGGATCTGGAGATGTTTCCGGACAGGAAGACCTTCCGCAAGGAGATCGGGCTGCTCTACCAGTATCTGGAGGACTATGACAGCGCGCTTCGGTACTTTGAGATGGAGCCGGAGCTGGATGACTACTATGAGAACGTGGCCATGACCCAGTACCTGAAGGGCAGGAAGAAGGAAGCGGTGAAGATTTATGTAAAGGGCATCAACAAGGCTTCCAAGGAAAATAAGACCAACCGGATGTGCGACCTGGCCTATTTTTATAAGGATATTCTGGGGGATTTTAAGAAGGCTGAGGGGTACTACAAGAGAGCCCTGGCAGCGGCGGAGGATGAGGACGATCTCAGGGAAGTGGAGTGGAAGCTGGCGTATCTGTACTTCCGCTGGGGGAAGAAAAAGGATGCCAGGCTCCACGCCGCAAGATCCATGGAGCATTTTCGGAAATCAGGAAGCGGCACGGAGGAGAACTATCTAAACTACCTCCCCTTCGGCCCTGCCAGGCTTATGCGGTTCGGATGGCTCTACATCTGCCTGGGGGAGACCCAGAAAGGTCTTAAGATGCTTGAGGACATGACCCGCTGGCCCAGATGCCGTCAGTGCCGGTATAAGGCCTGCTATGAGGGGTTCCAGCACCTGGGCATGTACTATGAGGCTGTGGGGGATCTGGAAAAAGCCTGTGAACACTATGAAAAGGCCCGGAAATTTAACAGCCATGACATTTCAATAACCATTGCTTTGAAGAGGGTACAAAAATTATGATAATAGGAATTGATTTGGGAACGACCAACAGCCTGGCCGCCTACTTTACGGAGGAGGGGCCGAAGATCATTCCCAACAGACTTGGAAAAAGGCTGACCCCTTCTGTAGTCAGCATTGACGAGGAGGAGCAGGTGTATGTGGGGGAGGTGGCGGCGGAGCGGATGCTTCTGTATCCGGACAGCGCTGCCAGCGTGTTTAAGCGGGATATGGGCAGCAAAAAGCAGTTTAAGCTGCTGAACAAGACGTTTTTGGCGGAGGAGCTGTCCTCCCTGGTGTTAAGGGTCCTAAAGGAGGACGCTCAGGAGTATCTGGGGGAGGAAGTGACAGAGGCTGTCATCAGCGTGCCCGCCTACTTTGACGACGCCAGAAGGCGGGCTACCAAGAGGGCCGGGGAGCTTGCGGGGCTTAAGGTGGAGCGGATCATCAGCGAGCCCACGGCGGCAGCCATTGCCTACGGGCTGTACCAGAGCCAGGCCCAGGCCAGGTTTCTGGTGTTTGATCTGGGAGGCGGCACCTTTGACGTGTCCATCCTGGAACTTTATGACACGATCTTAGAGGTGCGGGCCGTGGCCGGGGACAACTTCCTGGGCGGCGAGGACTTTACGGCAGTGCTGGAAAATATGTTTTTTGAGAAGCACTATAAGCTGGACCGATTGTCTCTGGATGAAAAGACTCTGCGCCATATCCACAAACAGGCGGAGCTGTGCAAGCTGGGATTTTCCGACAAGCGGGTATCTGCCATGAACTGCAAGATCGGGGATGAGATCTATGAGCTGGAGGTGGACCTTTCCAAGTACGAGGAGGCCTGCGGCGACCTTTTGGAGCGGATACGCAGGCCGGTGAAGAGGAGCCTGTCAGACGCCCACATCCGCCTGTCGGACATTGACAAGGTGGTGTTAGTGGGCGGAGCAACCAAGAGCCCGGTGATCCGCCGGTTTGTCAGCAAGCTGTTTAAGATGATCCCGGACACCAACATAAACCCTGACGAGGCGGTGGCCTTAGGGGCTGCCATCCAGGGAGCCATGAAG
This sequence comes from uncultured Hungatella sp., assembly GCA_910585645.1. Taxonomy (GTDB): domain Bacteria; phylum Bacillota; class Clostridia; order Lachnospirales; family Lachnospiraceae; genus UBA3402. Next base: position 21,157 of record CAJUFP010000046.1, on the reverse strand, counting down.
GAGCGGAAGGACTCCATCAAGGAGGTGATCCTGACAGATGTGTGTCCCTTTACCCTGGGAACCGAGGTGGTGCGGGAGTGGGAGAACCATGAGTTTGAGAACGGCGTGTTCTGCCCCATCATTGACAGAAACACCGTGATCCCTGCCAGCCGGACAGAGCGGCTGTACACGGTGCGGGACAATCAGGATAAGATCCGCATCAATGTGCTCCAGGGGGAGAGCCGGTTCGCGGCCAATAATCTGTCCCTGGGAGAGCTTCTGATCGACATCCCCCCTGCCAAGGCGGGGGAGGAGTCTGTGGATGTAACTTACACTTACGATATAAACTCGATCCTGGAGGTTGAGGTCAAGGTTACTTCCACGGAGCAGGTGATGAAGAAGGTGTTCCTGGGAAGGGATGTGGATATGACCCAGGAGGAGATCGAGGAGCGGCTGAAAACCTTGTCCTACTTAAAGATCCACCCAAGGGACCGGGAGGAGAACAAGTATCTCCTTCTGCGGGGGGAGCGGGTCTATGAGGAGAGCTTAGGGGATGACCGGCTTTTTGTGGAGCGGGCCATCCGGAAGTTTGAGCAGGCCTTAAACACCTACGACCAGGGGATCATTGAAGAGGCCAAGGAGGAGTTTAAGAAGTTTCTGGAGATGATGGAGGAGTGAGTCCATGATGAATGGGGAACGCTTCTGATATGGTTTGGATTTTTGATAAGAGGAAAAAGCCTGCGACTGGTATATGGGTCGGCAGGCTTTGTTTTTATGCTTTATTCTAGCGGAAAGGCGAAGGCGTGTAAAGGAAAAGATCATAAATCAAAGGAAACCGAATAGGATAGATAATAATATTCGGAGCCATATCTCTATGAATCTCAAATACCCTCTATATAAATACGCGGCAACCATCCTGGTTACCATGACTCTGTCCTGTCAGATGTTTTTCGTCCCGGCCATGGCCGGGCAGGAGGAGGAGTCTTCTCTGAACCTGAACGCTCAGTCCGCGGTGCTGATGGACGCCTCCACAGGGCGGGTGCTTTACGGGAAGGAGGAGGATCTGGTCCGCCCCATGGCCAGCACCACCAAGATCATGACCTGCATCCTGGCTTTGGAAAGGTGCGATCCGGATGAGGAGGTGGTGGTGTCCTCCTACGCGGCCAGCCAGCCAAAGGTCCATCTGGGGGCGGCTTCTGGGCGCAGGTTTCGGCTGGGAGATATCCTCCACTCTCTCATGCTGGAGTCCCACAATGACAGCGCCGTGATGGTGGCGGAGCATGTGGCGGGCAGTACCAAGGAGTTTGCGGCGCTGATGAACGAAAAAGCCAGGGACATCGGGTGTGAACATACCTGGTTCATCACGCCCAATGGTCTGGACGCCCAGGAGACGGGGGATGACGGAGAGGTAAGGCTCCATAGCACCACAGCCAGGGATTTGGCGGCCATTATGAGCTACTGTGTCTGGCAGTCCCCCAAGAGCCGGGAGTTTTTGACCATAACCCAGGCCCAGAATTATTATTTCACGGATCTGGACGGGAAGGGCAATTATTCCTGCGTCAACCACAACGCGTTTCTGACCATGATGGACGGGGTCGTGTCAGGGAAAACCGGGTTTACGGGAGGTGCCGGGTATTGCTATGTGGGGGCGCTGGAAGATAACGGGAGAAGGTACGTGATCGCCCTTCTTGGCTGCGGCTGGCCGCCCCACAAAACCTACAAGTGGAATGACGCCAGAAAGCTTTTTAACTATGGACTTCAAAATTATGAGAACCGTTCTGTAGGGGAAACGCCAAAGTTACCCCCTGTTTTGGTGGATGGAGGGATCCCCGCCGACGGCATGGGCCATGAGGCCAGGACAGGGCTTAAAACTGCGGAGGAGGAAGGGCAGGTTTTTCAGGCGCTTATGAAAGAGGGGGAGAGGATAGAGACGCAGATCCGTATCCCCTCAAAGCTTACTGCTCCCGTAAAGGCAGGGCAGCAGGTGGGGGAGATCGTCTACACTTTGGAGGGTGTCCGGGTTTATTCCTGCCCGGTGTACGCCGCGGAGACGGTGGAGCAGATCGACTGGAGATGGTGCGCCGGACAGACAGCGGGATTATTTTTACAGTAATCGCCAATTTCCTCTTGAAAAATCCTGTTTTTCAATATACAATATAATCGGCAGAAATTTGGATTTACCGGCCTGGATTTGTTAAATTTCAAACAAACAGATCCGGCCAAACTATTTTATAATGGAGGACAGCAAAATGAGTAATTCAGCACAAACATCAGCAAGCAGCCGCATCCATATGCTGCTTGATGAGAACAGTTTTGTTGAAGTCGGCGCCTATGTGACAGCCAGGAACACGGACTTTAACATGACAGACAAGGAAACACCTGCTGATGGTGTGGTGACCGGATATGGGACCATTGACGGCTGCCTTGTGTATGTGTACAGCCAGGACGCGGCCGTTTTAGGCGGTTCCATGGGCGAGATGCACGCAAAGAAGATCTCCAACATCTACGATATGGCCATGAAGATGGGCGCGCCGGTCATCGGGCTGGTGGACTGCGCCGGTCTGCGGCTGCAGGAGGCCACGGACGCGCTCCACGGATTTGGAGAGCTGTTTTATCATCAGACCATGGCCTCTGGCGTAACTCCGCAGATTTCAGCCATTTTCGGCACTTGCGGCGGCGGCATGGCGGTATCTTCTGCCATTGCGGACTTCACGTTTATGGAAGAAAAGAAAGCAAAACTATTCGTGAACTCGCCCAATGCCATTGATGACAACTATGCAGGAAAATGTGACACCGCATCAGCTGCCTATCAGAGCGAGATGGCGGGAACTGTGGATTTTACGGGGGATGAGGCAGAGGTTATAGGAGCGATCCGCTCTCTGGTATCCATTCTCCCGTCCAACAACGAGGAGGACATGTCCTACGCGCCCTGCGAGGATGACTTAAACCGGGTCTGCGAGGGGCTGGAGAACTGTGTGGAGGATACGGGCATGGCCCTGGCTTCCATCTCCGACGGCGGCTTCTTTATGGAGATGAAGAAGGATTACGCCCCGTCCATGGTGACCGGATTTATCCGCCTAAACGGCAGCACCGTAGGCTGTGTGGCCAACCGCAGCGCGGTGTACGGGGAGGACGGGGAGAAGGCGGCAGAGTATGCCCCTGTGCTTAATGCCAAGGGCTGTCGGAAGGCCGCCGAGTTTGTGAACTTCTGCGACGCGTTTAACATTCCCCTGCTGACTCTGGTAAATGTAACCGGATATAAAGCGGACAAGTGCAATGAAAAGACTCTGGCAAAATCAGCGGCAAAACTGACCTACGCCTTTGCCAATGCCAGCGTGCCCAAGGTGACGGTCATCATAGGACAGGCCTACGGTACCGCGTACCTGACCATGGCCAGCAAGTCCATCGGCGCGGATATTGTCTACGCGTGGCCCAACGCGGTCGTCGGCATGATGGACGCCGCAGCGGCTGCCAAGATCATGTACGCCGACGAGATCAAAGCGTCTGACGACGCCCCGGGACTGATCAGGGAGAAAGCGGCCCAGTACCGCCAGATCCAGTCCAGCGCCGTGGCGGCGGCAAAGAGAGGCTATGTTGATGACATCATTGAGGCGAAAGACACCAGAAAGAGGGTCATTGCCGCTTTGGAGATGTTGTTCACAAAGAGAGAGGACCGTCCATCCAAGAAGCATGGCACGGTCTAAGGATGAGGTGACAGGCATATGAAACAGTTTAAGAAACAGGTATTATCCGTGCTTTTGATGGCAGCCTGCCTTTTTGCTCTGACAGCCTGCACGGCTGAAGAGGCCAAGACCAACATCGACGCGGACGAGGCGATGATGCTCCAGTCCAGCGCCCAGACAGTGCTGGAGGGCTTTACGGCTATGCCGGACGCCAACGTGGAGGCGGTCATCGGGCAGTACCGGGAGAATGATATGGAGCCTTTGGCGGCAGGGCTGGAAAGTTATCTGGGCGTGAAAGGCGATCTGGGGGCGTATGTGTCCACCGGGGACGGAACGTCCATAAAAGGGGAGGACGGCTACACCATTACCCTGAACACGGTGTTTGAGAAGAGAACCTGTCAGTTTGTCCTTACCCTGGACAAGCGGATGGAAAACATTACGTCCATGTCCTTTAACCCTCATTACACCATGGGGGAGAACATGACCAAGGCAGGCCTTAACACCCTTATGGGTATGGGCACCGTATTTCTGGTGCTGATCTTTATCAGCTGGCTCATCAGCTGCTTTAAGTATATCGGGAAGTTTGAGGATAAGACGAAGCATCCCCATCCCCCGGCTCCCTTAAAGACAAAGCCGTCAGCGCCCCCAAGACCTCAGACTCCGGCTCCGGGAGAGAATCTTGCAAACGATCTGGAGCTTGTGGCAGTTATCACGGCGGCTATCGCGGCTTCCACAGACACGCCCGCGGACGGGCTGGTGGTCCGCTCCATCAGGCGCGCGCCGGGCAACAAATGGAAAAGAGCATAATCAATCAGGAGGATCATTATCATGAAAAATTATACCATCACAGTAAATGGCAATGTATACGAAGTAACCGTAGAAGAGGGAACATCCACCGGCGCCGCCCCGGCTCCGAGAGCGGCAGCGGCAGCGGCTCCAAAAGCAGCCCCGGCTCCGGCTCCAAAGGCGGCAGCGCCTGCCGGCGCCCAGGGTTTGGTGGCAGTTACCGCCCCCATGCCGGGCAAGATCCTCGGCATTAAAGCTCAGGCCGGTCAGGCAGTGGCAAAGGGCGAGGCGATCATCGTCTTAGAGGCCATGAAGATGGAAAACGAAATTGTGGCTCCTTCCGACGGGACCATTGCCACCATCGAAGTGGCTGTGGGCGATTCTGTAGAAGCAGGCGCTACTCTGGCTACTTTAAACTAGGACTCTGCATCTTGTATGAACGCAGATTCCGGATGGAGGGATTGACATGGAATATATAACAAGTACATTGGGGAATCTTCTTCAGCAGACAGCATTTTTGAACCTGACAGGGGGCAATCTGATCATGATCGCCGTGGCCTGCGTGTTTTTGTATCTGGCCATCAAGAAAGGATTTGAGCCTCTTTTGCTGGTTCCCATCGCCTTTGGCATGCTGTTAGTCAATATCTACCCGGATATTATGGAAGACGGAGGACTTCTCCACTACTTCTTTTTGCTGGACGAGTGGAGTATTCTTCCTTCCCTGATCTTTATGGGAGTCGGGGCCATGACGGATTTCGGTCCCCTGATCGCCAACCCCAAGAGCTTTCTTTTGGGAGCGGCGGCCCAGTTTGGCATCTACTCCGCCTACTTTTTGGCGATCTTTATGGGCTTTAACGACAAGGCGGCGGCGGCCATCTCCATTATCGGCGGCGCCGACGGCCCCACGTCCATTTTCCTGGCAGGAAAGCTGGGACAGACAGGCCTTATGGGGCCTATCGCCGTGGCGGCATACTCCTACATGGCCCTGGTGCCGATTATCCAGCCGCCGATCATGAAATTGCTTACCACAGATAAGGAGCGGAGGATCAAGATGGAGCAGCTTCGCCCTGTTTCCAAGCTGGAGAAGATCCTGTTCCCCATCATCGTTACCATCGTGGTGTGTCTCATCCTGCCCTCCACGGCTCCCCTTGTAGGTATGCTGATGCTGGGCAACCTGTTTAAGGAGTCCGGCGTTGTGGGACAGCTGGCGGAGACGGCTTCCAATGCCATGATGTACATCGTGGTGATTCTTCTGGGGACCTCCGTAGGCGCCACCACCAGCGCAGAGGCGTTCCTCAACTGGGATACCATCAAGATCGTGCTCCTTGGCCTCATCGCTTTTGCCGTAGGCACCGCGGCGGGCGTGCTGTTCGGAAAGATCATGTGCAAGGTTACAGGCGGCAAGGTGAACCCGCTGATCGGTTCCGCCGGAGTGTCGGCAGTACCGATGGCGGCCCGGGTATCCCAGAAAGTGGGAGCGGAGGCTGATCCTACCAACTTCCTTCTGATGCATGCCATGGGACCAAACGTGGCGGGCGTCATCGGCACCGCCGTGGCGGCAGGTACGTTTATGGCCATCTTCGGCATAAAGTAGAGACAAATCTAATTGAAAATAATTTGGAGGTAATATAATGGCAGTGACAGAAAAGAAACCGGTCAAGATCGTAGAGACAGTCCTCCGAGACGCCCATCAGTCTTTGATCGCCACCAGGATGAGCACGGAACAGATGCTGCCCATCGTCGAGGAGATGGACAAGATAGGTTACTATGCCGTAGAGTGCTGGGGCGGAGCCACCTTTGACGCTTCCCTCCGCTTTTTGAAGGAGGACCCCTGGGTAAGGCTTCGAAAATTAAGGGACGGCTTTAAGAACACCAAGCTCCAGATGCTGTTTAGAGGCCAGAACATTTTGGGGTACAACCACTACGCGGACGACGTGGTGGAGTATTTTGTACAGAAGTCCGTGTCCAACGGCATTGACATCATCCGTATTTTTGACTGTTTAAACGACCTTCGCAACCTTCAGACCGCGGTGAAGGCGGCCAACAAGGAGAAGGCCCACGCCCAGATCGCCCTGTGCTACACCCTGGGCGACGCTTACACCATGAGCTACTGGAAGGATATTGCCAAGAGGATCGAGGAAATGGGCGCGGATTCTATCTGTATCAAGGATATGGCAGGCCTTCTGACCCCCTATGCGGCCCAGGAGCTGGTGACAGCCTTAAAGAGCTCTACCAGCCTGCCCATTGATCTGCACACCCACTACACCTCCGGCGTGGCTTCCATGACTTACTTAAAGGCAGTGGAGGCAGGGTGTGATATCATTGATACCGCCATGTCCCCCCTGGCCCTGGGAACCAGCCAGCCGGCCACCGAGGTGATGGTGGAAACCTTTAAGGGTACGGAATATGACACAGGTTATGACCAGATCAAGCTGGCCAAGATCGCGGACTACTTTGCGCCTCTCAGGGAGGAGGCCTTAAAAAGCGGTCTCCTGAATCCAAAAGTGCTGGGCGTCAACATCAAGACCCTCCAGTACCAGGTGCCCGGCGGCATGTTGTCCAACTTAGTCTCCCAGTTAAAGGAGGCAGGCCAGGAGGACAAATACCGGGAGGTTTTGGAGGAGATCCCCAGAGTGCGGAAAGACTTCGGCGAGCCGCCTCTTGTAACTCCGTCCTCCCAGATCGTGGGAACTCAGGCGGTTATGAACGTTATCGGCGGCGAGCGCTACAAGATGGTGCCAAAAGAGTCCAAGAAGATCATGCTGGGCGAGTTCGGCCAGACGGTAAAGCCCTTTAACCGGGAAGTCCAGAAGAAGATCATCGGCGACGAGACTCCCATCACCTGCCGCCCCGCGGACCTGATCCCGCCTCAGCTTCCCCAGTTCGAGAAAGAGTGCGCCCAGTGGAAGCAGCAGGACGAGGATGTGCTGTCCTACGCCCTGTTCCCCAAGGTGGCCGAAGAATTCTTCAAATACAGAGAAGCCCAGCAGACCAAGATCGATTCCGCGGTAGCCGACACAGAAAACAAAGCATACCCGGTATAAAAGCCTGCTTTTGCCGGTGAGAGTCCCGCAATCGTTGGGGTGAATGTTTGCCATGGAGAGGAGACCAATTTTTGACTTCCCCCCGATGTCTGGCAAATCTGAACCCGGACGGCTGCGGGACTCTCACCGGCTCTGTGCCTTCCCTCGTCCTCCGATTATTTAACATTTGCTTACAATTCCACTTCAATTCTGTGAACTTTTTTGGGTTATGGTTGACATATGACCTGAAATATCCTTATAATGGCAGTGATGTCTTTCCGAGGAAAAGGTTATTAGGAGAAAAACCAATGAGAAAACGAAAACTCAAACAGGGACTGGCGGCAGTGCTGGTCCTGTTTATGACTATAAATTACGCGGGAGGTTATCTGGGACGGTCCCCGTCTGTGAGCCATGCCGACACGGCCACCGTGACCGCCACCAGCCTGAACGTGCGCAGCGGGCCGGGAACATCCAACCAGGCTGTGGGAAAGGTAGCCTACGGTTCCTCTGTCAATGTGGTTAGCCAGACCACAGGCAACGACGGCAAAGTGTGGTATCAGATCCAGTTTACGAAAAACGGAACCCAGGCCACCGGCTATGTGCGCTCCGACTATATTAAGTTTCCCGCCACATACCAGTCTGACGGGAATTTTGAGCAGTATCTGTCCAACCAGGGATTTCCGGAGAGTTACAAGCAGGGGCTTCGCCAGCTTCACGCGGAATATCCCAACTGGGTATTTACGGCCCAGCACACAAATCTTGACTGGAACGACGTGATCAACAACGAGAGCGTGGTGGGAAGGAACCTGGTGCCGGGGACCAGCCCCACCTCCTGGAAATCCATGGAGACAGGCGCGTACAACTGGGAGACCAACACCTGGCCGTCCTTTGACAGCGGCAACTGGGTGGCAGCTTCCAGGGAGATCGTCAGCTACTACATGGATCCCAGGAATTTTTTTGACGGGAAGTATATCTTTCAGTTTCTCCGCCATAAATATAACAGCAACATCCACACCATAGACGGGATTAACAGCATGGTCCAGGGGACCTTTCTAAGCAATAATGCCAGCGTCAGCGGCACCCTGTCCTCAGGCGGAGGCAGCGGCCCGGGTGCGACTTCGGGAGGCAGTTCGCCGTCAGGCGAAAACGTGGGACCGGGATTTACCGGGGCGTCCAATTCAGGCAGCCAAACCTCCGGAAGTTCAGGGCCTGGAACAAACGGCACAAGCCAGGGAAAAGTACAGCCCGGAGTCAGTCCGGGAGGCAGCGGGGGCGCAAGCGGCTCCTCACAGGCGCCGGGAAGTTCCGGAGGCTCCGGTTCGGGCAGTCAGACCCAGAACAGCCAGGGACCGGGAAACGGGGACAGCGGTTCGAACAACAAGGTACAGGCCGGGGTCAGCCCTGGCGGGAACGCGCCCCAGTCCGGAGGAAACTCCAATGTGAGCCTTCAGGCGCCGGGGGCTTCCATCAGCAGAAGGGAGACCCTTCGTGTGGCTACGGCCATAGGGCCGGGGATGACGGCGGGGCCGGGAGGCGGTTCGTCCTATGGCAGCCCAGGGGGCTCCGCCTCGGCGTCCTACGCGGAGATCATCATGAATGCGGCGGCCCGCTCAGGGGTAAACCCCTATGTTTTGACAGCCATGATCCTGCAGGAACAGGGAAGCCAGGGCAGCAGGGGAATCTCCGGGACGGTTGCCGGATATGAAGGTTACTATAATTTTTTTAATATAGAAGCTTACAAGTCCGGTTCCCTGGAGGCCATTGAGAGAGGGCTGTGGTTCGCGTCCCAGTCAGGAAGCTACGAGCGCCCGTGGAACAGCGTGGACAAGGCCATCCTTGGGGGCGCTATGTATTACGGAGCCAACTATGTGGACGCGGGACAAGATACTTTCTATTTAAAGAAGTTTAATGTTCAGGGGACAAACCTATATAAGCACCAGTACATGACCAATGTGCAGGCGGCGGCCTCGGAGGGGGCCAAGCTGGAGGAAGCTTACAGCGACCAGCTAAAACAGCTGGCCCTGGAATTTAAGATCCCGGTTTACAAGAACATGCCGGAATCCCCATGTCCTCAGCCTACCTCAAACGGCAGCGCCAACAACAAGCTTTCCGGTCTGAGTATAGACGGCTACAGTCTGACCCCCACCTTCAGCCGGGACATCACATCCTACAATGTGATCGTGGGTCCCGAGGTTTCAAGTCTGAACGTGCGGGCTACGGCTTTGGACTCCACCGCGTCCGTGACGGGAACAGGGTCTGTCAGACTGCCGGAGGGCAACACGGATATCACCATCCAGGTAAAAGCCCAGAACGGGACGATTTCCTACTATGTGATCCATGTGGCGCGCCAGAACAGCGGCCAGAGCGGGGGGACTGGAGGACCGGCCACAGGAGGTACTTCGTCTTCGGGCAGCGGGCAGACTTCTGATCCGGGAGTGTCCATCCACATCATAACCGGCGGTCCGGAACACAGTTCCAACGGGTCCGGAGGCAGCGGGGGACCCGGAGGGAGCAATGTGACCATAATCCGATAAGGAAGAAACAGGAGACATTATGAGTAGAGTAAAGAAAATCCTCGGAGGAGCCATGGCGGTTTCCCTGATGAGTTTAGCCATATCCTTTCAGGCTTTGGCGGCCAGGATCGCGTTTTCCGATCCTTCGGCGGAAGCCGGGAGCGAAGTAACCGTAAACATGAAGATCACCGCCGCAGGCGATGAGACCATCAACAGTTCCAATGTGATGCTGTCCTACGACGCGTCGGCCCTGCAGTTTATAGAGGGAACCGGGGCAACCGGGGACGCGGGCTCCATCCGGGTAGCCGGGGAGGCGTCAGGGGGCAATTACTCGGAGCTGGCATTTGTCCTGAAGTTTAAGGCACTAAAGCCCGGCACCACCACCATTGCTGTCAGCACCCAGGAGGTGTATAACAAGGACGGGCAGCTGGTGAACATCTCCCAGCAGGGCAGTTCCGCTGTCACCGTCACCGGGGAGGCGGCCCCGGCAGGGGGAGCACTTTTGGCGGATCTGCAGATCTCCCCCGGCACCCTGTCCCCCGCGTTCTCCCCGGACACGGAGAATTATACCGCTGTGGTAGGCGGGGATGTGGACACGATCACCGTCAGCGCGCCGGCGGCGGACGAGGCGTCCAGCGTGTCCGTATCCGGCAACGAAGGACTGCAGCTGGGGGAAAATGAGATCGTGTGTACCGTGACTTCCGGGGACGGGCAGACCAGATCCTACCGGATCAGGGTTACAAAGGTAGAGGGGGAGGCAGGAGATGCCATCCCCATTGCGGATCAGGTGTCCTTAAAAACCTATGAGAGGGATATTACGGTAGTCTCCGCCCAGGAGGGCATGGAGGTTCCAGAAGGGTTTGTCCAGTGCTCTATCACCATCGACGGACAGGCTGTCCAGGGGTGGATCTGGGGCCAGGACGAAAACCCGGAATATTGCATCTTTTACGCTGTTAATGAGAGCGGGGAGAGCGGCTTTTACCGCTATGACCTGACAGAAAAGACTTTGCAGAGATATTTTCACGATCCGGCAGGCGGGGGAGAGTTTGAGGAGAAGTATAACGCCACGGCTCAAGAGTACAACTCGCTGCTCCATGATTATGAGATCCGCTTCTGGATCATCATGGGACTGCTGGCCGTGGTGATGATCCTGCTGATCGCGATTATTGTGCTGGTGCTGGGAAGGCGGCACCGGGATGATTTCTTGGAGAAGCGGGACGATGAGGCTGACGGGTGGGACTTAGATCCCAGGGAGCGGCGCGCCAGGATGACAAAAGAAGAGCGCTACTTAAGAGGCATTGAGGAAGAGGAAGAAGAGGCAGAGCGGGAGGAGGATTACTCCTTTGCCAGAAGGGTTCAGACAGATGACAGTTCTGCCGGGTATCCGATGAGAGCGGGAACCTATCAGGGAGAGTCTGCCAGAGGCCAGCAGTCTTTGGGCACAAGAGGAGGCGGCTCCCAGAGGAATACGGCCCAGCAGGGCCAGGCGTCCAGAGGGGGCAGTCCGGCCGGAAGGACAGGAAGCAGAGCGCCGGAGGGCCAGCCGGCTCCCAGGGGAAGCGGCCGTCCTGGCGCCGAACGCCGGCCCCAGTCCGCGTCGGGAGGGACCCGGGCACTTCCCGTAAATCAACTGCGGGAGGCGGCGTCCCAGGGAGACGGCGTCTCCAGAAACGGCGCTGTGAGAGGCAGCGTGCCAAGGGAGAGAGGGACAGGAAATGTTTCGCGTCCGGAACGAAATAATCAGCCCATGTCCCAGGCAGACGGAGACGACGATTTTGAGGTGATCGATCTGGAGTGACCTGTATGCAGGGGCGGCCTGAAGCTGTCCCTGCGGCTTTTTGCGTGAAACCGCGCTTAAGGCGGGCAAGTCATGATGCCAGGGAGGGAAGGATGGTCCTGTCCGGGTGAATTTATGCCATGGAGATGAGACCAGGAAAGCAGGAGGGCTGATACCCGACTGATTTCCGCTTTAAGGGCTCATCGGAATGTTTGGCATATCTGAACCCGGACAGGACCATCCTTCCCTTCTCTGCCTGGCATTACGACAACCTTCGCCTTTGCTCACTCAAAGGATCATAACCAGAGATTTCTACTTGACGAATCGTCAAAGATGTTATAAGATGGCTATAACAGATATAACGAAAGATGGTGGGTGTATGATTCTAAGCATTGATTTTAACAGTGATGAAGCGTTCTATATACAGCTTCGCAATCAGATTATCATCGGGATCGCCACGGGACGGATTCGGGAAGGGGATTCTCTGCCGTCTGTGCGCCAGCTGGCGGATAATATCAGCATCAATATGCATACAGTAAATAAGGCCTACTCTGTGTTAAAGCAGGAGGGGTTTGTAAAGCTTGACCGCAGGAAGGGCGCCATTGTCTCCCTGGACGTGGATAAGCAGAGAGTGTTGGAGGAGATGAAGGAGGAGATCGCCGTGGCTATGGCCAAGGGCATCTGCAAGGGCATCCGGCGGGAGGAGGTCCACCAGCTGGTAGACGAGATCTACGAATTGTTTGCCAACTGGGAGGAGGGCTGAATGTAAAAGGAGGATTTGGTATGTTATGTGAAAGGTGTAAGATCCGTGAAGCGAATATTCAATATACAGAAGTGATCAACGGGGTCAAGACAGAGCATAATTTTTGCGCCCAGTGCGCCAAAGAGATGGATTTCGGCCCCTACTCAGCGATCTTTGACGGCGAGTTTCCGTTAGCGCAGCTTTTGTCAGGGCTTTTGGGAGGAGAGATGCCGGTGCAGAAGAAAGACCGGCTGTCCCAGATCACATGCCCTACCTGCGGCACATCCTACGAGGAGTTTGTGAAGAACAGCTGCTTTGGATGCGGGGACTGCTATACCATCTTTGACCTGCTGATCCACGACAATATCAAGCAGCTTCAGGGCAGCGACTGCCACAAAGGGAAGCACCCGGTCTATCAGGAGCGGGAGGAGGGCGGCGGCGCGACTTGCGCGGCGGCGGTTGTCCAGGAGGAGACAGAGCAGAACAAGTGTACATTGGAGCAGCAGCTTAGGGCCTGGGACAGGAAACTGAAAGAGGCCTTAAATGTGGAGGATTATGAGAGCGCGGCGATTTACCGGGATAAGATCCGGGCGCTGCGGGAAGGGAAGGAAGCCGATGCTTAAGTGGTTTGAACAGGTACCGGATGGAGGGAATATCGTGTGCAGCAGGATACGCCTGGCCCGCAACCTGTCAGAGTACCCGTTTCCGTCAAAGCTGTCCCAGGAGGACGGGAAGGAGATGCTGGCCCGTTTAAGCCAGGGCCTTGGGGATCTGGGGGACATGGACGGCCGGGACTATGAGGCCGCCTGCCTGGATGAATTAAGCGAGCTGGACCGGAGGGCCTTAAAGGAGAGGCAGATCTTAAGCCCTTCGCTTCTGGACCGGAAAGCCCCCATGTCCATTTTGATCACCAGGGAAGAGGATATCAGCCTGATCTTAAACGGTTTGGATCACATCCGGATCCAGGTTTGGTCCCCGGGCCTGGGCCTTGGGGAGTCCTTAAAGACGGCGGATAAGCTGGACGACTACATCAACGCCAGGTTTTCCTATGCCTTTGACGAGAAGTACGGATACCTGACCTCTTTCCCCACCAATGTGGGCACCGGACTCAGGGCAACGGCCATCGTGCATCTGCCCACCTTGTCCATGGGGAAGAAATTTCCGTCCATGCTCAATGACATGGGCAGGATCGGCGTCAGCATCCGGGGCATGTACGGGGAGGGGCGGGAGAATTATGGCTCCCTCTACGAGATCTCTAATCAGAAGACCATGGGCCGGACGGAGAAAGAGCTGACAGACCTGGTGGCAAAGGTGGCCGCCCAGCTGGACGACCAGGAAAGGCAGATCCGGGAGATGAGCCTTGCCAGCCATGGTCCACAGCTGGAGGACGAGGTGTATAAGTCCTACGGCGTGCTGAAATATGCCAGAAGGCTTTCCATGAAAGACGCCATGACCTTTTTATCCCAGATCATGACCGGAATCTGCGACGGGCTCATAAAACCTGGGGAACCTTGTTCCGTGTTCCGGCTGATGCTGGGAATCCAGACGGCTAATTTACAGAAGCTTTCCGACAGGCCCCTTGACAAGGGGGAGCTGGACGGAGCCAGGGCAGCCTATCTGCGGGGCGAGCTGCCGGAACTTTCAGAGGGGTAGCCCGGAATGGAAGAATCGAGGAGGAACCATATATGATAGATGATCGTTTCACTGCAAAAGCCAGGGAGGCTATCAGCCTGGCAGTAGATGCGGCGGAGACATTGGGCCACAACTATATTGGCACGGAGCATCTGCTCATCGGCCTTTTACAGGAGGGAACCGGGGTGGCGGGCCGGGTCCTGGACGAGTGCGGGGTCAAGGTGGATAAGGTGATGGAGCTGGTAAGCCAGCTCATTACCCCCAACCAGACGGTGCGCACGGCAGATCAGAACACTTACACGCCCAGCGCCAGGAGGGTGATCGAGAACAGTTACCGTGAGGCGGTGCGGTTTAAAGCGCCCCTCATCGGCACGGAACACATTCTCATAGCCATCATCCGGGAAAATGACTGCGTGGCCTCCAGGCTGCTGAACACCATGGGCATCAGCATCCAGCGGCTCTATGTGGATGTGCTGTCCGCCATGGGGGAGGACGCGGCCGCGGGGCGGGACGACATCCCTGCAGGCAAAGGAGCCAAGGGAAAGGCGGCTACGCCTGTGCTGGACCGCTACAGCAGGGATCTGACAGCCCTTGCCAGGGAGGGGAAGCTGGACCCGGTTATTGGGCGGGAGACGGAGATCCAGAGGGTGATCCAGATCTTAAGCCGCCGGACCAAGAATAATCCCTGCCTTATGGGCGAGCCAGGGGTGGGAAAGACCGCTGTGGTGGAGGGGTTAGCCCAGATGATCGCTGCCGGCAATATCCCGGAGACCATTGCGGACAAGAGGGTAGTGACCCTTGATCTGTCCGGCATGGTGGCGGGATCAAAATATCGGGGCGAGTTTGAGGAGCGCATCAAGCGGGTCCTGTCAGAGGTTATGGAGAACGGGGACGTTCTGCTGTTCATTGACGAGATCCACACCATCATCGGCGCCGGAGGGGCCGAGGGCGCCCTGGACGCCTCCAACATCCTGAAGCCCTCTCTGGCCAGAGGGGAACTGCAGCTGATCGGGGCCACCACCATTGAGGAGTACCGAAAATATATTGAGAAGGATTCCGCCCTGGAGCGGCGGTTTCAGCCGGTGACGGTGGAAGAGCCGTCGGAGGACGAGACCTACGAGATCTTAAAAGGCCTTCGGGGCCATTATGAGAAGCATCATAATGTGACGATCACCGACGAAGCCCTGAAGGCGGCGGTGAAGCTGTCCGCCCGATATATCAACGATCGTTTTCTGCCGGATAAGGCCATTGACTTAATCGACGAGGCCTCCTCCAAGCTGCGTCTGACCAATTTTGTGGAGCCGGCCCAGATCGGGGATCTGGAGCGGGAGATCGCTGCCCTGGAGAAGCAGAAGGAGGCGGCCATCAAGGCGGAAGCATACGAGAAAGCCGGGGAGATCAAAAAGAAGCAGCAGAAGAGGCGGGAAAAGATCGAGAAGGCCCGGGACAAATGGCAGAAGGAAAAGGTCAGCCGCAGACTGGTGGTCGGGGAGAACGAGATTGCCGACGTGGTTTCCGGCTGGACCAAGATCCCGGTAAAGAAGTTAGAGGAGGAGGAGTCGGAGCGGCTTAAAAAGCTGGAGTCCATCCTTCATGAGAGGGTTGTAGGCCAGGACGAGGCGGTCACTGCGGTGGCCAAGGCGATCCGCCGGGGTCGAGTGGGACTGAAAGACCCCAGACGTCCCATTGGCTCTTTCCTGTTTTTGGGGCCAACGGGAGTTGGCAAGACAGAGCTGTGCAAGGCTTTGGCAGAGGCCATGTTCGGCACGGAGAGCGCCCTCATACGAGTGGACATGTCGGAGTATATGGAAAAGCACAGCGTCTCCAAGATGATCGGTTCCCCTCCAGGGTACGTGGGGTATGACGAGGGCGGACAGTTAAGCGAGAAGGTGCGCAGGAACCCCTATTCGGTGATCTTGTTTGACGAGATCGAGAAAGCCCACCCGGATGTGTTTAATATCCTTCTCCAGGTTCTGGACGACGGCCATGTGACCGACGCTCAGGGGAGGAAGATCGATTTTAAAAATACCATCCTTATTATGACCTCCAACGCGGGGGCGGAGAGCATTATCTCTCCCAAGCGTCTGGGATTCACTTCTGTGGATGACGAGCAGGAGAACTACCGGTTTATGAAGGACCGGGTTATGGAGGAAGTTAAGAGGATCTTTAAGCCGGAATTTATCAACCGGATCGACGAGGTGATGGTGTTCCATCCGCTGAACAAGGAGAACATGAAAGAGATCGTGTCCATCATGTTAAAGACCATCAACAAGAGGACAAAACAGCAGATGGGCATCACGCTCCATGTGTCGGAGGAGAGCCGGGAGTACCTGATCGATAAGGGGTATGACGCCAAGTACGGAGCAAGGCCCCTTAGAAGGACGATCCAGAGCATGGTGGAGGATAAGCTTGCCGAGGAGATCCTGGACGGGACGGTAAAGGAGGGCGACCAGGTGGAGGTGGCAAAAGGCGAGGAAGGTCTTTTGTTCGCGTCAAGACAGCTGCAAGAGCAGGGGTAGCGGTATCACCCCTACTGCCTGGATCAGGGGACCTGGCAGGATCAGGTTCCCGGGATCCGGCACATAAAGATAAGCATCATAAAAATACCAGGAGGAAGAGTTATGTCAGTGATTGAAGAATTGGTTCGCGCAGAGGCAGACGGAAGTATCAGTTTTGGAAACCACAAGCTGGGAAAGAAGGCCAAGAAGGACAATTTTGAGTGCCGGGGAGACCTGTACAAGGTAAAGACATTCAGCGAGATCACCAAGCTGGAACGCAACGGAATGTTTGTGTATGAATCGGTTCCGGGAACGGCTGTCAGCGGGTTTATGGCCGCGGACTGGGGCGTGGAGTTTCTGGTTGAGGGGGATAAGGATGTGCAGATCACCGTTCAGCTGGAGGATGACGCCCAGTACAGCGTGACTGTGGACGGAGTGTCCGCAGGGGATATGACCACCAACATGGGCGGCAAACTGAACGTCAGTGTGGAATTAAATGAGGGAACGGCTGTGAAGGTGAGGATTGAGAAGAAGTAGGGGGTGCTGTTGTGATCCCCAAAGGACCTGGCTCTCTGTAACGGAAAGCAGTATTGATCAAGAGAGGATAGAACACTATATGGCAAAAGCGAAAACAACCGCGTTTTTCTGCAAAGAATGTGGATACGAGTCTCCAAAGTGGGTAGGACAGTGTCCGGCCTGCAAGGAGTGGAATACCATGGTGGAGGAGCCTGTGGGGAAAAAAAGTCCGTCCTCCCCGTCAGGGCGGCAGACGCCTCTGACAAAGAGCCGTCCTGCCCGGCTGTCGGAGATCTCCATTGAGGAGAAGGACAGGGTCACCACCGGTTTTGGGGAGTTGGACCGGGTGCTGGGCGGCGGCGTGGTGGCAGGGTCTTTGGTGCTGGTAGGCGGCGATCCGGGTATCGGAAAGTCCACGCTGCTTTTACAGGTGTGCGGCAACTTGTCCGCAGTGGGACAGAAGGTTCTCTACATATCCGGGGAGGAATCCCTAAAGCAGATCAAACTTCGGGCCAACCGGATCGGATCCATGGCCGGGGATCTGAAATTTTTGTGCGAGACAAGCCTGGATCACATTCAGGATACCATCACAGAGGAAAAGCCGGATATTGTGATCATAGACTCCATTCAGACCATGTACCGGGAGGAGATCTCCTCCGCCCCGGGAAGCGTCAGTCAGGTGCGGGAGTCCACAAATCTGCTGATGCAGATCGCCAAAGGGGAGGGGATCACCATCTTTATTGTAGGCCATGTGACCAAGGAGGGCGTGGTGGCCGGGCCCAGGGTGTTAGAGCATATGGTGGATACAGTCCTCTATTTTGAGGGGGACCGCCACGCCTCCTACCGCATCCTGCGGGGAGTGAAGAACCGGTTTGGCTCCACCAATGAGATCGGTGTTTTTGAGATGCGGGAGCAGGGGCTTGTGGAGGTGGAGAACCCTTCGGAGTTTATGTTGGACGGAAGACCAAAAGGCGCGTCGGGGGCTGTGGTGGCCTGCGCCATGGAGGGAACCAGACCCATCCTTTTGGAGGTTCAGGCCCTGGTGACGCAGACCAACCTGGGGATTCCCAGGCGGACGGCGGCAGGGACGGACTATAACCGGGTCAATCTCCTTATGGCAGTCCTTGAGAAGCGGTGCCATTACGAGATGTCCAGGTATGACGCCTATGTGAACATCGCGGGCGGCATGAAGATGAACGAGCCGGCGCTGGATCTGGCGATCATTCTGGCTCTGGTGTCCAGTTTAAAGGACAGGCCTGTGGATGAGAAGACCATTGTGTTCGGGGAAGTAGGACTTTCCGGCGAGGTCCGGGCAGTGTCCATGGCGGATCAGAGGGTCAGCGAAGCGGCAAAGCTGGGCTTTGAGACGTGTATTCTGCCTGGGATCTGTGTGGATAAGATGAAAGATACAGGGAAGATCCGCCTGATCGGGGTGAGAAACGTCAGGGAAGCCATCAGCATTTTATAGGACGGCTGACCATAAACATAAAAGAAAAGGCTGGAGGTTACCGATGAGAGCAGCGGATATGCACTGTGATACGATCTGGGAGATCTACAAAGATCATAAGGATGGAGGACATACTTCCCTCCGCTCCAACTCCCTTCACCTGGATCTTGAGAAGATGAAAAAAGGAGGCTACGGCCTTCAGAACTTTGCCATGTTTGTCCACCTGGGCAATACGGAGCGGCCTTTTGAATGTGCCATGGAGATGATTGACACCTTTTATCAGGAGATGGAGGCTAACAGCGATCTCATAGGTGTGGTGAAAACCTATGGGGATATCGAGAAAAACCGGGAAGAGGGCCGTATGTCCGCCATGCTTACGCTGGAGGAAGGCGGAGTGTGCCAGGGAAATCTGGCCTGTCTGCGGGATTTTTACCGTCTGGGGGTAAGGATGATGACCCTTACCTGGAACTTTCCAAATGAACTGGGGTATCCTAACCGGATCGTGACGGAGGGAGCTAAAAAAGGGTGCTATGCCGAGACAGAGCATGGACTGACAGAGAGAGGCGTGGAATTTCTGGAGGAGATGGAGCGTCTTGGGATGATCATTGACATCTCCCATTTGGGGGACGCGGGGATCTGGGACGTGTTTTCCCACACCACGAAGCCCTTTGTGGCCAGCCATTCCAATGCAAGGGCTCTGGCCGGTCATCCGAGAAACTTAACC
This sequence comes from uncultured Hungatella sp., assembly GCA_910585645.1. Classification (GTDB taxonomy): domain Bacteria; phylum Bacillota; class Clostridia; order Lachnospirales; family Lachnospiraceae; genus UBA3402. The sequence goes on along the minus strand of CAJUFP010000046.1, from coordinate 1,837 downwards.
GATGATATGATCCGCCGCCTTGGGGAGCGGGGCGGAGTGGCGGGCATTAATTACTGTCCGGCATTCTTGCATGACTGGAAAAACGGTGAGAAAGAGCTTAGCCTTGTCGATGATATGGTCCGCCATATGCGCTACATGGCAAATACCGGAGGGATCGGCTGTGTAGGGCTGGGGTCTGACTTTGACGGGATCGGAGGCTGTCTGGAGATCAGCGACGCGGGGAAACTGCCTCTTCTGGAGGAGGGGATGAGACGGCAGGGGTTTGCTCCCTCCGAGATCGAGGCTATATTCTACGGAAATGTGCTGCGGGTATACCGAGAGATCTTGTAATAGAGGTGTTTGGGAAAAGGAACACTTTACCACGTTGAATTTATGGGAATTTAAAGCATCATAGGATTGACGCCCGAAGAATTTTGTAGTATGATATCTCCTGAACTTAAAAATTCAATTTTCAGCAAGGGAGACAAAGTATTATGAAAAAATCAGGTAAGGTACTTTCTATGATTCTCGCCGGAGCCATGGTTCTGTCTATGGCAGGCTGCTCCGGTTCAAACACAGGCAGTGAGACCACAGCTGCCGGGGATACCGCGGCGGCGGACACCACAACAGCCGCTGCCGGAGGCGCCTCCGACAGCCAGGCAACGGACGGCAAGACCTACAAGGTAGGCATCTGCCAGCTGGTTCAGCACGACGCCCTGGACGCGGCCACCAAGGGATTTATGGATACGCTGAAGGAGGAGCTGGGGGACGCGGTTACTTTTGACGAGCAGAACGCTCAGGGCGACTCCAACACCTGCTCCACCATTATCAACAACTTCGTTTCCGGGGACGTGGACCTGATCCTGGCCAACGCCACGCCGGCGCTGCAGGCGGCCCAGGCGGGAACCAATGAGATCCCCATTCTGGGAACCTCTGTCACAGAGTACGGTGTGGCCCTGGGAATCGACGGGTTTGACGGCACCGTAGGCGGCAACATCTCCGGAACCTCCGACTTGGCTCCCCTTGACGAGCAGGCGGCCATGCTCAATGAGCTGTTTCCGGACGCAAAGAAGGTAGGTCTTCTGTACTGTTCTGCCGAGGCCAACTCCCAGTACCAGGTTGACACGGTGAAGGCTGCCCTGGAGGGCATGGGATATACCTGTGAATACTACTCCTTCTCCGACTCCAACGATCTGTCCACCATCGCCACCAAGGCGTCCTCCGAAAGTGACGTGATCTACATCCCCACGGACAACACGGCGGCGTCGGCCACGGAGATCATCGACAATATCTGCCGTCCTGCGGGAATCCCCATTATCGCCGGCGAGGAGGGCATGTGCAAGGGCTGCGGCGTGGCCACCCTGTCCATCAGCTACTATGACCTGGGCGTGGGAACCGGAAGAATGGCTGCCAAGATCTTAAAGGGCGAGGCCAACATCTCCGAGATGCCCATTGAGTACGCGCCCCAGTTTACCAAGAAGTACAACAAGACCATCTGCGAGTCTCTGGGGATAGAGATTCCGGACGGATATGAGGCCATTGAAGAATAAGAGAGATAAACAAAGAGTCCGGATCGCCGGACTCTCGCGCCGCGGCGCGGCTGCGACAGCAGCCATTTTCCTTATGCGCGCAGTGCGCGTCACCCGGAGGGTTTTGTTTCATAGGACGCAATTCCCTATGAAACGAAAAGCAGCGGGAAGGTCACTTCCTGCTGCCCTTTTGGGAATTGGAAGACGCATCACGGATAACGGACTAGGAGAAAGATTATGGAGATTATGAGTTTGATAAATGCTCTGCCGGGAGCGGCGGCCCAGGGCCTGATCTGGGGGATCATGGCCATCGGCGTGTATCTGACGTA
>CAJUFP010000045.1 GCA_910585645.1 uncultured Hungatella sp. | reverse complement strand
ATCGCAATTATAAGATTTATTATGTGATAGAGGAGGACACCATTTACATAGTTAGGATTTTGCATATGTTGGTTGATAGTAAAGCATGGTTGTATCGAACATTTGGCTTGTAAAGTTAAATGGTACCATGTGATACCTGTTTGGTCTGAAACTTAAGATAATATCAAAAATATGAGAAATAAATGGCATGAAACAGTAGAAAATACACCTAAAAAATTAACAAAATGAATGTAAAATAAATCCAATGCGCATTAAATTGCTATAATATATTTGGATTTTGGTTATTATCATTTGTTTTCTGGATAGAAAGGCAGTTATATAGTTAGTTATTAATTTGGGAGACAATATAAACATATGAAAGAAAGAATTGGCGTTTTTGTCAAAGAAAATAGAGGCGATATTATATGTGTGTTTCTGCTTTCTGTATTTTTGTTTTTTGTTGGATTAGTATCCACACTTTTTTGCGTATTCAAATTTACAAATACAAATAGCATTTCAATTGGAGAACAGCGATATTCATTAATTGACAACTTGTTTGATGACGACTCATTTAAAGCGTTTAGACATGATGAACAGCGTCTAAATAGTTTGGGAGAGTTTTATAACAGTATCACTAAAATGGAAAATGCAAAATTATTATCTTTGTATACGCAACCTGTAAATATAGACGATTTTAAGGGAGAAAGGCAGTTTTATTATAATAGTGACGCGTTTTTAGAAGAATTTAAAACTACTACTCCGTCAATAAAAGCGTTACAAATAAATAATATTGCTTTTGAATATTATGGGCTGAAAGTGAAAAAAGGGAAAACTTTTAATTGGGAAGAGATTAGTTATGAAAACCAGACGTTACCTGTAGTGCTTGGTTCAAATTATGAAGGGATATATGATATTGGAGATATTATTATTGGGAGTTATTTGATAAAGGATTTTAAATTTGAGGTAGTTGGAATACTGGAAGATATGTCATTTATATACTATAAAACGGATCCGAAGTTTGATATATCAAATTATATAATAATACCATATCCTATCCAAACTTGGAAGGTGTCGCAAGATGATTTTCGATTTGAAGGAATGCTCTATTTTAATATGATTAACTCCGACATAGTTACGGAATCTAATACAAAAGATTTTCTGAGTGAGATTCGTGATATAGCTAATTCGACAGGTTTTATTGAGTTTTCAATTGTAGGCATAGATGAATTGTTGGTTAAAAATCTTGATTTAATTTATAAAGTAAGAGAGAATAAACTGTCGATAGTTATAGTGATATTTATTTGCTTTGTCTTACTGATTGCGGTGATAAAAAGATATATGAAGGCGGAGATACGTTGTTTTTTACATGCAGAAAAGCTATATGATATAAAAGCGGTATGGAATTATGGAAAGATATATATATTAAGTTTTCTTATTTCGCAGACTTTGCAGGTTATATTTATTCATCGTATTTACAGAGATGTAGTATTGATGAATATGTTTATTTTGTTTTGTGTTTTCATAATAGTAAATTTTACATCCATTAAAACAAGATTTGTGTCAATGATCTAAAAATTATAATGTTTTTTAGGAGGTTATTATAATGCAGGTATCTTTTAATATGCCCAGAAACAATCAGGTAAGATCCACTGCCCGGTCACAGAAATCTGTCTATGGTCAGAAAGCGGAATCTCTTTTGGATAAGAGTATCATGGCCGCGGAAGAAAATAAACAGAATTCTAAAAATCAATCCGATGGAATTGATGCGTGGATTGAAAAGAATCGGGATAAGGATTTTGGTATCCTGATGGGTGGGGGAGTCTCTACAGATAAACCTTTAAATTGGGACGCGGATGGAACCTCAAAACTGACCGGGGAGCAGATTGATTACCTGCGATCCACCTATGACCTTTCTGATATGAGTAAACAGGATTATTACGACCTTATGGCTGACCTGACAAATATGAATGCTATTTCTATAAAAGATGTGATTTCACAACATGTAAAACCAATGGTTCCCGGCGTGGTTAGGACATCTGTAAGTCAGGGTGATACAGAAAGAGGATTTGGACACTTTAATATGTATGGAAATGTTCAGGGAAACTTGCTGCAGTATATAAGGGATTTGAATTACATGAGTGAGCAGCTGACAAATGGTCATTCCACTATGGACAGTTTGACATTCTTCGCGTTTAAAGAGTATTTGAATGATGAAAAGGCGATGGCAGGAAGATTGGAGTCCATTTTTAATTTGATTGCCAGATAGAGCTGCGAGTAAAGAGGGGCTGCTGCGCTTTTTAACACATCAGCCCCTGTGAAAATCATTTCTCTGATTCTTCTACATTATCCAGCGCATACTCTATGCACTGGATAATCACTCTGTTGAAGGACATATTGTTCTTGTTCGCCAGCTCCTGTGCCTTGGCAATCAGGTCTTTCGGCAGTCTCAACGACTTGTTCTCATACTCAACGTATTCCTTTTTCAGCTTAAACACAATGTATCACCTCTCATGTTATGATTGTAATATATTTATCATTGTGCTAAAATAGTATAAAAAGATTATATTTATAATATATTTTATATTATAAATATAATATAAAATATACAATGGAAGGAAAGGAAGAATATGGAAGAAAATTTTTTGGAAATGATTACACAAGATGCATTAACAGAGAGGATTGGAAAACAACTTGAAAAAAATCCACAGTACAATGCGGCTATTGCAGAGGAAGCGCGTATATATGAATTGCTTAGCAGTGGCTTGAATGAGGAACAAAAAAATATGCTTAAAGAATATTTTGAAGTTTCCTGTAGCAGAGAATCAATCATAGAAAATTTTGTGTATAAACAGGGGATGAAGGACTTATTCTCTTTTCTCAGATCTCTATCACCAGAAGGTGAAAGCCAATTACCAAGGATAAGTGGAGAACATGCAACTAAATGAATTCCTTGCGGTTTGTCGCATAATAAACTTGTTTTAGAGATATATGATTAAATTCAAAGAGGGATAAATAGCAGAAATGTTTTATCCCTTTTTTATTTATGTATTTTACTATTTTCTTAGGTGAAATTTTCGCGCCTCCAGCTTTGTGAGAAACTTTCCTGGGAGGATTCCACATGGCCTCTGTGTCCATGGACAGTACAGGCATTTAACGCCGCTTCAAGGCGTTCAAATTCCTCAGCTGTAAGCTCTGTGTTCCAGGCGCCGAGATTTTCCAGGATCCTTTCCTGATTTTTGGAACCTGGAATCGGAACTACATTGGGATATTTGTGGAGCATCCACGCAAGAGAAAGCTGCGCATTTGTGACTCCTTTTTTTCGGGCGCAGTCTGACAGGACGTCAAGAATCGGCTGATTGGCCAGAATGTTTTCTTTTGACAGCTGCGGCACCCATCTGCGCACATCGTCGCCTTCAAATTTTGTTTCCGCGGAGACTTTCCCGGAGAGAAAGCCGCTGGCAATGGGAGAAAAGGGTACGACGCCGATCCCGTGTTCCAGGCAGTAAGGGAAGATCTCTTTTTCACAGTCCCGCTCTAACATGGAGTACAGGTTCTGGACCGCAGATACGGCAGTGACCTTGTGGGCTTCTGCAAGGGTTTTTGTGGAGACCTGCGACATTCCCCACCCCCGTATCAGGCCCTGTGAGATCAATCTGCCCATGACATCCGCGACTGCATCTACAGGGACATCTTCATTTACGCGGTGCAGATAATACAGATCCACATAATCCGTTCCCAGTCTTTTCATGGAAGCGTCCAAATGGCTGCGGATAAGCCGGTAAAGATCGGTATCCGGGCCAAGTTCCTGGTTTCTGATATGAAATTTAGTGGCCAGGACGATGCTCTTTCTAAAAGGTAGGACTGCCTTTCCCACAAGTTCCTCATTGTGCCCAGGGTAAAACATTTCCGTACCATAGGTTTCGGCAGTGTCAAAATGGGTGCAGCCAAATGCATGGGCTTTTCGGATTGCCTCTATGGCGTAAGACTCAGAAGGCGTTTTTCCGTATCCATGAGAAAATCCCATACATCCCATTCCGATTTCTGAAACTTCCAGCTGACCAAGTTTTCGTGTTCTCATTTTCGTTCTCCCTTCGTTTTTTGTGCTGACTATATGTTACAACAGGTTTGATTGACGGGGAAGTTTCCATATGGTACAATAGCTGAAACTTAAAGTTTAAACAGGAGGGCCAAATGTACAATAAAACCCTGGATACCTTCAAGGCTGTGGCGGACTGCGGAAGTTTTAGCAAGGCGTCCGAGCGGCTTTTTATCACACATACGGCGGTTATCAAACAGATCAGCGGGTTGGAATCACGGCTGGGGGTTAAGTTGTTTATACGTTCCAGCCGGGGTGTGGCGATGACTCCGGCCGGTCAGTGCCTTTACGGGGAATTGCCAAAGGTTTTTCAGGAATCTGACCGGTTGGTCCGGCAGGTGCGGGAGGCAAATCATGCCGGACAGCAGACGATCCGCATCGGAACATCTATGCTGTATCCCTGTACCGCGTTTATGGATCTGTGGGATACCGTCAGCGAAAGCTGTCCCGGATATCAGCTAAAGATAGTACCTTTGGAACAGGATGAAAACCGATTTGCGGGTTTGGACAAAAGCTATGATTGTTTGATCGGACCATACAATTATGGACTGGATTCAGGGCTGCTGCGGTTTTTTCCCACAGGACAATACCGATTTCATATCGCCATGCCCAGAAAACACAGGCTGTCAAAACAGGGTTCTTTAAAGCTGGCCGACTTGAACGGGGAACTGCTTATGATCATGGAAAAAGGCAACAGCCCTGTCAATGATGAGATCCGAAGGACGATTTTGGAAACCTGGGGTGAGATCCGGCTTACGGATACCCCGCCCCATTACAACATAAAGACATTTAACAGCTGCGCGGAAAAGGGGTGCCTGCTTCTTTCCCTTGAATGCTGGAAAGATATTCACCCGTCGCTTGTGTCTGTTCCCCTTGAAGAGCCTTTCTTTCTGCCTTACGGAATTGTGGCGTCCGCAAAGCCCTCTGAAACAGTGCGGGGATTTTTGGAGGAGATGAGCAATATTTTGCTTACGGTTCACGGGGCGGGGAAAATCGGATGAAAACAGTCTTACAATATTCCTATGCCAGGCAGGTCCCTGCCCTCAACCGCTTTTTTTGTTTACTTTTATCGCCTGATATTGTAGAATGGAAGATATTGCAAATCGGCGGGAAAGGGGGAAAAGATGATGAAAAAACCGGACAAGCCGGTGTTGGTGACACGATCGTCATTGCCGCCTCTGGAAGAATATGTGGAGATGCTAAAGCCTATTTGGGACAGCGCGTGGCTGACTAACATGGGGGCTTATCATGAGAAATTTAAAGAACAGCTGAAACGATATCTGAAGGTGGGATCCCTGGAATTGTTTGTTAATGGTCATATGGCCCTGGAGCTGGCTATTCAGGCTATGGAACTTCAAGGGGAAGTGATCACCACGCCGTTTACATTTGCCTCTACTACCCACGCCATTGTGAGAAACGGGCTGACCCCGGTGTTTTGTGATATCAATGAAAAGGATTATACCATGGATGTGGATCTGATCGAGGGGCTGATCACAGAGAAGACCTGCGCCATTGTGCCGGTTCATGTCTACGGGAATCTGTGCGATGTGGAGCGGATCCAGGAGATCGGGGACAGGCATCATCTGAAAGTCATCTACGACGCGGCCCACACCTTTGGGGAGGAACTGGACGGAGAGGGCGTGGGAGCGTGGGGGGATGCTTCCATGTTCAGCTTTCATGCCACAAAGGTGTTTCACAGCATAGAGGGCGGGGCAGTGGCTTTTAAAGAGAAGGCCTTAGAACGGCGGCTGTATCAGCTGAAGAACTTCGGGATCATGGACAGCGAGACTGTGGAGTATGTGGGGGCTAACGGCAAGATGAACGAGTTTCAGGCAGCCATGGGCCTGTGCAATCTGCGCCACGTAGAGGAAGAGATCGGGAAGAGAAGAGAGCTGGCTATGCGCTACCGACAGAGGCTGGAAGGCATAGAGGGTATCCGGCTGTGCAGGGAGAATCCCAGGGTGAAATACAATTACGCCTATATGCCGGTGGTGTTTGACGGGTATAAGGCGGAAAGAGATGAAATATTTCAGGCCTTAAAGGAGAAGAATATCTATACGAGGAAGTATTTTTATCCCTGTGTAAACAGCTATGAGTGTTACAGGGAGCGTTTCCGGGCAGAGGATACTCCGGTGGCGGACAGGATATCAAAACAGGTATTGACACTTCCGCTGTATGCGGATCTGCCGGTGGAGATTGTGGATTTTGTGTGTGATACGATTCTGGAGGCAGGGGAATGATCCGTCGGTTCTGACGATTCAGGGCGCAGAGGGGTGATTTTTCGGCCAGATGAAGTGGTACAGGAGATGACGCGGCGGGCGTAATCGGCGCAGAGCTTGGAAATCGGAAGCAGGACAACAGATGGAAAGACGCGTCGTGTCAGATTAAGACAGAAAGTGAGAGCTGCACAGGTGGAGTTAACAGATAAGGTGCTGGTGGTGATTCCGGCTTATAATGAAGAGGCCAATATTGAGACTGTGGTGGAGGAGCTGGTGAGCAAATGCCCGGACCTTGATTACATTGTGGTCAACGACGGGTCCAGAGACCAGACGGCAAAGATCTGCAGGGAAAAGGGATATAATCTTCTGGATCTTCCGGTGAATCTGGGGCTTGCAGGGTGTTTTCAGGCCGGAATGAAGTATGCCTGGAATAAAGGGTATGGCTATGCGATCCAGTTTGACGGAGACGGACAGCACCGCCCGGAGTTTATCAGGGCTATGAAGGAAAAGATGGACGAAGGGTATGAGATCGTCATTGGAAGCCGGTTTATTCATGGCAAGAAGGACTATTCCATGCGGATGATCGGGAGCAGGCTTATCGGGGCGGCGATTTTTCTCACTACTGGGGTAAAGGTGACGGACCCTACTTCCGGAATGCGGATGTTTAACCGGAAGATGATCGGGGAGTTTGCCCTGAACCTTAACTATGGGCCTGAGCCGGATACGGTCTCCTACCTGCTAAAGCAGGGAGCCGGTATCGGGGAAGTGCCTGTGGAGATCATGGAGAGGGCTGGCGGGGAGAGTTACTTAAAGCCTGTGGTGGCTGCGAAATATATGATTCGGATGTTGATCTCGATTTTATTAATACAGAATTTTAGGAAGCGGAGCTGATGAAAGCTATAACTAATCGCTGGACGGCCCTCCTCATAAGGACAGGCCCTGATAAGGAAAAACAGAATATTCTCTGGAACATGGCGGGAAGCTTCTGCTACGCCTTTGCCAGTATGGTGCTGTCGTTTCTGGTGATGAGACTGGCTGGAGAGGACGACGGAGGGATCTTTGCTTTCGGCTACAGCACGTTTGGGCAGCAGATGTTTATTCTGGCCTATTTTGGCATACGGCCCTTTCAGATCACGGACGGGGATCAGGAGTATAGGTTTGGGGATTATCTCCACCACAGGTATCTGACCTGCGCCGCGGCTTTGGCAGCGGGGCTTGTGTATCTGCTGGCATCCGGGTACACGGCCAGAAAGGCGGCGGTGATCTTTCTGCTGGTGTGCTACAAGGTGGCGGACGGGTTTGCGGATGTGTACGAGTCGGAATTTCAGAGAAACGGAAACCTCCATCTCACAGGCAAATCCAACACCTTTCGGACCCTTCTGTCTGTGGGGACATTTCTCGGGGCGCTGATTGTGGGTGGTGATCTGCTTGGGGCCTGCGGCGCGGCGGTGGCAGCTCAGATCGGGGGGATCCTCCTCTTTGACGTGGTTGTCTTAAGACGGCTGGAAGGTGTTGACTATACTTGGGACAAAGGCAGGATGGGAGCGCTGACTGGTGGGACATTTCTGTTGTTTGTGTCCGTGTTTTTGGATTTCTATATATTTTCCGCGGCAAAGTACAGTATTGACGCCCATTTAAATGATGCGGCGTCAGGATATTTTAATATTATCTTTATGCCCACATCGGTGATCAATCTGGCGGCGGGATTTGTGATCCGTCCTGTGCTGACAGCGTTGACGGATATGTGGAACGGGAGGCGGTTTGAGGCGTTCGCGAAAAAGCTTCTGGGGATCTCCAGGATCATCGGGGCTCTCAGTATCTTGGCGGTGGCGCTGACGGCTGGCCTTGGCAGGCCGGTTTTGTGGGTGTTGGAACAGATTCTGGGCAGCGGGTATGAAGGAAAGCTGACGGAGAATCATATACCGTTTATTCTGATCGTTATGGGTGGAGCGTGCTACGCGTTTTTGAACCTCCATTATTATGCCCTGGTGATCATGAGAAAGCAGAAGGTCATATTTGGGATCTATCTGGTTTTAACGGGAGCGGCGGCGGTTCTGGCTCCGATGTTTGTGAAAAAGGGCGGGATCTTTGGAGCGGCTGTGGCATACCTGATTTTAATGGTTTTGATGGCAGCCGGGTTTGTGATGTGGACCTGGGCAGGGATCCTGAGAGGCAAAAAAGCGGCAGAGATCTAAAGGAGACAGGAATATATCAAAACAAGAATAGAAGATGGGAGAAAAATGAAAGCTGGCGTGAAAAAGCAAGAGACAGGATTTATCGTGACTGATGAATACAAGGAATGGATTGCTTTAATAAAAGACAGGATTAAGAACAGCCAGATTAAAGCGTCTGTTAAAGTGAATAGAGAACTATTAGAGCTTTATTGGCATATTGGCGCGGATATTGTAAATCGGCAGAAACATTCAAAATGGGGAGAAGGTCTTCTGCGGCAGATGAGCAAGGACTTGAAAAAGAGTTTTCCGGATATGTCAGGATTTTCAGAAACAAATTTAAAAACAATGCGGTTATGGTATCGGTTTTATAAAGATATTGTAAATGGTCAACAAGTTGTAGACGAATTTAGGGCAGAAGATATATTTCGGTTGATAACAACAATTCCGTGGGGACATAATCAGCGTATCATTTTTAAATGCAAAGATGTGCGTGAAGCAGTATTTTATGCACAATATACTTTGGAAAATAATTGGAGTCGGGACGTATTGGAACACCAGATTGAAAGCAGGCTATATGAGCGTAAGGGGAAGGCTATTACAAACTTTAAGGATAAACTCCCGGCTGCGGCTTCAGATTTGGCTATACAGACATTAAAAGATCCATATAGTTTCGACTTTTTAACAATGCGTGATCATTATGATGAAAGAGAGTTGGAAGATGCGTTGGTGGATCAGATTACACAGTTTTTATTGGAATTAGGCACAGGATTCTCCTATGTTGGGCGTCAGATTCATTTACAGGTTGGAGAGCGAGAATTTTATATTGATTTGCTATTTTATCATATTAAGTTGCATTGTTATGTTGTCATAGAGCTTAAAACAAAGAGATTTGAACCAGAATATATTGGAAAATTAAATTTTTACGTTACTGCGGTAAATAAACAATTAACTGGAGATGGTGACAATCCTGCTATAGGTTTGCTTATATGCAAAGATAAGGACAATGTAGTAGCAGAATATTCTTTGGAAGAAGTTTCACAACCAATTGGAATTGCGGAATATGAATTAAATAATGCTCTTAGCAAAGAATATCGGCGCAGCCTTCCTACAATAGAAACATTGGAATCCGAGGTCGCGAAAATGATGGATACGTTATAAATATTTATACAGATAGGCAGATGGCAGCCGGGTTCGGATTGTGGACCTGGGCAGGGATTTACAAGAAGCAAAAAGCGGCAGAAATTCAGAGAACAGGAAAGGTGGAAGCCTATGAAATGGAAGTATGAGCCTAAGGTGGATGTATTGATACCAGTGTACAGACCGGACAGACGGTTCAGCCGTCTTTTGCAGATGCTTGGACGGCAGACGTATCAGGTACACCGGATCATTGTGATAAATACGGAAAAGCGGTACTGGAATGAAAAGGGATATAAGGACGTGCCGGGGCTGGAGGTTCACCATATATCAAAACAGGAATTTGACCACGGGGCTACCAGGAATCTGGCAGCCGGATATTCCCGGGCGGATGTGATGATCTTTATGACAGACGACGCGGTTCCCCATGACAGGTATCTGGTGGAACGGTTGGTGGAGGCTCTGGGAAAAGAGGGGCCGGATGGAGAGACCATTGCCATGGCTTATGCCAGACAGCTTCCGGATAAAGGATGCCGGGCCATTGAGCGGTATACAAGATCCTTCAATTATCCCCAGGAAAACAGGATAAAGACTCTGGCGGATCTGCCCGGGCTGGGGATCAAGACGTATTTTGCCTCCAATGTATGCTGCGCTTACCGGAAGGATATTTTTGAGAAGAACGGCGGGTTTGTGGGCCGGGCGATTTTTAATGAGGATATGGTTTATGCAGCAGGGGTGATTAAGGCCGGGTACGGTATCGCTTACGCGGCAGACGCCAGGGTGATACATTCCCACAATCTGACGCTTAAGGGACAGTTTCAGAGGAACTTTGACCTTGCGGTGTCCCAGGCAGATCATCCGGAGGTGTTTGGAGGATTGGCCTCCGAGGGCGAGGGGATCCGGCTGGTGAAGGATACGGCCCTGTGGCTTCTTCGGACCGGGCGGTTTTGGCTGATCCCGATGTTGGTTCTAAGCAGCGGGTGTAAGTATATGGGATATTGCATGGGAAAACAGTACAGGAAACTTCCCAGGCCTGTGATCCTGCGGTGTACCATGAATCGGGAATACTGGGGATAAAGGGTTTACGGAGACAGTGCAGCCGATGAGGCGATCTGTCCGGAAGACGGCGTTTCGGGGATGAGGCGGCTGGCAGCCGGAAGGATCACTCCCGGAAGAAGAAATGGAGGACGGAGAACATGATGACAATAACCCTGCGGATTGCCCTGATCCTGGTGTCGGTGGGAACATTTTTCCTGATGATGCGCAAGGTGAGGCAGTCCAAGGTGCAGATCGAAAGCGCGATATTCTGGATCGTGCTGGCTTTGGTGCTGGTGGTGTACAGTATCTTTCCGTCGGTGGCGGATTTTTGCGCCAGGGTCCTGGGGATCTACTCCACGGCCAATTTTTTGTTTTTGGTGGCAATCTTTCTTTTGATCGTAAAGGTGTTTGATATGACCATTCAGATCTCCCAGCTGGAGACCAGGATTAAGGAACTGGTACAACAGATGGCCCTTGAGGAGAAAAAACGCGAGGAAGAAAAGACATGAGGAAGAAAAACAGGGCCTGGCTGTGGGGAAGTCTGACTGTGGTGGCTTTGGGGCTGTGGCATCTTCTGGATGTGAGAGCCGGAGCCGCCCAGAGCGGCGACTGGTGGCTGGTTAGGTGGTATGCAGGGCTTTTTGTGGCTGTTGTAGGATTTGCGGCGGTAATGGGGCGGCTTTTTTTTGCCGAACGGCTTGCGGGAGCGGATGAGGCCAGATCGGGGGAAGGAATAGCCGGGAGAGACAAGGATCCAGAGGAAGGAGCAGCCAGAGGAGACAAGGATCCGGAGGAAGGAACAGTCAGAAGAGCCATGGGTCTGGAGAGAATATACCTCATAGCCGGGACGATCCTTGGGATCCTGTATCTGCTGGTTCTTCCGCCCCTGTCGGCGCCGGACGAGATCAGCCATTATATGGGGGCCTATCAGCTGTCCAGCCGCCTGCTGGGACAGCCCTCCAACGCGGTTACAGGCCATGTGCTCATACGTCCCCAGGACATCTGGATGGAGGATGTGGAGGACTGCTGGGAGTATGAGGAGAGCGAGGACGGCTATGTGCAGCCCGTGGCGGACACCACGGCAGATTCCGTATTTCTGGGGGAGACTCTCTGGGAAAAGACCTATAAGACCATAAAAGACCAGGGAATCCTTGGACAAAGGTATCCCCAGGCGGCTGATGACCAGGACAAGCTTGGACAGTCCCTGATCCTGTCTCCCTATCCCCCAGTCGTTACCACGCCTGTGGCTTACATTCCCCAGGCTCTGGGAATCTCTGTTGCAAGGCTCTTTCATATGAACACCGTTATGCTGGCATATCTGGGGCGGCTGTGCAATCTTCTGTTTTTTGTGGGAATGACCTTTCTTGCCATGAAACGTCTGCCTTTTGGGAAAGAGGTGCTTTTTGGGGTGGCGCTTCTCCCCATGACCCTGCATTTGTCCGCGTCCTTTTCTTATGATGTGATGATCTTGGGATGTATGTTCTATCTGACGGCAGTGTGCCTGGATCTGGCCTATGAAAAGGAGCGGGTGGGCATAAAGGATGTGGCGGTGATCGGGGTTCTCATGGCGGCGGCAGGGCCGTGTAAGCTGATCTACGGCGTCCTGATGGGACTTTGCCTTTTGATCCCTGTGAGGAAGTTCGGAGGGTGGAAGCCGTGGGCGGCGGCGGCACTGTGGGTATTTGCCGCGTGGGGACTTTCCATGCTGCTGATCAACGGGCAGACTATTGTGTCCTACGCCACAGAGACAGAAAGCGTGGTTCCATGGGCCCAGGAGGCGGGTTACAGCCTGACCCTTTTGATCCACCGGCCTTTGCAGGCGCTGCGCATGTTTTATCAGACCGTTTTGTGGCAGGCAGAATACTACCACATGACCATGATCGGGGCCTATCTGGGCAATCTGGACACGGTGCTGGATGTGCCGTACCTTGTGGTGGTGATGTTTACGGTGGGCCTTCTGTGTCTGGCGGCGAAGAAGCCGGGGGAAAAACAGGTGATGACCGTGAAAAACCGCCTCTGGGTGGCAGCGCTGTGTACTCTGTGTATCCTTGCGGCAATGGCTTCCATGCTCATTGCCTGGACGCCTTTAAGCTCTCAGGTAATAAGCGGCGTCCAGGGGAGATACTTCCTGCCGTTTCTGCCTGTGCTTTTGATGGCGTTTAAAAATGATCTCATAGTTTTGACAAAGAATGGAAACCGTAGTATATTGTATCTGATGTGCTGTGCCAACGGGTATGTGGCGCTGCGGCTGTTTTCTGTAGTAAGTATGCGACTGTAAGAAAAGGAGAATTAGGCGATGGGTAAAATAACCGTGACCCCCTGTGAGATTGAAGGGCTTTATGTCATCGAACCAACGGTGTTTCAGGATGAGAGAGGATATTTTGTAGAAACTTATAATCAAAATGATTTTCGGGAGGCCGGGCTGGATATGATATTTGTACAGGACAACCAGTCCATGTCCGTGAAAGGCGTGCTGAGGGGACTTCATTTTCAGAAACAGTTTCCCCAGGGAAAACTGGTGCGGGTGGTCCGGGGCGCTGTGTTTGACGTGGCTGTGGATCTGCGGGCGGATTCCAAAACTTACGGCAAATGGTTTGGCGTGGAGCTGACGGCGGAGAACAAGAAACAGTTTTACATCTCCCAGGGGTTTGCCCACGGATTTCTGGTGCTGTCGGACGAGGCGGAGTTTGCTTACAAGTGTACAGACTTCTACCATCCGGGGGATGAAGGCGGACTGGCGTGGAACGACCCGGAGATCGGGGTTTCGTGGCCCATTGAGGAGGGGATGAAGCTGATCATCTCCGAGAAGGACCAGAAGTGGGGCGGGTTAAGTCAGACATTTAAATTCCGGAAGGCGTAAGGAAGGGATTGTATGGAGTATATTATATCCCTGGGAAAGGATATTGTAAAAAAACGGAGGCTTATAGGGGACCTGGCAAAGGCTGATTTTCGGAAGCGGTTTGTAGGGTCCTACTTTGGCGTGGTGTGGATGTTTGTGCAGCCCATTGTCACGGTGCTGATCTATTATTTTGTCTTTGGTGTGGGACTTCGCAGCGGCAGTCCGGTGGAGGGAGTTCCCTATGTGCTGTGGCTGGTGTCCGGGATTGTGCCGTGGTTTTATTTCAGCGAAGTGTTAAACGCGGGGACCAACTGTCTGTCAGAGTACAGTTATCTGGTAAAAAAGGTGGTATTTCGGGTGGAAATTCTGCCGATCATAAAAATATTGTCCTGCCTTATTGTCCACGCCATCTTTATCCTTATTATGGTAGGGCTGCATCTGTGCTTTGGGTGGGCGCCGCGTATTAGCTGGTTTCAGATGATCTACTATTCCTTTGCCGAGACCATGTTTGCTATGGGGATCGTGTATTTTACCAGCGCCATACAGGTGTTTTTTAAAGATATGGCCCAGATCGTAGGGATCTGCCTGCAGTTTGGCATGTGGCTGATCCCCATTATGTGGCAGGAGGAGCAGTTTGCAGGCAGAAGTTATTATCCGGTGGTTCAGGCGGTGGTGAAGCTGAATCCCATGTACTATGTTATGACCGGGTACCGGGACAGTATGCTCCTTGGCAATGGATTCTGGGAGAAACCCAGGCAGACAGTGTATTTCTGGGCAGTGACCCTGTGCGTATGTTTCGTGGGGCTGAAAGTGTTTAAAAGGCTGAGGCCGCACTTTTCCGATGTGCTGTAGGCGGTGTTTTTGTAAATGAGAGGAAGACCATGGAGAACGCGATTACCGTAACAGATGTTACAAAAATATATAAGATGTACGACAAGCCCATAGACCGGCTGAAAGAGTCTCTGCACCCAGGCCATAAGGAGTACCACAAGAAATTTTATGCCCTGAACCATCTGTCTTTTCAGGTGAAGAAAGGGGAGACGGTGGGGATCATCGGGACCAACGGGTCGGGCAAGTCCACGATCCTTAAGATCATTACCGGCGTGCTGTCCCCTACCACGGGAGAGGTAAAGGTGGAGGGCAATATTTCCGCCCTTCTGGAGCTGGGCGCGGGCTTTAATTCGGATTATACAGGGATTGAAAATATTTATATGAACGGCACCATGATGGGGTTCTCCAAAAAGGAGATGGACGGAAAGCTTCAGGATATTCTGGATTTTGCGGATATCGGGGATTTTGTGTACCAGCCGGTGAAAACGTATTCCAGCGGTATGTTCGTGCGGCTGGCGTTTGCCCTGGCCATTAATGTGGAGCCGGAGATTTTGATCGTGGATGAGGCCCTGTCTGTGGGGGACGTGTTTTTCCAGTCAAAATGCTACAGGCGGATGGAGGAGATTCGCCAGAGAGGGACTACCATTCTCATGGTGACCCATGATATGGGCAGTATCATCAAGTATTGCGACAAAGTGGTTTTGCTGAATAAAGGGAATTTTGTGGCCGAGGGAGCGCCTGGCCATATGGTGGATCTGTATAAGAAGATCTTGGCCAATCAGATGGATGCCCTTAAGGACGAGCTGGAGGAGATGAATGATTTTTCCGGGGGAATGTCCGGGGAAAAATCCGGGAAGCCTAAGAAGACAGAAGGGCTGATGAAGGAGAAGCTGACCATCAATGGGAACCGGACAGAGTACGGGGACGGACGGGCAGAGATTTATGATCTGGGATTGTTGGATGAGAGGGGAAATGTTACGAATCTTCTGCTGAAAGGCGAGAATTTTACCATCAGAGAGAGGATTCGTTTTTATGCGTCGATACAGGCTCCGATTTTTACGTACACGATCAAAGATAAGAAGGGGACCGAGCTTAGCGGAACCAATACCATGTTTGAGGGGACGGACATCCGGCCTGTGAAGGACGGGGATGAGTACGAGGTTTCCTTTACCCAGAAAATGACTCTGCAGGGCGGAGAGTATCTGCTGTCCATGAGCTGCACCGGGTTTGAGATGGGGGAACATGTGGTTTATCACAGATTGTATGATGTGGCCAATATTACGGTTATCTCCAATAAGAATACAGTAGGGGTGTATGATATGGAGTCTGTGGTGGAGGCAAAAAGAATCGAAGGCGGAAGTTGATTGGAGAAAAGGGAGAATTGCGGCTCGGTATGGAGGAGATATGAACGAGAATAGCAGAGAGAGTCGAAATGATAAGGACATCAGCAGGGAGCTGATACGGATCTTGAGAACCTATAAGGGGGACAGGAAGCAGGCCTTGAAGGAACTTGTAAGGCTTGATTATCTGTATGCCCTTTCGGACCAGAGGGAGAATCTGGTGGAGTGGTATCCTTTTCAGGGGGATGGGCGTCTTCTGGAGGCAGGATCCGGGTACGGGGCTTTGACCGGGGTTTACAGCCGGAAGGTGGCCCATGTGGATGTGCTGGACGAATCGGAGGAGAATCTGGAGGTGAACCGCCTGCGCCATGTGGAGTTAGGCGGGCGGGACAATATCCGTTATGTGAAAGGGAATATCCGCGGGCAGAGAGAGGGCGGCCCCAAGTATGATTATATTGTGTTTGCGGGGAGTCTTGGGGAGAACGCGGCGGAGGAGATCCGGGCGGCGAAGGCTCTGCTTAAGCCGGGCGGGGAGATTCTGGCGGCGGTTTGTAATCCTTTTGGGTTAAAATACTGGGCCGGGGCCGAGAAGGATCCTTACAGTTTTTCCAAGGAGGCGCTAATCCGGCTTTTGTCGGACACAGGGGATGGCAGGGATATGGAATTTTATTATCCTATGCCGGATTACCGGATTCCGGTGACCATTTTCTCGGACGGTTATCTTCCGGGCAAAGGGGATCTGACGGATACGGTGACAGCCTATGATTATCCGGCCTATCTAAGTCTTGATATCGGGGCGGCTTTTGACGCTGTGTGTGAGGACGGACAGTTTGACCGGTATGCCAACGGGTATCTGGCTATTTGGAGACAGGGAGCCGCGGCGGCAGGGGCAGAGCGGGAGTCTGGGGACCATGGGGACGGATGCAGGGCTGACTATATTAAATATAACCGCACCCGGAAAGAGGAGTTCCAGATCAGGACCGCGATCTTGGGGAAACCGAGAAGGGTGGAGAAGACGGCTTTAGTCAGAGCCGGGATAGAACACATCGCTTCTTTTGAGGAAAAGTGCAGAGAGCTGAACAGGCAGCACAGGAATCTTAGATTTGCCCGTCCGGGGATAAAAGAAGGCCAGGCGGGATTTCCGTATATTGAGGGAGAAACCCTGGCTCAGCGGCTGGGACGGATCATAGGGGACGGAAAGGCGCCGGTGGATACGGTGGGGGAGGCCCTGGAGATGATTCTTGAAGTGGACCCGTCCTGTTACTGCCTGTTTGGGGTGACTGAGGAGTTTACGTCGGTTTTCGGGGAACTGCCGGACGGGGCCAAGGTGAGCAGCGACAGTCTGATGGTGTCCAACATTGATATGCTGTTTGAGAATATTCTTCTTGGGGATGAGAGATATTGTCTTGACTATGAGTGGGTATTTTTCTTTCCGGTTCCTGTGGAATATATTAAGTATCGGATCCTTTTTTATTTTTTCAGGCAGTACCGCAGTCTTTTGACAGCTTACGGGCAGGTGGGGGACTGGCTGAAAGAGTTTGGCATAGAGGAAGAGACCGCTAAGGTTTATGAGGCCATGGAGGGGAATTTCCAGGCTTATGTCCATGGGGAGAACCAGAAGATCTATCTGGAAAATTATTATGTGAGGACAAAGACGTTTCGGGATCTGACTAGGGTGGACCAGGAGCTGGAGAGGACAAAGGAGAGGCTTGAACAGCTTCGGAGCCAGTCCAGGCTGCAGCTAAAGGAAAAGGACGCGAATATCCGCAAGATGACCGAGGTTCAGCGCCTGACCCAGAATCACGTGACCAATCTGGAGACCATGATCGGGGATCTGCGCCATGAGATCGGGGAGATGGCAAAGACCCTGGATTATCTGAACCGCCATGAGGCCCTGATCTTTAAGATAAGGCGGAAGCTGGGGGAAAAGTTTAACGCAAGATTTCCAAAGGGTACGGTGAAAAGGAAAAAGCTGGCCCTTGTAAAGGAGTATGTGTTTCACCCTCTGCGCTCGTTTCGGCTGTACGGGTCGGAGGAGGGGAAGAACCTGCTGGAAGGGGATTTTGCCATCGGAAGTGAGTACCGGGAACATGGAAAGCTTAACTTTGTCCGGGAAGAGAATCCGGTGGTGTCCATCATCATTCCGGTGTACAATCAGATCCACTACACCTATGCCTGTCTGGTATCTATCCTGGAGCACACAAAGGATGTGCCTTATGAGGTGATCATCGCGGATGATGTGTCCACAGACGCCACGGAGCGCCTGGAGCGGTACGCCCAGGGGCTGGTGATCCGCAGGAACAAAGAAAACCAGGGATTTTTGCGCAACTGCAATCAGGGCGCAAAGGCTGCCAGAGGCAAGTATGTGATGTTTCTGAACAACGATACCCAGGTCATGGAAGGGTGGCTGAGTTCTCTGGTAAATCTGATCGAGTCCGATGATTCCATCGGCATGGTGGGATCCAAGCTGGTGTATCCGGACGGGCGGCTTCAGGAGGCGGGAGGCATTATCTGGAGCGACGGTTCCGGGTGGAATTATGGCCGCCTGGATGACCCGGATAAGCCGGAGTACAATTATGTGAAAGATGTGGATTATATTTCCGGCGCGGCCATCTTGCTGTCCAAGGAGCTGTGGGAGCGGATCGGCGGGTTTGACGAGCGGTTCGCTCCGGCTTACTGCGAGGATTCGGACCTGGCTTTCGCGGTGAGAGCCGCCGGGTACCGGGTGGTGTATCAGCCCCTTTCGAAAGTGATCCATTTTGAGGGGATCTCCAATGGCACGGATGTCCAGGGCAGCGGTCTTAAGAGGTACCAGGCGGTGAACAGTGAGAAGCTGAAGGAAAAGTGGGCGGACGAATTTGCCAGACAGTGTGAGAACAACGGGAATCCGGACCCGTTTCGGGCCAGGGAGCGGAGCATGGGCAAACCCATGATCCTGGTGGTGGACCATTATGTGCCTACCTATGACCGGGACGCCGGTTCCAAGACTACGTTCCAGTATCTGAAAATGTTCTTGAAGAAGGGATATGTGGTGAAGTTCCTGGGGGACAATTTTTTCCATGAGGAGCCGTATTCCACGGTTTTGCAGCAGATGGGCATTGAGATCCTCTATGGGCAGGATTATCAGGCGGGAATCTGGGATTGGCTGAGGGCTCATGGCAGCGACATCCGGTTTGCCTATTTGAACAGGCCTCATATCGCGTCAAAATATATTGACTATATTAAGGAAAATACGGATATTAAGGTGATCTATTACGGCCATGACCTGCATTTTCTGCGGGAGGGACGGGAGTATGAGCTGACCGGCAATCCGGAACGGAAAGAAGCGTCCGAATACTGGAGGTCTGTGGAGTTGTCCCTGATGTACAAGGCGGAAATGTCTTACTATCCGTCCTATGTGGAGCGGGACGCCATCAAGGCCATTGACGACGGGATTCCGGTGAAGGATATTGTGGCTTACGTGTATGAACAATTCCGGGATGATATCCCCGGGGATTTTGCCAGGAGGGAGGGCATCTTGTTTGTGGGAGGCTTTGCCCATCCGCCTAACGGGGACGCGGTTTTGTGGTTTGTGAGGGAGGTTTATCCCCTGATCCGGACGCAGATGGAGAAGGCCGGGAAGCAGCCGCCGAACTTTTATGTGGTTGGCTCCAAGGTGACAAAAGAGATCCAGGAGCTGGAACAGCCTGGCAATGGGGTTATTATCAAAGGCTTTGTCAGTGATGAGGAACTGAGGCAGCTGTATGATACGGTCAGGATCGTGGTGGTGCCTCTGCGGTACGGCGCGGGGGTGAAAGGAAAAGTGGTTGAGGCGCTGTACCATGGGGCTGCTATTGTGACTACTTCCGTGGGAGCAGAGGGCATCGTGGACGCAAGGCAGGTGATGACTGTGGAGGACGAGGCGGCGTCGCTGGCTGCAGGAGTCCTGTGGCTTTACAGCAACCCCAAGGAGTGTGAGGAATTGAGCCGCAAGGCCCAGGCGTATGTGAGGGAGCATTACAGTGTGGACGCGGCCTGGAGCGTGGTGGGGGAGGACTTTGTGTAGAGACAGGATTTTTAACAGCTGCCCATACGGAATATGGAGCAGGAGTTGGGATGGTAGATTATCTGTGGGAAAATGAGGAGGACTGGGATATGCTGATTGATTTAGTGAAGAGAAACCGCAGTTATCGGGGTTACAATGAGAACAGAAAGGTTACGAAGGAAGAACTGCTGGAATTGGTGGACTGCGCCCGGCTTTGCCCGTCCTCGGTCAATGCCCAGCCCCTAAAGTATTACCTTGCCTGGGAAGAGGAGGAGGTGCGCCGGATCCAGGTCCATACGAACTGGGCCAGGGCGCTTCCCCAGCTGGAACTGCCTCACAAGGGGATGTATCCCACAGCGTTTATCATTATTTTGCAGGATACTGCTATAGATCAGAATCTCTCCAGGTATCAGAAGGATGTGGGGATCGTGGCCCAGACCATGCTGCTGGCGGCAGCGGAGATGGGGCTTGGCGGGTGTATGATCGGGAATTTTGGGGCGGGGAGTTTGAAGACGGAACTCAATCTGCCGGATGATCTTGCGCCCCTTCTGGTGGTGGCTGTGGGTGAGCCGGCGGAGACGGTGAGACTGGTGGAGATCGGGCCGGGGGATAGTACAAAGTATTACCGGGATGAAAAGGATGTTCATTATGTGCCCAAGAGGCGGCTTGAGGATGTGGTGGTGGTGAGAGGGGAGACGTGAGATATGGCGCCGACCATAGGGATCGGGAGACAGGATTTTGAAAAGCTGAGAATGGGAAGAAACTTTTATATTGATAAAACCCGGTTTATTATGGAGTGGTGGGAGGCAGAGGACGACGTGACTTTGATCACCCGTCCCAGGAGATTTGGCAAGACTCTGAATATGAGTATGATAGAGAAATTCTTTTCTGTGGACTATGCAGGCCGGGGAGATCTGTTTGAAGGGCTGGAAGTGTGGGAGCATGAAAAGTTTCGCGGGCTGCAGGGAACATATCCCGTGATCTTTATCAGCTTTGCCGATGTGAAAGAAAACACATATCCTCAGGCCCGCAAGAAACTGTGCAGTATTATTCGGGATGCCTTTCGTCAGTGCCGCTTTCTTTTGGATGGGGATCTGTTAAGTGAGGAAGAAAAGCAGGAGTTTAGGAGCATTTCCGCGGATATGGAGGACTATATGGCGTCCGGCTCCATAAAGGCGCTGTCCGGATATTTGTTTCGGTATTTTGGCAGACGGGTGATCCTTCTTTTGGATGAGTATGATACTCCTATGCAGGAAGCTTATGTAAACGGATACGGGAGAGAGATGGTCGCTTTCACAAGAAGTCTGTTCAATTCCACATTCAAAACCAATCCGTATCTGGAACGGGCGATTATGACCGGGATTACAAGAGTGAGCAAGGAGTCTATATTCTCTGATATGAATAATCTGGAGGTGGTTACCACAACCTCTTCCAAATATGGAGATTGTTTTGGATTTACAGAGAGAGAAGTCTTTCAGGCGCTGGATGCCCATGGTCTGTCGGATCGGAGATGGGAAGTGAAGGACTGGTATGACGGATTTACCTTTGGAAAATGGAAGGATATTTATAACCCATGGTCAATCCTTAATTATATGGATAAAAGGACACTGGCGCTCTACTGGGCCAACTCCAGTTCCAATAACCTGGTGGCAAAACTGGTCCGGGAAGGAGACCAGAGGCTGAAAGCTTCCTTTGAACAACTGCTTCGGGGGGAAACCATCATTACAGAGATGGATGAACAGATCGTCTATGAACAGTTGGATCAAGAAGAACAGGCGGTGTGGAGCCTTCTGGTAGCCGGCGGGTATCTGAAGGTGAAGGAGATGAAGCTCTATACCACAGACTATGGGGAGTGGAGACAGGAGTATGAGCTGGAGATCACTAATTTGGAAGTGAGAATGATGTTCAGGAATATGGTGCGAAAGTGGTTTGCCAAGGCCGGAACTGTCTACAATGAGTTTATCAAGGCTCTTCTGGCAGATGATATCCGGGCCATGAATGTCTATATGAATAAGGTAGCTCTGACTACATTCAGTTATTTTGATACGGGAAACCGGCCTTCCGGAGCAGAACCGGAGCGGTTCTACCATGGCTTTGTGCTGGGGCTGATGGTGGAGATGGCAGACAGGTATATTTTGACTTCCAACCGGGAAAGCGGGTTTGGGCGGTATGATGTGATGCTGGAACCAAGAGATCTTAAGGACGATGGGATCATCCTGGAGTTTAAAGTGCAGGATCCGGACAATGAGAAAGAACTGGCGGATACGGTGAAGGCGGCTTTGGATCAGATTCATCAGAAGAAGTATGAGACGATGCTGGAAGAAAAAGGAGTTCCCAGGGAGAAGATACGGAAATATGGGTTTGGGTTTTGCGGAAGGCAGGTTTTGATTGGAACAGCCGGTTGAGGTGAAGCGGAGAGAAGATGGAAGGCAGGCTGTGGGGAAAATGTAAAGAAAGAGACGATGTTCTGTGATAAAACAGAGCGCGTCTCTTTTTTTGATGGGGAGAGGCGGTTGGCGTCCGTCCAGATGGCTGGTTGTTTCCTGATTCTAGGCAGGTAGGTTTTTGAAGGAAAGATTTTGCTTGACAACTTGCGGGGGGGTATATACTATCTTTGATTATTTTGCGTCAGCAGATAAAAGAACAGGAATCAATGGAGAAACATGGATTTTGGGGAAAACGAAAGAATGGAGAATCGGATATGTTTTTGAAAAAGCATGGAGAAAATCTGGAAAGTGATCCAAAGGCGAAAAAAAGGAATAAGTGGTTATTGCGGATCGGAATAGGGGTGGCTGTACTTGGAGCCTGTTTTACGGTTCTTGATAAGGGGACTGCGCTGAGACTTATGATGAATCCGAATGTTAAGAAGATTATATGGATGCCTGGTTGGTCGTTTGGTGTGGATCAGGATAATGAGTGGGTAGAATCAGTTTGTTATGGATTGGGTGAAATTATATTTGGAGATAGGACTTATGGAAAGGATGGTAAAAAAATAGACCGAGGTGTAACAAGAAGATGTATGGACACAGATATGACGGCAGTTTTTAATGAAAGAAAACAGACAGTTACCTTTTATGATCGTGATGGAAAAGAACAGGAAACTATCCATCTGGATGGCGAGAATATATCCAGGATTGGATGGGGGATTCACTTTGAGAGCGGGCTGATACCGGTCTATATGAAGAATGATGAAAGAAAAATTTTAAATTTCCGTACAAATCAAGTATATGATGATAATAATCCTTATAATCCGTATTCTATTGAAGATGATATAAGTGATGGATACATCAGGGTTAGAAAAAACGGATTATACGGATATCTTGATATAAATGGAAATGAAAGGATTGCGCCTAAATATGACAGAGCAGGTCTATTTAAAAATGGACTGGCTAAAGTACAGAAAGCAGATGGATCATGGGTATTGATTGATAAAAATGATACAGAGATATATTTTGAAGGATTAACGAATGATTTATATGACTATGACGACCGGCTTATTAGGGTAAAAGATGGATTTGTGGATCACGAGGGAAATTATGTAGTTAGATTAGAAGAGTATGGCGAAGATGTGTCCACTCAGCTTTTGTTTCATTCACGGATATTGGTGGAAGGGGAGGAAATGATCTGCGTTTTGAATGCCAAGGGTACAGAAGTGTATCATTCAGGAAAAACTCTGGATGGCGATTATATCTATGACGGTTTTGAGGAAAACCGAAATGGGAATGTTTTATTAAAATACTACATGGACCCTGATAATCCTGATGATAGTAACGGCAAATATACAATACTTTCACAAAGCGGTAAACCGATTGTGGAATATGCGGATAGAGCCGAGGGTGGATATAGTATGAAATATGTTGATGGTAATGAATGGATCGCTGTTTTTAAAGATGACAGATTGGTACCCACTGGGATAGAAGGGGATTTGGATGTATGGGAGTATGGTGAGACAACGCAAGATTGGCATCCGCTTGTGCTGCGGACCCAGGATTCTACGCATATTTTTAGTGAATCTGGAGAGAAGTTTGTGATGGAGGGTGCCCATGACGAACTAGAATACTATGAAGGAGAGGGAGGAGAGATTTTTGTTGCTGGCACCTATAAATCCCCAAGCGGCCTTTATAGTTCAAAAAAGGGACAGATTTTACCAGCAGGGTGTAGAGTAGAAATGGCGTCCCCTCAACTTCTTTGTGTAGAAAATACCCTGTTGGGGAGGGGATGGGCGTATGTAGTGGTTTTGAAATAGAAACATCAGGAAAGGAGCAGTATGTTTTGTAGACATTGCGGCGCGCGGATTCCTTCAGGAAGTAAGTATTGCCCTGGCTGTGGGACGAGGAATGATGATTCGGATAAATCTCCGGAATATCATATTCTGATGAAGGCGGCAGAGAGAAGACGGCTGCTGGCAGTAATCGGAGCGGCTATGCTGCTTGGCATATGCGTATTTGGAAGAAGCTGTCTGGCAGAACAAAAGAGCCAGACGGATAGTTCCGGTTTTACAAAGGAAGCTTCAATGGCAGAGCAGGAAGCGCCGTCGATTATAGGAGTCTGGAAATGTGAGCAGGGAGAGGTCACATTTATGGAAAACGGAAATATGATGCTGGGAAAAGACGGGATTGTGCTGGGCGGCGGCTGGGTGCAGTATGAGATCGTGGACGAAGAGACCCTGTACATATCAGGAGGCGACCTTCCTGTGGGAATGAACATTGAGTATACATTGACTGACAGTTATCTGGCGTTAAAAATGAATGGCGGGGCAGTTATGTTCACAAAAGAATAGGAGAAGACATAGATGGAGAATTTTCGTGAAGTAATTGAATTTGTAAAAAAGGTGAGGAGAGAAACCTCTGACAGCGAGTGTGTCTGTGAGACGATACTGCTGAAAAATGGCAGAATGGAGATATTTAAATTGGGAAATGCCGTAGCTGCAAATTTTATTTTTGCCATAGGCAGTAAGGAATCCATCGTACAGATCGAGGAGAGGGCGGATGACAGAGTTGCCGTATATCCTCCCAATGGGGCGGAGAGGTCTGTCGAGGCATGCTATTACAGCGTAAGCGATAGTTTGGACTGCTTAAGGAACCTGAAAGCCGAAAAAGAACTGATCGATATGCTGATCGGCAGCTTAAAAGCCCTTCATGAAAGATCATAGAGTAATTCTTTGGCGAATGGAACGCACTCTGGACATACGATTGTCCGGAGTGTTTTTTATTTGCTTTTGGAAGGAGAGGTGTATTCATCAATAGCAACAAATACATATAAAAATAATAATTTTGTCCCAATTCTATATCACTTTGTCCCAAAGTATGATATAATAGAAAGCGCGCTGATGCATGCGCATGTCTGCAACCTGACAGTTGGAGACAAACTATAATTATAAAAAAGTACATGGAGGTGTACTCTTGTGAAAAAGCAGAATGTATTAAATCTGATAAAATATCACGTTGAGAGAAATGAAAATGCCTTCAGAAATGAGGCTGTAAGCATAGCAAGATATTTTGATGCCATTGGTGATGATCAGCTGGCTGAATATATAATGGGTCTAATCGCGGAATCAAATTTATATGCTCCCCAAGCCAGTGATTATGAAAGTGAGCTTCTAAAGCAGATAGACACCAGAGAATTACATTCGCTGAATCTTCCCACAGAAATATCCAATGATATAAAGGGGATTATCAATGCGGTTAATCATAATATTGGAATTAATAAATTTCTGTTTGAGGGATTGCCGGGAAGCGGAAAGACCGAGGCCGCAAAACACATAGCAAAACTGCTTGGCCGAACATTGTACTGTGTTGATTTTGACAATTTAATTGACAGTAAACTGGGTCAGACCAATAAAAATATTGCCAGTGTTTTTACAGAGATAAATATGATCCCATGTCCCGGCAGAGTAGTTATCTTGTTTGATGAGATAGACGTGATAGCCCTGGACAGGATAAACAGAAACGATGTGCGTGAGATGGGACGGGTTACCTCAACGATCTTAAGAGAGCTTGACAGACTGACAGACTTGAATAAAGAAATTGTGATCATAGCGACAACCAATCTGTACTCTAACTTTGACAAAGCATTGATCAGACGTTTTGACGCGGTGATTAATTTTGACAGATACAGAAAAGAGGATCTGATGGAAGTTGCCGAACATTACTTTTTATCTTTTATTAAAAACTTTAAAGGCGTTCCAAAGGATACCAGATTATTGAGAAAGATCTTAAAGACAGCAGATACGTTGCCTTATCCGGGGGAATTGAAGAATATCATAAAGACTTCTCTGGCGTTCAGCGATGCCAATGTTGAGTATGACTATTTGAGAAGGCTTTATACCAGCCTGATCGGCAATATCGAACAGATGGATATTGAACAGCTTCACGGGCAGGGGTTTACGGTCAGAGAGATAGAGAAACTGAAAGGAGAATCGAAAAGCGCCGTATCCAGGAGATTGAATAAGGAGGAAGACGATGAATGATGTACTGGAACTAAAGGGAAAAAGGTTTGTTCAGGCTTCAAAGGCCGGCAGTGGCGGCGGGCCTTCCATGAACAGTAAGAAGACCGTGACAAGTGAACAGCTATTTCAACTGCGGGAACAGATAAATCGGATCAGAAAATTCTGGCAGCAGGAGAAAAGAACTTTTGACGGTATCCTGATCAGTGTTTATTATAATAAAATAGTGGCTAAGAGCAATCGGATCGCAGGTCTGTTTAAAGGAAAGGATTCCAACTATGCGGTTGTTGGCGCTAAGTTTAACGGAGAAAAGACGAAACATATTATTACGTATTTTCTTGATATGGAAGATTTAGACAAAAGTATGGAATTGCTTTTAAGAGCCAATGATGTGATCAGGTCAAGATTTCCAAATGGAATTGATAAGACAGCTTTTGATAATAGAGAGATAATGGACAGGATTCCGTTTGAACGATTTTTGATTACAAAGTCTGTGTTCAGGCAGGTAATTGCGGATGTTTCATATATTGACAGTTTTGAAGTGGAGATGGCAACGCGGCAGTTAAGGCAAAGTATCATTACTCTGTACAATACCCGAACAGACACTAAGAGGCTGTTTAAAGATTTGGGGATCGATATTTTAAATAGCAGAATATTGGATAACCAGACCGTATTTTTGGATGAAGACCAGTTACAAATTCTATTTGAAAAGGCTCCATACCTTATAGCTATGGCAACGGAAGATTTACTGGAATTGTCGCCTGCGGACTTTATCGAAGAATATCAGCAGGGAACTCTCTATATGCCCGCTCCGACCATAGAGCCTGTAATTGGAGTGATCGATACTTTATTTGATAAACGTGTTTATTTTGGAGAGTGGGTGGAATATCATGATATGGTTGACGACAATCTTCCTAAAACATCTGATGATTACCGTCATGGCACCGCGGTAGATTCCATTATTGTAGATGGAGCAAGGCTGAACCCCTGGCTTGACGACGGATGCGGCAGATTCAGAGTACGTCATTTTGGAGTTGCTGTAGGCTCAAGATTTTCTTCTTTTACAATTACGAAACAGATAAAAGAAATCGTGGCAGGTAACAGGGATATAAAGGTCTGGAATATTTCTCTTGGCAGTAATCAGGAGATTAATGATAACTTTATTTCTGCGGAAGCTGCTGTATTGGATACGATCCAATATGAAAATGATGTTATTTTTGTTGTGGCAGGGACAAATAAGCCCAGCGCTGATGTGATAAAAATAGGTTCCCCTGCGGATTCGATAAACAGTATGGTAGTGAATGCAGTGACAAAAAGCGGTTTATCAACCAAATACGCCAGGAGAGGATTGGCGTTATCTTTTTTTGCCAAGCCGGATGTCAGTTATTATGGCGGAAGTGAGGAACAGTATATCAGGGTTTGTGAACCACTGGGGGAGGCTAACGTTGCCGGGACCTCATTTGCGGCTCCCTGGATCGCGCGAAAGCTGTCCTATCTGATTGATATTTTAGGGCTGAGCAGAGAAGTGGCAAAAGCCATGGTTATAGATGCCGCAAGGGGATGGAATGAGAGACCGACACCGGAAGAAGTCGCTTTGTATGGTCATGGCATCGTGCCTGTTAAGATTGATGATATTGTCCATACAAGAGAGGATGAGATTAAATTTCTGGTATATGATATCAGTGAGAAATGGAACTCTTATAATTATTATTTTCCGGTTCCAATGAAAGACGATAAATATCCATATATCGCAAGAGCAACCATGTGTTATTTTCCCATGTGTGACAGGACGCAGGGAGTTGATTATACAAATACAGAGCTTAACCTGCATTTTGGCAGGATCAATAATAAGGGAAAGATTGAGGACATCAAAGGAGATAAGCAGAATCAGGATGATGCATTGGGCGGCGAACGATATTTCCTTTTGGAGGGGGAAGCAAGAGAACGGTTCAGAAAATGGGATAACGTAAAATATATTGCGGAAAGGCCCAAGGACAGAATGAGGCCTAAAAGGTCGTATGACAATAAAAACTGGGGAATGGAGGTTAAAACCAATAATCGGTTAGATCCAAGAGACGGTATGGGAATCCGTTTTGGAGTTGTAGTTACTTTAAAGGAGATCAATGGTGTTAACAGGATTGATGAGTTTATCAGGAGCTGTACGTTAAATGGGTGGCTGGTAAATAGGATTGATGTTCAGACAAGGATTGATATTAACAGGAAGGTTAATGAGGAGATTGAGTTTGAGTAGTGGGAAAGATTCAATTTCGATTTCGGTTCCTATTGTATTTACAGACTCCCCATGATATAATACCCCATAAACAACCTGAGAAATCTGGTTGACACTGTGCTATGGTATTAAGAATATAATAGACTACCGCAAGGGCGTTATAACAGGAGGATGGATATGACAGAGGCGAAGATGGTGATGGATAATTTCATGAAGAAGCTGTCCGCGGATTCGTACAGAAAAGAGAACCAGCCCAATAACGGTCCG
Source organism: uncultured Hungatella sp. (assembly GCA_910585645.1). Lineage (GTDB taxonomy): Bacteria > Bacillota > Clostridia > Lachnospirales > Lachnospiraceae > UBA3402. The sequence goes on along the minus strand of CAJUFP010000045.1, from coordinate 5,331 downwards.
GAGATCAATCCGGATTTTATTGACAGGCAGCTGATGTCATATTCTAAACTGTTAAGATCCGGAGTCATCGGGAAGGCGCTGGGGGAGCAGGGGTGATAGGTTCATGTTAAAGACGAAGCAGGAACAGCAGAAGTTTTGCAGGGAATTTAACATATCAGAGGAGCGGTTTCGAGATTCCCGTCTGACCTGGGAGGAACTGGAAGAGATTGCGGACGATTTTGAGCCAAAACGGAATGAACACCAGAACACGGTAAAGCGGTATGCGGAGGAGATCCAGAAGTGTTCGGATGTTCATTCTTTAAGTTACAGGGTTAAAAATACCAGTCATCTGGTAGAGAAGATCATAAGAAAGAACGGGGAGTATCTGGATCGGGGAGAGTCTCTGTCCAGGGAAAACTATGAGAAGTATATAACAGACCTGATGGGAATCCGGATCCTGCTGCTGTTTAAGTCGGACTGGCTTCTGGTACACGACTATCTGATGGAGCGGTACAAAGATATTCTTATGGCCCCGCCGTTTGCCTATATCCGCAAGGGGGATGATGACAGTTTGTACCGGGGAAAGGTTGAGATCCGGGACAATAAGCAGTACCGGTCGGTCCACTATGTAATCCGCGCGGATAACGGTCTGGGGATCGAGATTCAGGTGCGCACTCTGTATGAGGAGGCGTGGAGTGAGATTGACCACAAGCTGCGCTACCCCTATAATCTGCAGTCGGAGATGTTAAAAAATTATACGGATATTATGAACAGACTTACAGGCCTGGGCGATGAGATGGGAACCTTTATCAATGACTATATTCACAGCTTCCAGGAGACTCTGTTTTCCGGAGTTTCCGATGACAATGAGGTGTATCAGTTTATCCTTGAGAAGATGGAGGAGTGTGACAATGAGGAGATCAAGCAGGCTGTCATTGATAAGATTAAACAGGCGGAGAATTACCGTGAGGTAAAGAAGATGTCAGACCTGGCAGAACAGGTTTTAAAATACAGATAGCAGGAGAGGTACATGGATAAAGAGGAAGCAAGGAGACTTAAGGAAGAGCTAAACGAATCTTTTTCCGACGAATATATAAATAACGCGGGATTGCTGCTTCACAGGCTGGCAGAGGCGTTTTACAGAGAAAATGACCTGGAAGGCCATGTCTATTTTAATGATTGTATCTTTGAGTATTGTCTCATCGATATTCTGGTGGACATCGCAAGGCTGAAGCATTTTCACGATATCAGCCGTGTCAACTATGTAAAGTTTATCGCCTATACGGCTTCGTGGTGTCTGAAAAGGAAGCCGTTTCAATTGATAGAGGGGTGTGATGAAAAGTATCTGTATGTAAATGAGACATTTGCCCTGTCTTTGCTTTTGCAGGCCAGCGGATGTCTGGATGAGGACGCGGGGTATTATGAGGAGGATCGGGAAGCGCTTATTGATGAGATCAGGCAGATTTTCTATCATTTGAAATACAGGAATACGAATCCTCAGACGTTGGAATTGTTTTTGATCGGGATGAGGGCCGGGAAGAAGATTCGTGATGTAAAGTAGCAGAGGGAGTGGATGGTTTCCATATGGTATTCCATCTCTGGGAGGATACTCATAAGGACTGTCTCCTGACAGATGCTTTAGAGATTCATTTTATTGATGTGAAGAAGTTCAATGCCCTGCCAGAAAAGGATATAAAAAATAATTCACTGCATAGATGGCTGACATTTTTTGATCAGAACATTTCAGATGATACACTAAGGGAGTTGATGAATATGGATGCTGCGATTTATAAGGCTAATGAAAAAATGACGTTTCTTGCCAATGATAAGGAAGTGCTTCGGTTGTATAATATGCGTGAGATGGCACAGATTGATTACAATAGCGGCATGAAAAAAGTAAGGGATGAAAGAAGTACCGAAATTGCCCGAAATATGAAGGCAGATGGGGAACCTATAGAAAAAATTATCAGATATACCGGTCTCACAAAAGAGAATATAGAGACTCTGAAAGCTTGACCGAATATAGACTATGAACAAAACGGATAAAGGAGCTGTTTCTTGAGGCACCCGGCATCCTGATGGAAGACCGGGAAATGGACATTGCGGACTGCAGGGCGCCATGGAGGTGCTGACGGATTGAAGAAGGAGCGGGAGCGGCGGGAAATCCAGCAGGGAAATTTAACAGAAATAGCGGTTGGGGCATCAAGGTTTGTGCCAGATGCCTCCGGCCGCTTTTTTCTGTGCTTGTAAATAAAGCATGGATGGGTATAGAAACACCGGTTTACAGGATGAGTTGCTGTTCTATACTGACAGAAATGGCATAAGAGCACAAATGTCATCAGACAATGTACAGCGTTTTCTGAAAACTTATGGAGAAACTGCGTGCAGGACAAAACCGGAACTTCCACACCAGCACCCACATCTTTGGAGAAGGATACGGGCCATGCATCTCAGCAGATTTGGGATTGAGTTCCCTGGATGTGATGGATGCTGTAGTGGCATTTGAGGAGGAGTTTGGGGTAGAGATTCCTGTTTACCAGATTATAGAATTTAGAACGGTAGGGGATATTGTAAGATATTTTGATGAGTTGTAAACATACTATAAAAACATACTTTCCCCACAAAAAGCCCCTGCTTGATTTGAAAATCGTACCGTAGTATGTTAATAACAGGAAGGGAATCCGCCTTCATATACGAAACAGAGAATCTATACCCATCAAATGCGGATTCCCACAACGAAATTTCAACAGAAAAAGAGGGGAGAAAAAGCATGCATTTTACAGGGAGAACATGGAGACCGCACTATGAGGCAAACTCTGTGATCATACAGGCCACCTCCGGGTGTACCTACAAAAAGTGCCGCTTTTGCAATCTGTATAAAGAGGAACCTTTTTGTATGCATTCCATAGAAGAGTTTGAGGAAGACTTAGAGGAGATCAAGAGATATGAGCCCTATGCAAGGCGGATCTTCTGGACCGGAGCCAATCCCTTTGCCATGAGCTACGACAACCTGAAGCTCCGCGCCCTCCTGGCGCGGGATTATCTCATCAAATGCCAGACCATGGCCGTGTTTGCAAGCATAAGAGATATTCGGGATAAAGAAGTGTGGCAGTTAAAGAAACTTCGCGCAATGGGCATAAACGGTCTGAGCATCGGGACGGAAAGCGGGGATGATGAAACCCTTGCCCTGGCAGGGAAAGGCTATAGGGCGAAGGAGATTCTGGAGCAGTGCCGGAAGCTGGATGAGGCGGGAATCGAATATTATTTTGTCTACATGACAGGTCTTGCGGGAAAAGACGGAGGATATGGAAATGCCGTAAGGAGCGCAAAGCTGTTTAATCAGCTGAATCCCCGATTTATCTCTGTAGATTCCCTTACCTTGTTTCAGGGTACAGAGCTGTGGGACATGGAGCGAAAGGGAATTTTCGCGCAGGCAGGGGAAAAGGAGCGTCTTCGGGAACTGCAGGTGTTTATCAGGAATCTGCGGATACGGACCCACCTGTTTGCGGATTCGAAATCAAATTTTTATCCGGTCTCAGCCTATCTTCCCAGGGACAGGGAGAAGGTGGTCAGCCAGCTGCAATATATTATAGAAACTGTGGATGAGAGGGAGATGGAAGCGTATCGCAGAGGGTTAAAGACTTTGGGGGTGTAGGAGAGGAAGTGTTCTCTTTTATGATTCGGTATTCAATTTATTAAGCAAAATAGTAGTTGTATTTGACGGAATATGTATACGTACTTTTTGGAGCAATATCCGTTTTCTCTGATTTGTTTCATAGTTACGGTTGCCTTTAGTAAAAGCTGAACAGCAAAGAAAATCACATTTTGCATCTCCTTTTGGAGTGGTGCGTATTGTGAAAACATAACTGTCAATAATAGTATGACTGGCAATTAAATAATCTGCCTTAATGTTAGTGATAAAAGGATACATTTGCGGCATAAAAGAATAAAGATTAAAATCATGATCAAAAGAGTTTTTTAAATGGATTAATGCTTCTAATCGTGGTTTGATCATTTCCTCATATTGAGCTGCTTTTTGAATATGTTTAAAGGTTATTTTTCCTTCAAGAACCCGCCTCACGATTTTTGCGGATGTATAGTTAGGAAGGGAGATATCTTTCATGTATTGGAAACCAGCCAGATGTGGGTAATCTTCATCAGAAAATGTAAGGTTGATTGGATATAAAGCCTTTTTGTATCCATACACTAACTGGTATCGGTATTCAGTTAGCTCTTTCCAGGCTAATGCTGATTGGTATAAATAATCCACTTGTATAAACCGCCTTTGGTAAAAATAAAGGACCTTGCATAAGCAAGGTCCCATAAAAGCGTTTTCTTTCAGCTCCGAAGAACCTATTCGGTTTGAGGTTATCGCATAACCCAAGGTCTGGCTCCACAATTGGCTGCATGCCGACACAGTCAATTGTTTCATAACCAACGATAGCTGGTCTTGCCGCTATCCTCTATACCTATTATACCATAAAACAAATTTAGGTCAATAGCCTGAATTTACCTTTCCATCCAGCCGCTCCCATCCACCCCCTGAAGCCTCTCATAAAACTGCGCGTAAAAATCCTCCCTGACATCATAAGGCGTCAGAAAGAACCGCCGCAGAATCTCCATATTCACAGCCTTGGCCCATTCCACATCTCCCTCTGTCAGAGGCTTCTGAAGATCTTTCAAAAAATAATGCCAGTCACAGATAAACGTCTCATACCGCTTAAAATCCGGCAGGCCGATCCATTTTTGCACTTTCACCTTGGTTCGGTTCTGTTTTTTGCACTCTTTTGTCTGCAGGAAATAGGAAAAAGAGCGGTTCTCATAAAAACGTCCCAGAGGAAACAGCCTGCAGAAGCCGGGGCGGAAGCTGTGGATGGAACAGCGGCCGCTTTCGTTTAAAAACGGACAGCAGTTCGTGTTCCCGGCCATCTTAATATGGGGCAGTATGACGCCGTCCACTACCCCTAAGTCAATCTGGTGATACAGAAGGCCGGCAGCAGGGGTTTGAAGTCCCTTTGTCAGGCAGTAGATGTCAAACGGGTCCAGGATAATGGTGTCAGCCATGCTCTCACAGCAGGCGGAGCAGCCCTGGCAGTCGCTGCATCCGGCTTTTACCAGGTCATTGGATGTATATAATTTTCCGTCTGAAACTTCATTCAAATCAATATAGCGGTCCATAAGAAAGCTCCGTTTTCTGCCGATATTTTCTTATACTATAACAGAAATAGGGGAAGAGCGCAAGGCCGTGGTCCGGAATTGCCCCCTAACCAGGGTAAACCGGAACCTTAATTTGTCATATTGATATATTGTTGAGTGTGCAATGGGCGGGGATTGTCGTGAAGCCAGTCAGAG
>CAJUFP010000044.1 GCA_910585645.1 uncultured Hungatella sp. | reverse complement strand
CTAACTATGTAAATGGTGTCCTCCTCTATCACATAATAAATCTTATAATTGCGATAATAATCTTTTCGGACACCCAATCCAGCAAGCAACTCATCTTCGTCCAACTCGTTTCTCTCCGGAAAATTTACCAAAGAATTTATCTTTGTGCGAATTCCGCTTACTGTATTTTCAGCAGCAGACGGATTTTTTAATTCATAGGCAATGTAATCGCCAGCATTTTCTAAATCTTCCTCTGCCAACTCCGTAATCCTAATTTGATATTGCCTCATCTCTATATTTCTTCTCCAGTCTGTCACACACAGTATTAAAATCTTTTGTCTTTCCTTCTTTTATCTGTTCCAATCCCGCCATTACAAGCTCTCGGACTTCGTTCTTTTGTTCGTCCAAAGCTCTTTGGTAATCTTCTTTCAGTGCCACAGCCATAAAATCAGTCCTTTCCACTTTTATAATATAAGAAATCCAGTAAATTCCAATGTAACTCCGATAAGTATTACTTTTGTCCTTGACTTTTAGCAATCCCTGATAATCATAATTGCAGTCCGACCCCCTATCTACCTCCCACCAATCAACACTCGTTTCCCGGAAAACGCAAATCCATATTTTCGTATCCGCTCTTTGGAAACTCCTTTTTCCACAAGCATCACTTCATATTTTTGTCTGTCAATCTGAGCCAATGCCTCTCTCACTGTATCAGCCAACTCCTTTTCGTCATCCACATCCTGAACCTTAAACTCCAGAATCATCCCGTCATCATCCGGCCTCCTTGGCTCTAACACCACATCATATCGCCCAAATCCACTCTCCCTGTTGGATGTCAGGATATATCTGTCAGAAAGTTCCACCATCAGCCCCAGCACAAATCCGTGGTAAAAACGCTCTGGTTCCTCCCTGGAAGGATTTTTCCCGGTATCAAAATAGCTGAATGTGGCCAAAGCAACTTTATTCATGTAAGCATTCATCGCTTTAACATTTCCCGTCAGCAGCGCCTTGATAAAATCATTATACGCGCCGTCAGACTCCACAAACCAGTCATGAACCATATTTTCAAACATAAGGTACACTTCCCTGTTTGTCAGCGCCAGTGTATAATGCCACCGCCCTGTCCTCTCCACAAATTGACACTCAACAACTTTCAAATATCCGCTTGCAAGCAACAGGCTCCAGATCGCGTTGCGCTTCTTTGACAGCTGGTCATAGACAATCTGTTCATCTATCTCTTCTGCCTCCAGATTCCTTCCACTCATCAACTCCTCAAACGCCTGCTTCACAGCCTTATTCCCTTCACGGATCAATCTTCCGATCAGACTGTTGGAACTGGAATTTGCCCAGTAAGGCGCCACCTTTCCTTTATCCAGATAGTTCAAGATCGACCATGGATTATAGATATCCTTTTGGCTTCCAAATGTAAATCCATCATACCATTTCTTTACATCCTCTTTCCCATCTGACATACCATATTCATCCAGAGCCTGAAACACTTCTTTTTCCGTAAATCCAAAACAATCCGCGTATTTCTCCGAGGTTGTCGTCACCACTTCCAGGTTGTTCAGATCCGAAAAGACCGATTCTTTACTTACTCTCGTGATCCCTGTCATTATGGCTCGTTCCAGGTAGGGATTGGTTTTAAACGCGGCATTGAACATACTCCTGATAAAAGACATCAGCTCTTCCCAATATCCATTTACATAAGCTTCCTGCATAGGAGTGTCATACTCGTCCAAAAGAATGATCACATGTTTTCCATAATATTTTGACAAGAAAAGAGAGAGCTGATGAATCGCCATGGTCGCTGTCATATCATCCATATTCTCCGACACGGATTCAAAGAATCTTCTCCCCCTTGGGCTGATCATATCACGATCCAGCAAGAATTCATATTCCAAATATAAATTTGACAATATCTGGCATATTTTTCTCCGCGCCATTTCATAACTATGTTCCTTTACATTCGCAAAAGACAAACTGATCACCGGATACGTTCCCTGTAAGGTTCTGAATTTCCCGCTGTCCCATAGTTTCAGTCCTTCAAACAAATCTCCTCTTTCCGCGTATCTAACCGAAAAGAACTTTTCTGTCATATTCATTGTCAGAGTTTTTCCAAAACGCCTGGGTCGGGTTATCAGCGTTACTGTGTCCCCGCCCTCCCACCATTCCTTTATAAACAGCGTCTTGTCAATATAAAAATAATTTTCTCTCCGTATCGCTTCAAAATCCTGATTCCCTATTCCTATCGTCTGTGCCATCACGGATCACCTTCCTTCCCCCTCAAAACCACCTCCACCACCCCTTCATACGTACACTCCCCCGCTTCCACACTCCGCTCTATCCCCCGTCTCCTTAAACACGCCGTAGTCTTAGGCCCAATGCTGTAGATACGCTTCCACTCCCCCCACTGTTCCCCCGCCGCATCCAGAAACCGTTCCGCCGAGGATGCGCAGGTCATCAGGATCCCGTCATACTCTCCCAGCGGCCTCACCTTGCCCAGATCCGCCGCCGCTTCCCGGTTCTCGTACACCACCGTCTCCTCAAACCTGCATGCATCCCCCAGCTCCTCTCTCAACTGTTCTCCGCCATTCCCGGCCTTCAGATACCACACCCGCTCCCCGCCGGTCAGATGCTTCCTAAGTTCTCTCCCCAGCCCCTCACTGTGAAATTCCTTTGGCGTCAGATCCGCGTACAGGCCATGGCTCCCCAGCTCCTCTGCCGTCTTTTTTCCGATAACCCCGATCTTACACCCGGCCAGAGCCCTCAGATCCAGCCTGCTCCTCTCAGCCTCTCTGAAAAATGCCTCCACCCCGTTTTTGCTGGTAAACAGGATCCAGTCCGCCTTCCCCAGTTTCTCTATATCCAGCCATCCTGTCCGGTAGTTGATCTCTCCCACCTGGATCTCATCCACATCAGCGCCCTTCTCCTCCAAAAGCTCACGAAGCCTGGTGCGATTCCTGCCAATCTTCGGGATCAGATAGCTCCTTCCAAACAAAGGCTTCCTGTCAAAAAATCCCAGCTTATCCCGCAGCGACACCACCTGCCCCACCACGATCATAGCCGGAGAGACCAGCCGTGCCTCTGCCACCGCCTCCCCAATGTGTTCCAGATCCGATGTACACACCTTCTGCTTTTTCGTAGTTGCCCAGGAGATCACGGCAGTCTCCGTACTCCCCGGCATTCCGGCATCCATCAGGCCTGCGGCGATCTCTTTCACCTTGCTAAGGCCCATCAGAAAAATACACGTATCCTTCCCCTTTGCCATCGCCTGAAAATCGATCTCTGCCAGCTTGTCCCTCTGGTTGTGGGCAGTTACCACATGAAATCCCCCTGCCATTCCCCGGTGAGTCACCGGGATCCCCGCAAAAGCAGGACCCGCCACAGCTGACGTAACCCCCGGAATAACCTCAAAGCTTATTCCTCGCTCTGCCAGATACAGTCCCTCCTCGCCGCCCCGGCCAAACACATACACATCCCCGCCTTTCAGCCGCGCCACCTTCCTGTATTCCATACTCTTTCGCGCCAGCAGAGCGTTGATCTGCTCCTGTGCCATGGTGTGATTGCTGCTTTCCTTCCCCACATAGATAAACTCACACCCCGGCTTTGCCTCCTCCAAAAGTTCGGCGGCAATCAGCCGGTCATATACAATACAGTCCGCCTCCCTTACGGCTCTTAACCCTTTTACCGTAATAAGCTTGGGATCCCCGGGACCCGCGCCTACCAGATAGACCGTCCCCGCCATCTGACGCCGGATACTCACAGCCGCCTCCTTTGCCAGCGCCTTCGGGTCATGGCCCCAGACAGCGGCATATCCCTGCCTGCTGCCTGTCTCATTGCCAAACATAGCCCGAAGGAAAAATCTCCCGTCCTCCATTTTCCGGCAATACGCTCCCACAGGCACATGGCAGTCGCCTCCCATCTCCCGGAGAAATCCCCGCTCGCCCTCCACGGCCCGGGCTGTCTCCTCATTACACAGCCCGTCCAGCATAGCCAAAAGCTCCTCATCCTCACGGCGGACCTCTATAGCCAAAACCCCCTGGGCAGGGGCAGGAATCATCTCCTCCCCGCTGAAATACCGGGCGATCCTGTGCTCCAGCCCCAGACGCTTTAACCCTGCCGCTGCCAGAATCAGGCCGTCCAGCCCCTGCTCCTCCATCTTCCGAAGCCTGGTATCCACATTGCCTCTGATCATTGCCACCTGGATATCCGGGCGCAGCCGTTTCAGCTGAAACTCCCTCCGCCTGCTGCCGGTTCCTATGACAGCCCCTTCTGGCAGTTCTTCCAGAGACGTTTTCTCCCGCAGTACCAGCGCGTCCCTTGGATCTTCCCGCTTCCACGCCCTGGCAAACACAAGCCCGGGCCCGGGGCAGGAGGGCATATCTTTCATGCTGTGTACGCCGATATCCGCCTTATGGTTCAGGAGCTCCTCCTCGATCTCTCTGACAAAGACTCCCTTCCCCCCGATCTCATGAAGCGGTTTATTTAAAATCTGGTCACCTGTGGTTCGGATCACCCGAATCTCAAACTCATGGTCCGGGTACGCCTCTGCCAGCCTGACGCACACAGAATTCGCCTGAGCCATGGCAAGCTTCGAACCTCTTGTGCCGATGATATATTTCATGGTTTCCATTCTCCTCTTAATCCGTCAAAATTTCCGTCTCCTCCCCGCCGGGACGGGCTAATATCTCCTCCAGCTCCTCCCGGGAAAGCGGCCTTCCAAATTCCAGCCCCCGCCGAAAAATCTCCTCATAAACCCCTTTCCTCACCTCTGCCGGTTCCATCTTCTTCACCCTCTCCCGCGCCTTTCCCAGCTGCGCGGCCAGTTCCCCTAAAGTCTCTGTCATCTCCGGCTCCATGCGCCCCTTTAAATACTGGGCCACAGCCGGACTCTGTCCGCCGCTGGAAAAAGCAGCCACCACTTCCCCCTGTTTCACATAAGCCGGGAAAATAAAACCGCAGTCCTCAATCTGGTCCACCGCGTTGACAGGTATCCTTCTTTCCCGGCAAAGAACGCTGACCCGGTGATTCTCCTCCTTGTCGTCCATAGCGGCCACCACCAAAGCCTGACCCTTAAGATCCGCGGGGCAAAAATTCCCTTCCCGCCAAACCACGCCTTCCATGCGTTTTATATCCTCCAGGATCTTATCCGCCACCACTGTAACCAAAGCCCCAAAATCCCGCAGCGCCCGCGCCTTGCGCAGGGCGACCCGGCCGCCTCCCGCCACCAGGCAGGGCCTTCCCTCAAGCTGTACAAACATGGGAAAATACGCCATCCCTACACCACTTCCTCTCAAACGGGCCGTCCCGTCTCCTGTCTGCCCCGCAAAACTCTGCCCAGGCCTTTCCTGACACCCCCAATAACCGCCTTCCCCGCGCCGGCCAGCCAGATCTCTGCCAAAATCCCGCCAAACCAAATCTTTGCGGCCAGCTGCTGAAACCGGTTAATATACAGATAATGTTTCATATAATACAAAACACTTTCATGGCGTATCATCTGACGCCTTATCTGACTCTCACACGACTTTGTGATCGAAGTCCCATGGCGATGCACATACGTCTCTGTCATCAGAACCGCCGTGCGGTACCCGCCGGTCCTCATCCGCCGGCCCAGCACCGCCTCCTCCTGATACAAAAATATCCCCTCATCATATCCGCCGCACTCCAAAAACGCTTCCCCGTCAACCATAAGCATAGAACCGTGGACCGCGCCCACGCTCACAACCCGTTTCCCCCGGTAATACTGTTGCGGATAATTCAAAAACCGGCGAAACAGCCGCCTGCTTACAGGCCCCATCACAAGCAGTTCTCCCAAAAAGCCGTGAAGCCGCCAGCCCCGTCCCAGCCCGCCGTACTGCATATCCTCCATCACAGGAGCCGCCGCCCCCAGATCGGGATGCTTCTGAAACAGACGCCCCAGGGCAAGAATGGTTCTCTCCGTAAACTCCACATCCGGGTTGGCTATGACCACATGGGTGGCGCCCATCACTTTCACGGCATACTGAACACCCAGATTATTGCCGTAGCCGTACCCCCCGTTTCTCTCCCCTCTGATCACAGCCACTTTATCCCCTTCCAGTGACCGCAGTTTCTCCAGTGAATCATCCGTGGAGCGATTATCCACCACCACGATCCCCTCCAGGACCTTAAACCCGGTGATCCTGTCCACCAGGTTCATCACCGTGTCCGCGTCATTATAATTAACGATCACACAACAGACCTTCATCCGTTCTCCCCTCTCTTTCGGGAAAGCCTGGGTATGGTCACGCACTGGGCCAGCGTCTGTACCGGCGAGCTTTTAAAAAATCCGTTCCTCACAATACTGCGAAGCCGTTCTTCCCGGGACTGAAGGGGAAGGGCCAAAAACGCCTTTAATGTTCTCCTCTGCTCCCCGGTCATCTTCTCCCCGTACATCGCTCCGAAAGAAGCCGCCTGTCCAAACATTCTCCGGTAGTTTTCCTCCACAGCCGTCTGTCTCCCCATGCGCGCCCTCAGATCTTCCACACTGCCTGTCCTGCTGGCCCCCAGCGTATTGCCTCCATGCTGCCGGTACTGGTAAAGAGGTTCCCTGACACAGGAAATCGTCCCGAAACAGGAGGCCCCAAGGGCAATCCACCAGTCATGCATCAAACACCGCCCAGGTACCCTCCTGACCAGCCCGGCCAAAGCCCTGTTCATCATAACCGCCCCTCCCGTCACCGGATTCTCCGCCAGAACCTGGGAAAACGCCGTCCGGTCAGGGTTGCTGCGCTGATACCGGAAAAAGCTGGGGGAGATCACATTCAGATCCCCATCCGTCACCTCCATATCCGAGTGTACCAGAATCGGATGTTCCCTTCCAAACTGCTCCTCCAGTTCCCGCATCCGCCGAAGCAATGTCCTTACCTTATGATTCTTCCACACGTCATCCTGATCGCACAGCAAGAGATAATCCCCGTCAGCCTGGCCAAGAAGCCAGAAAAAATTCATAGCCATAGGAGGCACCTGGCCTTCCCTGTCCATGTACATCCCCTCTTTCACCCGATGCCTCAAAACGATCTGCCCCGGATACCATCTGGCATACTGTTCCAGGATCCTTCTGGTTTTGTCCTTAGACCCATCATCCGATATCACGATCCGTATATCCGGCACAGTCTGGGCCAGGATCGAATCCAGCTGCTGTTCGATGTACCGCTCTCCCTCATAAGCCGCCAAAAGAACCGTAACCCTCATATCATCGCTCCTTCCTCATCCTTGCCGCTCTGGCTTCCACCATCCTCATCCCCAGCTTCCTGCTGATAAGCCACCGAATCTCCGGCCACAGAACCGTCGCGTAATCCAGCCCGTGGTAAGCCGCCATATAGATCTCCTTCCCCCGCTCCCTGGGCGTCCCCGCCCACGGAGTCTGGGCTAAATAGTTGTCATAGGCCCTGCGGTAATGATTTAGATTTCCCCGGATCCAGGGCCTCTCATCCCCCATATAGTGGATAATTGCCGGATGCTTTTTGGCCTTTACAAACCTGTCCTCGCCCACTTCCCCATAAGAAGCGCTGTGCCTCACCAGATCTCCATAAGAAAAATATCGGTAATTGGTAAAAAAATTATACTGGGGGTCCAAAGCCTTGATCTCCCCCTTTAAAACCCCGTTGAGCACATCCTGGTCGCTGGCAAATAATTTCCCGCCCTTCTCCTTCCAGAAATCCAAAAGCCGGCTCTGAACCTGCCGTTCCCTCCACTGCCTTAGATCCACCAAAAGCACCCCGGAATTAAAATAGGGCTGTTCCCTGCCAAGACCTACAGACGCTTTCACCGCCTCATAGATCGTCGGCTCCATAACCGCCCCCATAACCTTCCCCTCCAGGTCCGTATGCCAGAGTCCCTTTAAAGACCGGACCACCACCGTATCACAGTCCAGATACAGAACCCTCTCCACACAGTCCGGAAGCATCTCCCCCATAAAAAGCCGGCTCATAATACTGATATCATACCCTCCGGTATCCGCCTGAAAACCAAGCCGGTCCTTCAGATCCCCCATCTCCACAAACACCAGCTCTCTCCCATACCTTCCCGCGATCTCCTCCAGTCTGTTCCGGTTGTCCGCAGATAACCCCAAGGACAAAACATACACCGCAATACGCAAACATCCCCGATTCGCGTCAAATAGAGAACACATAGAAGTTCCCAAATGCCTGACATACGAATCATTCGAAGCATACACAATATTCATGACCAGCCAGTCTCCCTTTCTATGAAAAAAACGCCGCTATAAATCGAGACCCACATCCCCATTATAGCAGCGCCCGCACATTCTCTATCGCTTCCGATACCCGGTCCCAAAATCCACCAGATTCCTCATCCCATCCGCGTCTCCATCCAAAAACTTCTCCAGGTTCTCCCCCGCGATCCTCACGATCCTCTCAAACGTCTCTTTCAGATGGTACTGTCCGGAAATATGGGGTGTGATCACCATTCTGGGAGCATCCCACAGAGGATGATCACCAGGCAGCGGCTCCGGGTCCGTCACATCCACCCCGCAGCCTCCCAGACGCCCTTCTTTCAGCGCCCTGCACAGAGCGTCCCCGTCGATAGCGCTCCCTCTCCCCACATTCAGAAGGTACGCCCCCGGCTTCATAAGCCCAAGCCGCCTTTCATCCATAATGTGGTATGTGCTAGGGCTGTTCGGCAGAGAAAGGGCCACAAAATCCGCTCTGGGCAGAAGTTCATCCAGACTGTCCGTGGTATAGATCTCGTCCAGATACTCCGGCTTCTCCCCCGGGGTCCTTCTCACTCCTATGGTGTAGCTGCCAAGAGCCTTCATTCTCTTTGCGTACTCCCCGCCAATATCCCCAAGGCCCACCACCAGGGTGACAGATCCCCACACAGAAGTCACATCCCCTTCATCCTTCCACTGATGGTCCGCCTGATTGCGGCAATAACGGTAAAACTTATTCTGCAGCAAAAAAGACATTCCCACCATATACTCCGAGATCGCAAGACCGTAAGCCCCTGTGGCGTTGGTGAGAATCACTCCTGGCTTCAACACGCCGGGAACACAGTAATTGTCCGAGCCGGCAGAATTTAACTGTATCCACTTAAGATTCTCCGCCTCTTTCAAAAGCCCCGGCTCTACATTACCGATGATGATCTCCGCGTCCCGGATATCCTCTCCTGTCACAGCCGACGGCGATGTATAAACAAACGCGCTCCCGTCCCCAATCTTTTCAAAATACTCCTTATGCCTGTCCTCAACAGGTATGGTCACCACGATTTTCTTCATCGGTTCTCAATCTCCATCAGCTGGTCCACCCGTCTCTGGTGTCTTCCGCCTTCATACTCCGCGTCAAGCCATGCGTCCGTGATCATCTTTGCCATCTCGATGCCAATGATCCTGGCCCCAAACCCCAGCACATTGGAATCATTGTGCATTCTGGACAGCCGGGCTGTACAAGGCTCGCTGCACACACAGGCCCGGATGCCCTTTACCTTGTTGGCTGCCATGGATATGCCGACTCCGGTGCCGCAGATCACGATTCCCAGATCCGCCTCCCCGGACGCCACAGCCCTTCCCACCTTCTCCCCGTATACCGGGTAATCACAGCTGTCGCAGGTGTTGGTCCCCATATCCTCCACTAAAATCCCGCGGCCCTCCAGATGGGCTTTAATGGCCTCTTTCATCTCCACAGCCGCATGGTCATTGCCTATCGCTATTTTCATATAAAAATTCTCCTCGTATGAATTTCCCCCGCTGACTTCCTCAACTTTGTCCCCGTCATCTCCCGCCGTCTCTCCCGCAAAAAAATTCGCGAACCCGGTCCAGCCTGGATGTCATACTCCACAGCAGAACATCCGCTGTTGTAAACGCAGTCATAGCTTCCACCACCACCACGGCTCTGGGGGCGATGATCGGGTCATGGCGGCCCTTGATCTCCATCTCCACCACTTCCCCCTGACGGTTTATGGTCCTCTGAACCTGGGAGATAGACGGCGTAGGCTTAAAAGCCGCCCGAACCACCACCTGGCTCCCGTCGCTGATGCCTCCCAGGATCCCTCCCGCGTGATTGCTCTCCTTGACCGAAGAGCCGTCCGCCGCCTTTCTAAAACAATCATTATTCACAGACCCTTTCGCCTGGGCGGCCCCAAACCCGTCTCCGATCTCCACGCCCTTCACCGCCCCGATGGACATAAGGGCATGGGCCAGCTTAGCGTCCAGTTTCTCAAAAACCGGCTCCCCGACTCCCGCCGGAAGCCCGTCAATGACGCACTCCACCACGCCTCCCGCAGAGTCTCCCTTGGCCATCAGCTGTTCCAGATACACCTCCGCCTCCAAAGCGGCGTCACCGTCCGGCATACACAGGCGGTTGCGAAACCGCTCTTCCAGATCAAACCGCTGCTGAGAGATCTGAATCGTTCCAACGGACTTTGTGTAGGCTGTCACCCGGATGCCCAGACTTTCCAGCAGCTTGGCCGCCACCGCGCCTGCGGCCACCCGGCCGATGGTCTCCCGCCCCGAAGAGCGGCCGCCGCCCCGGTAATCCCGAAATCCATACTTGGCGTCAAAGGTATAATCCGCGTGGCCGGGCCGGTACAGATTTTTAATGTCATCATAATCATGGGATCTCTGGTCCGTGTTTCGCACCATCATGGAAACGGGGGTTCCGGTAGTCCTGCCCTCAAAAACCCCGGACAGGATCTCCACCTCATCCCCCTCCCGGCGCTTTGTGGCAAACCGGCTCTGTCCCGGCTTCCTGCGGTCCAGATACCTCTGGATATCCTCTTCGCTTAAAGCCAGCCCCGCCGGGCAGCCGTCAACCACAACCCCCAGCCCTTTCCCATGAGATTCCCCCCATGTAGTCATGGTAAACAGTGTTCCCCATGTTGACCCAGCCATACAAATTCCTCCAAATTCTCTAAAATTACAGCCGGCCTGGCCCCACGCGCCCGTCGGTCAGGCTGGCTGCGGCGCCAGGCCGTTTCGCGCCTGCGCTTTAACGCACCTTCACAATGGCGCAGCAATTTGGCTCGTCCACCTTCATAGGCCTTCCGCACATCACCAAAAGCCCCTTCTCATAGTCCACATTGAAAAAGGTTATGGTTCCTGACGCATGATTGAAACACGCCAGATGCCTGTCATCCGGGAATACGGCAATATCCTTCGGATAATCGCCGCTGATAGGCAGACAGCACCGCAGCGTAAGCAGCCCTGTCTCGGCATCCCTGTCATAGATGCTCACGGTATTGTCCCCGGCGTTGCTGCAGAACAGATGCTTCTCATCCGGCGAGAACCGGATCGCGCAGGCTGCCGTCAGCTGGCTTAAACGCTTGGAACCTGTGGTGGAGATCGTCTGGATCTTCTCAATCTTCGGCGACCGTTTCCCCGTCTCATACGTATACACATCAATAACGTTCTTAACCTCATACATCAGGTAAATAAACTTCCCGTCCGCGCTGAAAATAAAATGTCTGGGGGCTGACTCCAGATCACAGGGAATGGTATCCACCAGCATCAGCTGGTCGTCCGTAAATTTGTACACCTTCACCTGATCGACACCCAGGTCCGCCACCATGACAAACTTCCTGTCCGGAGTCAGACGGGTGCAACTGATATGAGGGCGGAACGTCCTCTCCGCCACGCTGCCTAACCCCTTATGGTACACCCCGGCGGCAATGCTTCCGATGGTGCCGTCCGGATTCAGCCGCATCACCGTGGACTTGCCGTCATGATAACCGGATACAAACAGGTACTTCCCCTCCGGCTCCACAGACAGCTGACATCCCCTCATGCCCCGGATATTGGCCGTGTTCAGCCTGGTAATGCTGCCGTTCTCATGAATCCGGTAGGACACCACGCCCTCATCCGCGATGGAGTACAGGGTCTTCCCATTGGCCGCCGGCACCAGGTAGGAAGAGTTGTCAATCTCCATCTCACAGCGCTCTTTAAATCTTCCGTTTTCCACGTCCACATCATAAACCGTGATTCCCTTTGCGTTGCCTGTGTAGGAGTAGGAACCTACATAGGCCATATATACACCCTTCATCTTACTGACCCTCCTAAATTCCTCTTAATTTTTACTTAAGGATATAATATCATACATTTCCCAAAAAATCTATTGACAGCGATATATTTTTCTGTATAATGGTACTTGCGCTTTGTTTATTATTACTAAACTTTTAGATTATATCTGGTGTCAGTTAGTATTCGTAAACTTTTTGTTCGGAATACCTAAGATTATGTCCGAATTCCAAAACAGGCCGCACAAGCCGGCAGGGAAAGGAGCAGCCGTGGATATCGGTTTAAAACTGAAAGAACTTCGCATCCTTAAGGGGCTTACCCAGGAGGAGCTGGCAGACCGGTCGGAGTTGTCAAAAGGGTTCATCTCCCAGTTGGAGCGGAACTTAACTTCCCCCTCCATCGCCACACTCACAGATATTCTCCAGTGCCTTGGCACCACCCTTGGGGAGTTCTTCAACGAAACGCCGGAAGAACAGATCGTATTCGGCAAGGCCGACTATTTTGAAAAGACAGATTCCGAATTAAAAAACGAGATCAAGTGGATCATCCCCAACGCCCAGAAAAACGTCATGGAACCTATCATGCTGACTTTGGAGCCGGGAGGGGAAACTTATCCGGACAATCCCCACGAGGGGGAGGAGTTCGGCTATGTACTCCAGGGAACCGTTGCCATTCACCTTGGAAACAAGATCCACAAGGCCAAAAAAGGGGAGTCCTTCTACTTTGTCCCCGACAAGAAGCATTACCTGACCAGCAAGGCCGGAGCCGTGATCCTCTGGGTCAGTTCCCCGCCAAGCTTTTAACCCACATACCTTTACTTAACGAAGTCAGGAGGAAGCCATATGAGCAGTCTCATCGATTTGATCAATGTGTCCAAAAGTTTTGACGGGACTCTGGTATTGGACGATTTAAATCTCTCCGTGAAAGAGAACACTTTTGTCACCCTGCTTGGCCCCAGCGGCTGCGGCAAGACCACCACCCTGCGCATCATCGGCGGCTTTGAGCGGGCGGACGCGGGCAAAGTCATCTTTGACGGGCAGGACATCTCAAATCTGCCCCCCAACAAGCGGCAGCTGAACACGGTCTTTCAGAAGTACGCCCTGTTCACCCACATGAATATTGCGGAAAATATCGCCTTTGGCCTTAAGATCAAAAATAAACCCAAATCCTACATACAGGATAAGATCAAGTACGCCCTGAAGCTGGTAAACTTAGACGGCTATGAAAACCGCGGCGTGGACTCTTTAAGCGGCGGACAGCAGCAGCGCATCGCCATTGCCAGGGCCATTGTCAACGAGCCCAGGGTGCTTCTTTTAGACGAACCTCTGGGGGCTTTGGACTTAAAGCTGCGCCAGGATATGCAGTATGAGCTTATCCGCCTGAAAAACGAGCTTGGCATCACCTTTATCTACGTGACCCACGACCAGGAGGAAGCCCTGACCATGTCCGACACCATTGTGGTCATGAATCAGGGATATATCCAACAGATGGGCACTCCGGAACAGATCTACAACGAGCCGGAGAACGCCTTTGTGGCAGACTTTATCGGGGAGAGCAACATTCTCCACGGCACCATGATCAGAGATGAGCTGGTGGAGATCTTCGGAGCCAAGTTCCCATGCGTGGATAAAGGCTTTGGCACCAACTCCCCGGTGGATGTGGTCATCCGGCCTGAGGATATTGACCTGGTAAGCCCTGAGGAAGGGTCGTTAAAAGGAGTCTGTACCCACCTGATCTTCAAAGGTGTACACTACGAGATGGAGGTCACCACCCCCGACGGCTTTGAGTGGCTGGTCCACTCCACGGATATGTGCCCTGTGGGCAAAGAGGTAGGCATCCATGTTGACCCCTTTGACATTCAGATCATGAATAAACCTGCTTCAGAGGATGAGGAGGCCGTGGGAGTCAATGAGTAAAAAATTATTATCCGGCCCTTACCTTGTATGGATGATCGGCTTTACGGTGATCCCCCTGATCCTTATTGTGTATTACGGGCTCACTGACAGGGCGGGAGCCTTTACCCTGGCCAATGTGGTCTCCATCGCCACAGCGGAACACGCGAAGGCCTTGTGGCTGTCTCTGGGGCTGTCTTTTGTCAGCACCCTGATATGCCTGCTGCTGGCCTACCCTCTGGCCATGATTTTGAGAAAACGGGGTGTGGGGAAAGGCAGTTTTGTGGTATTTATCTTCATACTGCCCATGTGGATGAATTTCCTTTTAAGGACCCTTGCCTGGCAGACTCTTCTGGAGCGGAACGGGGTTATCAACGGCATCCTGACCGCCCTTCGACTGCCCACCCAGTCCCTGATCAACACTCCGGGGGCCATTGTCCTGGGTATGGTGTATAATTTCCTGCCGTTTATGGTCCTGCCCATTTACAATGTACTGTGCAAGATTGACGACAACACCATAAACGCCGCCCACGATCTGGGAGCCAACTTCTGGCAGACCCTTCTGCTCATCTGGTTCCCGTTAAGCGTTCCAGGCATTATCAGCGGCGTCACCATGGTCTTCGTTCCTGCTCTGACCACCTTTGTCATCTCCAATCTGCTGGGAGGAAGCAAGATCCTTCTGATCGGCAATGTGATCGAACAGGAATTTACAAGGGGAAGCAACTGGCATCTGGGTTCCGGCCTGTCCCTGGTTTTGATGATATTCATTCTGGCAAGCATGGCTCTCATCGCCAAATACGATAAAAACGGGGAGGGCAGCGCATTCTGATGAAAAAGACAAAAGACAGTTTTAAAAAAATGGTGGAAAATTTTTATCTGACGCTGATCATGGTATTTCTTTACGCGCCGATTGCCACGCTGATGGTGCTGTCCTTTAGCAACTCCAAGTCCCGTACCCAGTGGGGAGGATTTACCCTGCGCTGGTACGGCGAGATGTTTGAGAGCGCCACCATTATGAACGCGCTGCAAAATACCCTGGTCATCGCCTTTGCCTCGGCTCTTTTAGCCACCGTCATCGGCACGGCGGCGGCCATTGCCATCAACAGCATGGAGCCTTTTCCAAAGACCGTGATCATGGGCATCACCAACATCCCCATGCTGAACGCGGATATTGTCACCGGCATCTCCCTGATGCTGGCCTTCATCGCCTTCGGGATTTCCTTAGGCTTTAAGACCATATTGATCGCCCACATAACCTTTAACATCCCTTATGTGATCTTAAGCGTTATGCCCAAGCTAAAGCAGACCAACAAAAGCGTCTATGAGGCGGCTATGGATCTGGGGGCGTCCCCGGTGTACGCGTTTTTCAAAGTAGTGTTTCCGGATATTCTGCCTGGGGTGCTGTCCGGGTTTCTCCTGGCCTTTACCATGTCTCTTGACGATTTTATCATCACTCACTTTACCAAGGGAGCGGGGATCAACACCCTCTCCACCCTGATCTACAGCGAGGTGCGCAGGGGAATCAAGCCGTCTATGTACGCTTTGTCCACGATTATCTTTGTGACGGTTCTGGTGCTGCTGATCATCACAAATTTCGCGCCTCACAAGAAACAGGAGAGCCGCTGATATTGGATTACGATACTATGAAACACAGGGAGGACTGTATAATAATGATGAAAAAGAACAACGTTACCAAGGCATTGGCTCTTATCCTGGGCGCGTCCGCGGTCTTGTCCGGCTGCGGCGGCAGGGCGGACGCTTCCGGCAGTCAGGGAAACGCCGGGGAAGTGTATGTGTACAACTGGGGCGAATACATTGACGAAGAGGTTATCTCCATGTTTGAGGAAGAAACCGGGATCAAGGTCATCTACGACATGTTTGAGACCAATGAGGACATGTACCCTGTTATTGAGGCGGGAGGAAGGACTTACGACGCGGTGTGCCCCTCTGACTACATGATCCAAAAAATGGTGGAAAACAACATGCTGGCAGAGCTTAACTTTGACAATATCCCCAATGTGAGCCAGATCGACCCTCTCTACATGGAACGCTCCAAAAGCTTTGACCCGGATAATCAATACTCGGTTCCCTACTGCTGGGGTACTGTGGGCATTCTCTACAATACAGCCATGGTGGCCCCCGAAGATGTTCCCACCCGCTGGTCTGATCTGTGGGACGAAGCATTCAACGGCGAGATCCTGATGCAGGACAGCGTCCGGGACGCGTTTATGGTGGCTTTAAAATCCCTTGGGTATTCCATGAACTCGGAAAATGAGGCAGAGCTTACCCAGGCCAAAGACTTGCTGATCCGGCAGAAACCGTTAGTCCAGGCCTATGTCATTGACCAGGTAAGAGATAAGATGATCGGCGGGGAGGCCGCGGTGGGCGTTATCTACTCCGGGGAGATGCTCTATATCCAGGAGGAAGTGGAGGCTCAGGGCCTGGAGTATGACCTGGAGTATGTGATCCCGGAAGAAGGTACCAATGTGTGGATCGACTCCTGGGTGATCCCGGCCAATGCCAAGAATAAGGAAAACGCGGAGGCCTGGATCAATTTCCTGTGCCGCCCGGAGATCGCCAAGATGAATTTTGAGTACATTACCTACGCCACTCCGAATAAGGGAGCTTTTGATCTGCTGGATGAGGATCTAAGAAACAATAAAGCCTTGTTTCCTGATATAGAATCGCTTGACAATTGCGAAGTATTCCAGTATCTTGGAGATGAGGTGGACAGTATCTACAATGATCTTTGGAAAGAAGTGAAGTCCAACTAAAATCTGTATTGCCTGTTTGTGGGAAACTGTCTCCATCCAATTTGCGACTACAGCGGATAAAGGGCCGCGGAAAGGGGTATTTTTATGGAAGTATTAGAGGTATTGGAGGCGCTGCTCAGACATGTGGTGGATATCGCCATTGTGGGGTTTGAATTTGTAGGCGTGTTTGTCATTGTCCTGGCAGGGCTTCGGGGCGTCCAGGATTATGTGAGAAAGAATCCTCAAATCCGCCTTAATCTGGCCATCGGCATGGCCCTGGGACTGGAATTTAAGCTTGGCAGCGAGATCCTGCGCACGGTTATTGTCCGCGACCTTGCGGAGATCGCCACCGTTGCCGCCATCATTGTTCTTCGGGCCGCCTTAACGTTCCTGATCCACTGGGAGATCAAGGAGGAAAAAGCTGATGAGGAGGCGTTAAAGAAACTGGATGCTGCCGGGGAAAAGAAACATTAGTTTCAAATATATTTTCAAGGAGAACGAGTATGAGTAAAAAGAGCATTATTTTTCTGGACATTGACGGTACTTTAGTCAACACTTCCTCCAACCCGGAGTTTATTCCGGACTCTGCCGTCAAAGCCGTATCCCAGGCCCGGCAGAATGGCTGCCAGATCTATCTCTGCACCGGCAGAAGCAAAGCTGAGATCTATGATTTTATCACCGAAGTGGGATTTGACGGCGTTATCGGGGCTGCAGGCGGCTTTATCGAGGTTCAGGGCAAGGAGATCTTTCATGAGACCATAGATCCTAAGACAGCCGCCGCGGTTGCAAAGTATTTTGACGACCACAAGATCGATTTCTATCTGGAAAGCAACACCGGACTCTATGCTTCCAGAAATTTGATCCCCCATCTGGAGTGGATCATGTACGGGGATGTGGAACACGACCCGGCTGCCATGGCCAAGAAAAAAGAGGGGAGCCATTTCATCAACGCCCTGACCGTAACTTCCCAGATGCCTATGGAGGACATTAACAAGATCTGCTTTTTGGAGACCATTGGTTCCAAATATCAGGATATCTATGATGCCTTCCATGACAAATTTTACATGGTGAGATGCACGGTTCCGCTTTTCGGCGACGAGAGCGGGGAGATGTCCGTCCCCGGGATCAACAAGTCCACTTCCATCCGTATTCTGTTAGACTATCTGAAGGCGGATATCGCGGATACCTACGCCATCGGCGACGGCATGAACGACGCGGAGATGCTTGACTGCGTAAATACCGGCATCGCCATGGGCAACGCAAAAGAAGGGCTGAAAAAAATCGCGGATTACATAACCACAGACCTTATGGACGACGGGATCTATAACGCATTCCGGCATTTTGGTCTGATCTAAAGAAAGCAGGCATACTCATGAAATACGATTTTACGTCTATCATGGAGCGGCATGGAATGGACTCCATCGCCGTAGACCGCCCCGGTAAAGATCCTACTGCGCCAGGCGGTCCAAAGGAAGGGTTTGACATTATCCCCATGTGGGTGGCTGACATGAATTTCCCCACAGCTCCCTCTGTCACCCAGGCTATTATTTCCAGAACCTCCCACCCTGCCTTTGGATATTTTGATCTTTCCGACGCTTACTTTGACAGCGTCATCCGCTGGCAGGAGACCAGAAACCGCGTCACCGGTCTGGCCAGGGAGCATATCGGGTATGAAAACGGTGTTCTCGGGTGCGTAGTTTCCGCGGCCCAGGCATTTTGCTCCATGGGGGATAAGATCCTGCTCCACGCTCCTACCTATATAGGATTCACACATGCACTGGGCGACGCTGGGTATCATCTCATCCTAAGCCATCTGATCCAGGATGAGGACGGGATCTGGCGCATGGATTATGAGGACATGGATAAACAGTTAAAAGAACACGCCATCCATTTTGCCGTGTTCTGCTCCCCCCACAACCCTACGGGACGGGTATGGGAGAAATGGGAGATCGAAAAGGCCATGGAGGTGTACCGGGCCAATGACTGCGTGGTGGTTTCTGACGAGATCTGGTCCGACCTGCTTTTGGACGGCCATAAGCATATCCCCACCCAGTCTGTATCCGAGGACGCCAAAAACCGCACCATCGCCGTGTACGCGCCTTCCAAAACCTTTAACCTGGCAGGACTGGTAGGGTCCTACCACATTGTTTACAATAAATACCTTCACGACCGGCTGATGAAACAGTCGTCCTTAAGCCACTACAACTCCCAGAATGTGCTTTCCATGCACGCCCTGATCGGCGCCTACAGCCAGGAGGGACAGGAGTGGGTGGAAGAACTCTGCCAGGTGTTAAGCGGCAATGTCGCCTATGCTTACGATTACATAAACAGCCATTTTGAAGGCGTCTCCCTGTGCAGGCCCCAGGGGACTTACATGCTGTATCTGGACTGCTTAAAGTGGTGCAAAGAACACGATATGACCATGGACCAGCTTTTGAGAGCCGGATGGGATGTGGGCGTGATCTGGCAGGACGGACAGCCCTTTAACAAGCCCTATACGATCCGCATGAATCTGGCTCTGCCTTTGAGCCGGGTGAAAGAGGCGTTTGAGCGGTTGACAAAGTATGTATTTATCTGATATTGCTGAAAAAAGAAGCCGGAAAGTTTCCTGATCCTTACTTTCTGGCTTCCTTTTTAGACATTAAAAAAAGTTAAACAACTGAATATATTTTGTATTCTCATTTACCGAATATCTCTCGTTAAATGGCATAAATCCATTTTTTTCGTTCTGATAAAAATCTAATAATTTCTCCTTATCCTCACATTCCAAAAACACAATCCCGCCGCCGATGTCATGCTGAACTTTTTCCAGAATCTCAAATGTCAAATCCATCAATTCACTGCCACTGATACCTTTTCCTTCATCAACAGCATAATTTTTTCCAAACTGCGCAATCAAAAAAGCGGATACGGTATAATTCCCCGCTTCCGAGTCCAATACTGCGTACCTGCTTATTTTCTTCCGCTTAGAGTTGGATAAACTTGCGTTTTCAATCTCAACCGCTTTATGAGCAAGTGTAAAAACTGCCGCTATTTTGCCAAATTCATTTACCACAAAATATGTAACCGATAATTTCCTCTTTGCAAAGTCAATTGCGTTATTGATCACAAACTGCTCAATCTCCGGATTTATCGGACAGGAAAAATCGGAAAGGCGCTGTTTCAGTTTCGTCTCTCCGATAGCTCCGATCATATCCAGAACATTCACTGTATCAAACTGTCTCATTTGTCCGTATCTCCCTTTGCCATCAGCCGCCTGATGGCGTCATAATCTGTCAATGGCGGTTTCACTGGCACGGACGACTTTCTTTTAGGCTTATTTTCTGATGCCGCCAACGCATCTATAAAAGCCTCTGCCCGTTTCGGATCATCAATACGAACTTTTGCGAAAATGCTGGATGTAGCCATAGCAGCACCTCCCACTCTAAATGGCCTATAACAGTATATGCAGAAAAATCCTATAACTATAGATTCCAAACCTGATCTTTCAGAACCAGCGTGGCTAAAGTCACGCCGGTTCTAAAGAACCCCTTTACAGCATCTTCTTCCCTCTGCAATATGTCTGACACACATCATAGTTATCTTCCAACACCACAATATCCGCGTCATGCCCCGCAGTCAGTTTCCCTTTCCGGTCATCCACTCCCAGGCATCTTGCCGGATTGATGGTACAGCTGTTTAACGCCGTATCAAACGGGATCAAAGCTTCCTCCACCATGATCCTCAATCCCTTATTCATATTCATGGTGCTTCCCGCGATGGTGGTGGTCCCCTTTAGATAAGCCAGACCGGTCTCGCTGATCTCAATGGCATGTCCGCCCAGGTCATACTCGCCTCCCGGCGGGCAATGCTTAGGACGCAGGGAGTCTGTGATCATGATGGTAAAATCCCGCCCCTTGGCTGTCACATAGTCATTCAGGGCTGCTAAGTGAGAGTGGCAGCCGTCGCTGATCACCTCTCCATAGATATCCCTGACTCTCATGGCCGTACCCACCAGTCCCGGTTTCCGGTGATGGAAGGCAGTCATACCGTTAAATACATGGGTCATGGACGTGGCGCCATTGGCGATCCCCATAAGCGCCTGCTCGTAGGTGGCAGAAGAATGTCCCATGCTGACCACAACCCCTGTTGCTTTGCAGTGCTTTGTCAGCGCGAAGTCCTTATCATGTTCCGGAGCCAGGGTAATGTACTTGATCAGCCCCTCTGCCGCTTCCTGGTACATCTTAAACTGCTCCACAGAAGGCTCGGCAATGGCTTCCGGCGGCTGCGCTCCCTTGTAATCCATATCCAGATACGGCCCCTCAAAATGGATCCCCAGAATCTCGGCTCCCTCATACCCTTCTCTCACCACTTTAGCCACATTGGCCACTGCCTTTGTGAGAACATCCGGCATCTGGGTCACCGTAGTAGGAAGGATCCCTGTAACGCCCTCCTCGGGAATCCGTCTCATCCAGTCCCTAAGGCCCTGAGGCTCCCCGTCGTTGGTGTCAAATCCATAAGCGCCATGAGTGTGGACATCAATAAATCCCGGCACGATCCGCTTGCACCCATAATCCTCATCCGCCGTCTTTGTCCCATATGGGTATACGGCCTGGATCTTCCCCTCCAGGATCTCCAACTGGGCCTCCAAAAACTGCCCGCCTATCCACACCCTTTTGCTCTGTACTATCATTTCGCCTTCTCCCTTCCGCAAAACCTGACTGTATCCCCCATCCACTCCGGCAATGCTGCTCATATTTATACCACCAGTATATCCAGAATTCCGCAAAAAAGCAAGCCGGGAAAAAATTTATCTGCCTCTGCCGTTGGCCTTTTCCATGTGAACATTTTTCCCTTTGATCTTCACATCTTTCATGGCTTTAAGGACAGCGTCCGCATATTCCCTGGGAACATCCACAAAGGTATAATTGTCGTACATATCAATGCTCCCAACCATCTTGCCGGAGATTCCCGACTCTCCCGCCACGGCTCCCAGAATATCGCCCGGGCGCACGTTCTGGCTTTTGCCGATATTCACAAACAGGCGGGCCATATCCTCTTCCTCGTCCCTGTCATATCGCCCGTAGCGGCCGTCGCGGCTTCCTCTTCCGTCACGGCCTCCTCTGCCTCGTCCTCCCCTGCCGTCCCGGCCATAGCGGTCCAGATCATCCAGGGACCGGGCCGGGCGGCTGCAGTCAATGATGTCCTCATTTTCCTCGCCCATGGCCAGCTTTAACAGCGCCGCCGCCACGTCCAGGGAGGTACAATCCTCCTCCTCCAGAACCTTTTTCTCAATGATGTTCACCATTTTTGTCAGATCCGTGTCATTGATCAGATCCATTACCTGTTCCATGATCTTCTCCGCCTTAATGGCTGTAATGTCATCCAGGGAGGGGATGGCCTGAGGGATGATCTTGGTCTTACAGTACCGCTGGATATCCCTTAACTTGTAAACCTCTTTTCCCACCACCAGGCTGAAGGCGATGCCGTCCTTTCCCGCCCGGCCTGTACGCCCGATGCGGTGAACATAATACTCGTCGTCCTGGGGAATATCGTAGTTAAACACTGCCTCTACATTGTCCACATCGATCCCTCTGGCAGCTACGTCCGTGGCCACCAGGATCTCCGTGGCCCCGCTGCGGAAACTGCTCATAACCCGGTCCCGCTGCATCTGCTTTAAGTCCCCGTGAAGGCCCTCGGCAAAATATCCCCGGCCCTGAAGGTCCTGAACCAGCTCATCCACCTGCTTCTTCGTATTACAGAAGGCAACAGACAGCTTTGGGGCGTACATATCCAGAAGACGGCACATAACCTCCACCTTGGTCTTTGGCTTCACCTCGTAGTAGTATTGGGTCACCTTAGGAACTGTCAGCTCCTTTTTTACCACCTTGACCGTTACAGGATCTCTCTGGAACCTTTTGGCAATATTCTGTATCTCCATAGGCATGGTGGCGGAGAACATAACCGTCTGCCGCTCCTGGGGCAGCTGGCTTAAGATCGTCTCCATATCCTCCAAAAAGCCCATGTTCAGCATCTCGTCCGCCTCGTCCATGATCACGGTATGGATATGGTCGCAGCGGATCGTCTTTCTTCTCATGTGGTCCATAACCCGGCCCGGCGTCCCGATGACGATCTGGGTCCCGTCCTTCAGTCCCCGGATCTGCCTTACAATATCCTGGCCGCCGTAGATGGGAAGCACCTTGATCCCATGCATGTATTTGGCCAGCCTGCGGATCTCGTCCGCCACCTGGATGGCCAGCTCCCTTGTGGGACAGAGGGCAATGGCCTGAAGCTTCTTGCTGTCAGGATCTATCTTCTGTAAAAGCGGAATACCGAACGCCGCCGTCTTTCCTGTTCCTGTCTGGGCCTGTCCTACCACGTCGCGGCCCTCCATCTGTACCGGGATCGCCTGGGCCTGGATCGGCGACGCCGCCTCAAATCCCATATCCGTCACTGCCCGAAGAATCCGCTCATCCAAATTAAGCTCGTCAAATCTTACTGTTTCCATTCATTTTCCTTTCTATGCCTGGCAGGCTTTTCCTGCCAGGACGCTTTTATTGCTTTATACGCTTTCACTCATCCAGCCCAAAAATCCGGATCATTTAAGGGAAAAAAACGAGAACATTCAAGACAGACCCTGAATCTTCTCGTTTTGCACATTAGTAAACTATAGCAGACCTCCATACATATGTCAATCGTAAAATTTACTGAAACTCACACCTTAAACCGGTACCCCACTCCCCATATGGTCTCAATATACTGGGGCTTTGCCGTGTTAAACTCGATCTTTTCCCGGATCTTCTTAATATGCACCGTCACCGTGGCAATATCCCCGATAGATTCCATATCCCAGATCTTGCAAAACAGCTCCTCCTTGGTGTACACATGGTTGGGATTCTGTGCCAGGAACGTAAGCAGGTCAAACTCCTTGGTGGTAAAATTCCGCTCCTCTCCGTTGACCCACACCCGCCTGGCGGTCTTGTCGATCTTCAGGCCCCGGATCTCAATAATCTCATTATCCGGCATCCCGCTTCCGATCAGCCTCTCGTACCTGGCCAGATGCGCTTTCACCCGGGCCACCATCTCGCTGGGGCTGAACGGCTTTGTTATGTAGTCGTCAGCTCCAAGGCCAAGGCCTCTTATCTTGTCAATATCCTCCTTTTTGGCGGACACCATGATAATGGGCGTATTTTTCACCTCCCGCACCTTCCGGCAGATCTCAAACCCGTCCACCCCGGGAAGCATCAGATCAAGGACAAACAAGTCATACTCCCCCTGGAGCGCCTTCATAAGCCCGCTCTCCCCGTCATTGTCGATCTCCACCTCAAAGCCGCTCAGCTCCAGATAATCCTTCTCCAGCTCCGCGATGCTCTCCTCATCCTCAATAATCAAGATCTTCTTCATCATGAATAACCTCCTGGTATTTTCTCAGCACAAAATGGATCTCCGTGCCGATGCCCTCTTTGCTGGTAGCCCAAATCTTGCCCCCGTGATCCTCAATGATCTTTCGGACAATGGACAGACCGATCCCGCTTCCTCCTTTAGAAGAATTGCGGGAGGAATCCGTGCGGTAGAACCTGTCAAAGATATTGGGCAGATCTTTGGCCCCGATCCCGCGCCCGTTATCCTCGATCTCCACCTGGATAAAGTCGCCTACATCCTTGATCCGGATGTTGATGATACCCCGCTTCTTGTCCAGATATTTTACAGAGTTGCTGATGACGTTATTCACCACCCGCTTCATCTGCTCCGCGTCCGCGATGACCACCACATCCTCGTCCACGTAATTAAAATATCCCAGCTCAATATTGTTGGAGTCCAGCTCCAGCCCTACTTCCTCCACACAGTCCCGAAAATAGTTGGCCACATTGATCTTGGAAAATGTGTACGGTATCTTGTTGGTATCAATCTTGGAATAAAAGGTCAGCTCATCAATGAGCCGGTCCATGTCATTCGCTTTATTATATATGGTTCTGATATATTTATCCAGCTTTTCCGGGGAAGAAGCCACGCCGTCTAAGATCCCTTCCACATATCCCTTAATGGCTGTGATGGGAGTCTTCAGGTCATGGGAAATATTGCTGATCAGCTCCTTACTCTCCTTATCATACTGTACCTTCTCCTCCGTGGACTCTTTCAGCCGCATCCTCATCTCCTCAAAATCCTGGCACAGCTGGCTGATCTCGTCGCCGTTATCCATATCCACATCCAGCGTAAAATCCAGGTTCCCGTTTTTGATCTCATTGGTGGCAAGCTGCAGCTTGTTTAGGGGGGCCAGAAGAGATTTGTACACCCAGCCTGTCAGCATGATCCCTGTAAACATCAGGATCATGATCCCGGAAATCAATATCTCCACGAACATGGATTTAACCTCGGGGACAAAATCATCGATGCTGGATATGATAAACACGGTTCCCTTCACACCGTCGCTGTACTTAAAATCCAGCTGCTTGATCAGATGCTGCGTCTCCCCGTCCAGGTAAATCCCCCCTTCCAAAAGGGTGGTGTCTGACTCATCATAGTTGGAAAGGTGGCGGTATATGTCAGAGTTTTCCTGAGTAATGCCGGAATATATGAACTGGTCTCCTCTTCGGACGATGAGATAGGCGTACTTCGCGTTCAGTTCCTGATTGATGGAATCCAGGTATTCCGGATCCGCAAAGCGGTCCGGGTCCTTCTCCAGTTTCTCCTGTATGGCCTTTTGATTGCTCTGAGTCAGGCGGTTAAAAATCTGGATGGTGTTGCCGGAAAGCAGGTCCACAGGCTCCGTAAGGCCATGGGACTCCCGAAATGCCCGAATCTGGTAATTGGTCAGAACGCTGAAAGCCAGATAGATCAAAAACATGGGAACCAGTGTTATGGTAAGGAACGCAATCCCTAAACGGGTCTTAATCTTCATGGCAACTCTGTCCTTTCCTCCTGTGAAACCAAGGCGCCGCCGGATGTAATCCGTCATCTCATCCCGGCTCTGCCTGTAATACGTTTTTTATCATTTGCCTCCAACCGTCAGGTTGCGGACCTGCGCGCGTCAACGTGCTTCCTAAATTATATCATACTTCAACCTGCTCATTTCTAAAATGATTCTAAACTTTCTCCAAAGTCATTTTTTTCCACAGCCGCCCCTCTTCTGTTATCCACATTTTCTCCCAAATCTCAAGGCAATATCCACATTTTCCCTGGGCTATCCTTATTTTTCCTGTGAATACGTCGATATGATTTATATAAACTCACTTTACCTGCACTATGCACTTACCTATACTTTGATCTGATTGAAAAGGAGGATATTATGAGAGTTGACCAGGATATGGCCATGAGGCTTTACAGCCAGCCAACACAGACCAAGTCGGCATCTGCGGTTGCCGCGGTTGCTGACAAGCAGGTTGCCGACGCTTCCGCCAGCAAGGATACGGAGAAGAAACCGGACGTAGACCGGGTTGAGCTCAGCAGCGACGCCAAAGTTACATCCAAGATGAGCGACTCCGAGAGAGCAGCTCTGGTTAAGAGCCTGAAAGATGACTTAAACAACCAGATGAGCCGCTTCACCAACATGATGGTTCAGAACTTCCAGAAGCAGGGGATCAACGTTTCCATGGCAAACGGGGACGATTTCTGGAAGATGATGGCCAGCGGCAACTACACCGTAGACGCCAAGACAAAGGCAGAGGCTCAGGAGGCTATCTCCGAGGACGGTTTCTGGGGCGTTAAGAACACTTCCCAGAGGATCTTTGATTTCGCTTCCGCTCTGGCAGGCGATGATCCGGAGAAGATGAAGAAGTTCCAGGACGCTGTTGAGAAGGGATTCAGCCAGGCCGAGGAAGCTTGGGGCGGTTCCCTGCCATCTATCTGCGGCGACACCCACGAAGCAGTTAACAAGCTGTTTGACGATTATTACGCGCAGCACAAATAAACCCGTTTCATTTAAGCGAATGAATGCCAGCCTTTCCATTGTGGTAAGGCTGGCATTTTTTGTAACCGAGCTCATCTCCGTGATCTATGGGCCCGCCCTTAGGCAGGGGGATCTGTCATACCTCCACTGTCCTGTTCTCTTCGCCGGTCAGCGCCAATTCCCCCATTCTTCCCAGGATCTCCTCCGCTTTCTCCATCATCTTTATGCTGTCCCGGTTCTTCGCGTTTCTCTCCTGATAGAAAAATCCTGGAATTTCCCCGGTCCGAACCTTAAGGGTTCCCTGATAGTCCGCGATCAGCCGGGGCAGTCCTTCCATATCCAGCCTGGCTTTCGGGTACAAGGTCATGCGGATCTCCTGGCGGTTGATATTCACCTCTGTCATATACACCCGATGGGCCAAAGCCTTTACATATGCTACTTTCAGCAGATTTTCCACAGCCTTCGGCAGCTCCCCGAACCGGTCTATGAGCTCATCCTGCATATCCATGTACTCATCCTCATTCTCAATGGCTGAGATCCGCTTGTAGATATCCAGCTTCTGATACTCATTTTTAATATACCCTGCCGGAATGTAGGCGTTGATATCGCAGTCCACCACAGTCTGAAAGTCTTCCTCCTCCACCCGTTTGCCTTTCAGGGCCTGTACTGCCTGATTTAACAGCTTACAGTACAGATCATACCCTACAGCCTCCATGTGGCCGTGCTGCTCCGCTCCCAGCACATTGCCCGCCCCCCGGATCTCCAGATCCCGCATGGCGATCTTGATGCCGGAGCCCAGCTCCGTAAACTCCCTGATGGCCTGGAGCCGTTTTTCCGCCTCTTCTTTCAGCATCTTGTCTCTCTTATACATCAGAAAGGCGTAAGATACCCGGTTGGACCGCCCGACCCGCCCCCGAAGCTGATACAGCTGGGACAGCCCCATGCGGTCCGCGTCGTGGATGATCATGGTGTTGGCATTGGGGATATCCAGCCCGGTCTCAATGATGGTGGTGGACACCAGCACGTCAATATCTCCGTTGACAAAATCAAACATGATCTTTTCCAGCTGCCGCTCATTCATCTGTCCGTGGGCAAATACTACCGTGGCCCCCGGCACCAGCTGGGCTACATGGCCTGCCACCTCGTCAATATCATGAACCCGGTTATACACATAGTACACCTGCCCATGCCGGGCCAGCTCCCGGTTGATGGCCTCCCTCACCATCTCGTCATTGTACTCCATCACATAGGTCTGGATCGGTACCCGGTCCACCGGAGGCTCCTCCAAAACGCTCATATCCCGGATCCCCACCAGACTCATGTGAAGAGTTCTTGGAATCGGCGTGGCAGTCAATGTCAGCACGTCGATGTTCTCTTTCAGCTGCTTGATCTTTTCTTTGTGCGCCACTCCGAACCGCTGCTCCTCGTCAATGATGAGAAGCCCCAGATCTTTAAAGGCCACGTCCTTGGAAAGCACCCGATGGGTTCCGATGACTACATCCACAAGCCCTTTTTTCAGATCTGTCAAGGTCTTCTTCTGTTCCGCGCTGCTGCGGAACCTGGACATCAGATCCACTCTCACGGGAAAATCTTTCATTCGCTGGACAAACGTATTGTAATGCTGCTGGGCCAGAATGGTGGTTGGCACCAGATAGACCACCTGTTTGCTGTCCTGTATGGCTTTAAACGCGGCCCGAAGGGCGATCTCCGTCTTGCCGTACCCCACGTCTCCGCAGATAAGCCGGTCCATGATCTTCCGGCTTTCCATGTCCTTTTTGGTGGCCTCGATGGCATCCAGCTGATCGTCCGTCTCCTCATAGGGAAACAGCTCCTCAAACTCCCTCTGCCAGACCGAGTCCTGGCTGTACTGAAATCCCGCCGTCTCCTGCCTGGCCGCGTACAGCTCCACCAGCTCTCTGGCGATCTCCTTAACCGCTCCCTTGACCTTGGCTTTCGTCCTCTTCCACTGTTCCCCGCCCAGCTTGTTTAACTTGGGAGCCTTGGCGTCCGCCCCCGCGTACTTCTGGATCCCGTCCAGCCTGGTAGCCAGAAGATACAGATTTCCTCCGTCCGCGTACTCGATCTTTAAGTAGTCCTTGACAATGTGGTCCTGCTCGATCTTCTCAATCCCCCGGTAGATACCCAGGCCATGCTCTTCATGGACCACATAATCCCCTACGGACAGCTCGGTAAAGCTCTGTATCTTCCTGCCCTCATAGGATGTCTGCTTCCGTCTCCGCTTCTTCCTGGCAGCGCCGAACATATCGCCCTCAGTGATGACCACAAACTTGATCTGAGGATACTCAAACCCCCTGTGAAGATTGCCGTAGGTCACCAGAAGTTCTCCCGGCTTTACCTGGGGAGTTTCCTCCTCCGAAAAAAACGCGCTAAGCTCATACTCTCTTAGATCTCCTGCCAGACGCTTTGCCCTGGTGTGGGAACCGGACAAAAGCACCACCCGGTACTTTTCCCGCTTCCACCGCTTCAGATCTTTGATCAGAAGCTCAAAACCATTTTGATAGGAATTGATGTTTTTTGCCTGGATACCGTATCGGTTCTTGGCCGTCATCCCGGACAGCCTCTGCTCCAGCCCTGTGACCATGACCGTCCGGGGCGTCAACAGCCTGGCAAGGGTCTCCTTCACGGTGTACAGAAGGCTGGTCTGTTCCGGCAGAAGATACCCCTTTTCCAGACGAGTGACCATGCTCTCCCGAAATTCCGCCTCCACCGTCTCCCCCTTTTCCTTCAGCCTGGCCGGCTCGTCTAAGAAAATAGCCGTGTCTTCTTCTGGAAAATACTGCTGAAATGATACGGTGTCCTGGCAAAAATAGGTCAGATAGCTGTCCAGCCCGCTGACACTGAACCCCTGTTCCAGTCCCTCGGTAAATTCTTTTACTATGGAAAAGATCCGGTGGGCCTCCTCGGTCTTCATCTGCTTCCTGAAAAGCTTTTCCTGCTTAAGCCCGGCCTCTTTTATGCGGTCAATGCCCTGTTTCAGCTGTTCTCTCTTAAGGGCCTGCTCTGTGGCCGGATAGAGAACCGCTTCCTCCACCTGCTCCACAGACCGCTGGCTTTCCAGGTCAAAAGTCCTGATCGAGTCCACCTCATCATCCCACAGCTCGATCCGAAAGGGCAGCTCCTCGGTCAGGGGAAACACGTCGATGATCCCGCCCCTTATGGAAAACTGACCCATACCGTCCACCTGAGGCATCCGCTCATACCCCAGGTCCACCAGCAGCTCCTTCCACCTCTCCACGTCAATAGCTTCCCCTGTTTTTACTGTGAGGATCTGTTCCTTCACAGCCCAAAGAGGGAGAAGATGGTCCATCAGCCCGTCCAGAGTGGTGACTACCACGCCGTCATCATCCTCAATTAAATGCTTTAGCACCTGCAGCCTCTGCTTTGTCAGCAGATTGCCGTGAATGTCCGCGGTGTAGAACAAAAGATCCCTGGAAGGGTACAGGTATACGCTGTTTCGAAAGCATTTAAAATCCTCATAGATCTCTTTTGCCCTGGAATCATCATAGGTCACCACCAGTTTCCAGCGTAAGCGCTCCCCTGCCTCCTCCATCAGATGGACCTTCTGTGAATCCATGCAGCCGCTGATCTGGACCGGACCGTTTCCCCGGTTTAAATCCTGGTTCATCTCCTCATATTCCGCCAGTTCTGTCAGCGGATTTGCAAATACCCTGCTCATGTGTTCCCCTTTCCCGTCTGCCGATCATTTGCGCGGTTCTTCCGCTTTTCGTTTTCCGTTAAAATGGTTCATCGCGTCCTCCAACCCCTGGCTGATGATCATGGCCGCCGCGTCCGCCGCGTTTTTAAAGGCTTCCTCCATCAGCTCCTGCTCCCCTTTGGAAAAACGGCTCAGCACATAGTCGGCCAAGTCCATGCCCTTCGGCTTTTCCCCAACTCCCACTTTCACTCTCGGAAATTCCTGGGTCCCCAAGTGGGCGATGAGATTCTTGATCCCGTTGTGGCCCCCTGCGCTCCCTTTCCCACGGATCCGAAGCTGCCCCGACTCAAGGCTCACGTCATCATAGATCACCAGGATCTGTTCCTGGTCCACCTTATAAAAATCCGCCGCCGCCCGGACGCTCTCGCCGCTGAGATTCATGAAGGTCTGCGGTTTTAACAGCACCACCTTCTGCCCCTTTAGCACGCCTCTCCCGCACAGCCCTTTATGCTTTTTCTCATCCACGCAGATGCCCATGCGGTCCGCCAGGATATCGATCACACCAAATCCCACGTTATGTCTCGTATTCTCATACTGCTTCCCCGGATTCCCCAGTCCTGCTATAATATACATCCCTTTTCTGCTCCTTATTCTCATTGCTGATGATTTATGACAGCAAGTTATTATTCTTCCGTTTCCAGTTCTAACCTCTGTAATATATCCCTAACGACTCCTCCATCTTGAATAAGGTTGATGCCAAAACATCTCTTTCCTGCATCTTTCAAAGATGCTCCTACATGATAAGCTATCCTTTGGTCAAGAATTAAAAATCTGTCATGGAATGCTTTGGTATATTTTATTTTTAATGCCGGGTATTGCGCATTAAAATTCTTAATATCTGTTTTTGTCAGTTTCGTCTGTTTTTGTGTGTAAATTGTCACTACAACATCAGACTTTTTCTTTGAAAGTAGATTCAATGTCCCAATGTCCACATATCCGTCTATCAGAGTAATATCTTTATCCGCTTTTTGAATTAGATTTACTATAAGACTGAATGCGTCATAAATCTGTCCGTCAAAAAATATCTTTTGACTAGATTCCTCATGCTCGGATATGTATTCAAATATCTGCGCCCGCCTTTGTTTGTATCTTTCTTTGAGGTCACAAATTGTGACCTCAAAGATTCAAATTCATCTTTATTAAGTTGAAACCTAAAATTATCAGGGAAACGTGCTATATTCCTCTTTACTGCCTGATTAAATACCTTAGTCTCGACTTGATACAGCATCGCTAAATCACTATCTATCATAACCTGCCGGTTACGCACAACATATATCAAACTTTTTATATCGGATTGAGCTGATTCGATGCTTACTTCCTGGGTATGATCATTTGTCTTTTTCATAGCTGTTTGTTCTGTATCAGCCATCTTTTATCATCCTTTCCACTTTGAATCATATGATTCCACAATAAAATACCAGAGATTTGACAGCACGTTAAGCGTTAGCAGGATTCAGAATAGGGGGCTGTCCCTCTGTCTTATCTGCTAACGCTGATTTGGCTTTTATCATATCAGTTTTTAAGGCGGAAGTAAATAGCAATGAAACATAGTAACGAAACATTCCGTTTTTCCCTTGATTGCGCAGCCTGATTTATAGTATAATACATGGAGCGCCGTTACGGCGATGGGCCGTATTCCCGCAAACCTATCTGAACGGTTACCTATGATCTCTACTATTTTTAATCAAAAGGAGCACACATATGAATCCATCGAATCAATTTGACGTTATCATCATCGGAGCCGGCCCATCCGGCATTTTCTGTGCCTATGAACTGATCGGGAAAAGACCTGACATGAAAATACTCATGATCGAAAAGGGGCGGCCTATTGAAAAGCGCACCTGTCCCAAGAGAACCACTAAGACCTGCGTTGGGTGCAAACCCTGTTCCATCACTACAGGCTTTGCAGGGGCGGGGGCATTTTCCGACGGCAAGCTTTCCCTGTCTCCGGATGTAGGCGGCCATCTTCCGGATATCCTTGGCTATGACAAGGCGGTGGAGCTGATCCGGGAGTCTGACGAGATCTACCTGAAATTCGGCGCTGACACCAACGTGTACGGCGTGGATAAGCAGAAGGAGATCGAGGAGATCCGCAGAAAAGCCATCAAGGCCAATTTAAAGCTGATCGAATGCCCTATCCGCCATCTCGGCACAGAGGAGGGGTATAAGATCTACACCCGCCTTCAGGAACATCTCCTGTCCCATGGCGTTGAGATGAAATTCAATACCATGGTGGAAGACATTATAATAGAAGAAAGCTGCGCAAAAGGCGTGGTTACAGACAAGGGCGAGATCTGCTATGCCCCGGAGGTGGTGGCTGCCATGGGGAGGGAGGGGTCTGACTGGTTCAGCCACATCTGC
This sequence comes from uncultured Hungatella sp., assembly GCA_910585645.1. Classification (GTDB taxonomy): domain Bacteria; phylum Bacillota; class Clostridia; order Lachnospirales; family Lachnospiraceae; genus UBA3402. The sequence goes on along the minus strand of CAJUFP010000044.1, from coordinate 2,256 downwards.
AAACGCCATGGCATTGAGACGGAAGTAGGAACTGTGGATATCGGCGTCCGGGTGGAAGTTCGGGATGAAGTCATGGAATTTCTCAACAAGAATCTCTATGAGGCCAAGCTGGTGTACTACACCCCCACCTTTGACGACAAGGTCCGCACCTTCTGCACCAACCCATCCGGCGAGGTTGCCACGGAATACTATGAAAACGGCCTGGCAGTGGTCAATGGACACGCCTACAAGTCAAAGGATTACAAGACAAACAACACCAACTTTGCCCTGCTGGTGTCGAAAAATTTTACCAAGCCTTTTAAGACTCCCATTGAGTACGGCAAACACATCGCCCAGTTAAGCAACATGCTGTGCGACGGGAAGATTATGGTCCAGACCTTCGGCGACTTCCAGAGAGGACGGCGCACCACCGAGGAGCGGCTGTGCCGCAATAATCTGATCCCCACTTTAAAGGACGCTGTCCCGGGAGACCTTTCCCTGGTGTTCCCCCATCGGATCATGGTAGACATCAAGGAGATGCTTTTGGCCCTGGACAAGGTGACTCCGGGCATTGCCAGCGACGAAACCCTTCTCTACGGGGTGGAAGTAAAGTTCTATTCCAACAAAGTGGTGGTGAACACGGATTTTGAGACCAGCATCCATGGGCTGCGGGCAATCGGGGACGGGGCTTCTGTCACCAGGGGACTCCAGCAGGCTTCCGCCAACGGGATCAGCGTGGCCAGAAGTATTTTACAGAATTAACATACAGACGGAGGAAAGCTTTTATGGCGATCATTGTTACTATGACCAAACTTTTGATCACTCTCGCAGTTGGATTTTACCTGAACAAAAAGGACATCCTGGATGCCGGCACCTGTAAAAAGCTTTCTTCCCTGGTGGTAAACCTTACCTCCCCGCTGCTCATCATCAGTTCCGCCGGTCACGTATCGGCAGGCAGCCAGGGAGAGCTTATACTGCTTTTGACCGCCGGTCTTGTGCTTTACTGCACTTTTCCCGCGATCTCCGCAGTCATAGCCAGGCTGCTCCATGCGCCTGCTGACTGCCGGGGAACCTACCGCTCCATGGTAATGCACGCCAATGTGGGCTTTATGGGATACCCGGTAGTTCAGGCGCTGTATGGGGACATCTCTATTTTTTATACCACCATCTTCAATCTGGGATTTAACCTGTTGTTCTATTCCTACACCCTGTTTCTCTATGACAGGGATGCCGGGAACACATCCCGGTTTGAGCCAAAACGGCTTCTGAACGCAGGGACTATGGCTGCGGTTCTCGCCCTTGCCATCCCATTTACAGGCATCTCCCTTCCGGATCTTATCCTGGAGCCGTGTAGTTTTATCGGAAGCGTGACCACGCCTTTGTCCATGCTCATCATCGGAAGCAATATGGCCAACTATCCGCTCCATGACATATTCAGTGAAAAGCGGATCTACGCTGTAACGGTTATCCGCCTGCTGGTGATGCCGATCCTTACCGCGCTGTATATGAGTTTTCTTACCGATAACGCCCTGCTTATCTGCATGACAGCCATGACCATCGGTATGCCCATCGCGTCCATGGTGGCTATGGCCAGCAGTCAGTATGAAAAACAGGGGCGCATCGCGTCTATCAGCGTCGTTATGTCAACCTTGTGTTCTATGGTTACGATTCCTGTGCTGGCTGTTATTTTGAAACTTTGGTTTGGAGTATAATGAGGAAGAAGAGGTGATATGATGTTTGATAAAAGTTTATTTTTCGCATTATGTGAGAAGTACAATGTTGAATTAAGTGATAGCGCGGAGAAACCTATGATCAAGGATAGAAACGGTGTTCATCCAGTAACTAACGAAAATGTTAGTCGCATTTTTGCGCCATGTCAGATTTTTGGGGATACTCTTGGGAAAAATTAAACACAAATATCATGACAAATTCTTCCAAATGAATACCCATTTGACAGAATAGTAACGTTCAGACAGGTCAGCGCGTTCACCGCGCTGACCATGCAGATTGCGATATAAAATACATAAAGATTTCTCTCAGGGTACTCATAATAATTGCCACAATCTTTATCACCCTCATCCTTACAAGGAAAAAAATCATCTCCTACCAAATGTAATTATCATTTTGGCCCCAGAGGTGATCTAAGAGTTGCATATGACATCTATAGCAATTTAAAAAGTGATTCTATATCTAATATGGCAGATACGCAAGACTATCGTAAATATTTAACCTACGATGAACATAAAAAGTAGCACTACATTTTCACCCAAATAGTTG
>CAJUFP010000043.1 GCA_910585645.1 uncultured Hungatella sp. | reverse complement strand
CCGACTGGTTCCCGCTTTAAGGGCTCATCGGAATGTTTGGCATATCTGAACCCGAGCGGCACACAGCCTCCCTTCCCTTCCTGGCCCCACGACAACCCTCGCCCATTGCTCACTCAACAATATATCAATATTCAGATTCCCCCGCCAATAGCAGGCAGTTCGCCACACAGCCGTGAAGTGACCCCATTACCCCCTTAAACAACCGCTCCCTGCCACCGCTCCGCTGGAAAAAGCCCACTGCAGATTATACCCGCCGCATATACCGTCCACATCCAGGATCTCCCCGCAAAAATACAGCCCCTTTACCAGCTTTGACTCCAACGTCTCCCGACGCACCTGCTTCACATCCACGCCGCCGCAGCACACCTGGGCGTTCTCAAAGGGGTTGACCGCCACAACGCGGGTCTCATAGGCAATTATCATCTGAAACAGCCTTTCTCTCTCCCCCTCCGACAGCGCCTGGGCGGCCTTTTCCCTGGGGATTCTCGCCAACTCCAGCAAAACATCGGACAGCTTGCTGTTTAAAAGCCCGTTCATAAACTGCCCGCAGCTCCTCCCCGCCATGATCTCAAACCGCTCCCGAAACATCGACCGGGCCTGGCCTTCGGACAGGGCCGGAAGAAAGTTGATTCTGGCCGTAACCTTCCGTCTCCTATGTAGGGCCACCGCGGCGTACCGGCTCACCTGAAACGTGGGGATTCCGGATAGCCCATAATCTGTCAGCTGCAGCTCCCCCCGGTCCGAAGCCGCCAGCTTCCCGTCCACGTACAGCCCGATCTCCCCGTCGCTGCGGACGCCTGCCAGCTTCTTATAATGCTTTTCCCCGCACCGAAGCTGCACCAGGGCCGGAAGAGGCGGGACAATCCGGTGGCCAAAAGACGCCGCCAGCTCATACCCGCTGCCGTCGGACCCGGTGATCGGGGCGGCTTTTGACCCTGCGGCCAAAATCAGAGCCTGGCCCCTGTAAACCCCCTTGTCGGAAAAGACCGCGAACGCTCCCCTCTCCCTGACCGCCCGCTCTATCCCGCACTGAACCTGCAGCTTTACAGGCAGACGCCTGAGCTCCTGCAAAAACGCCTCCACCACCGAAGACGCCTGGTCGGAATTAGGGTAGACATATCCGTTCCTGTCCTTGGGAAAGATCCCCAGTCCCCGAAAAAAATCCAGCGTATCCCGGACCGTAAACCGCTCCAAAACCTCTGTGGCAAACCCGTCCACGCCGCACCGGTAGTATTCCGGCCTCTGGTCCAGGTTTGTCAGATTGCACCTTCCGTTTCCGGTAGACAAAAGCTTTCTTCCGGCTCTGTCCCCATGCTCCAAAAGCGTCACATCCGCCCCTGCCCTTGCGGCGTGTATGGCCGCCGTCATGCCCGACGCCCCCGCGCCGATGACCAAAATCGTTTTTCCCATAGTTCCCTCTTATCCTATCTTGCTGCTCCGCCTTATGAAAATCCTTAACTGGTATACGACTCCAGGTACTGGAAGATCTCCATCATGGACTCAAACCAGATGCCCTCTCTCAACCGGTCCTGCTCCTTTTGGGGAAACTCCGTGATGGGGATGTGGGTGTGGAGACAAATGGTGGACTTATCCTGGGCAAACACCAAAAGATACCCGGTCTCCGACACCAGATAAAACTCCTCCTTAGGGTCCGCGCTGACCGGCTCCACCTCCTTCTGGTTGATCACCAGCCTGGGCTCCGTCACCGTCTCCGTCTCATACACAGTCCCCGGCACCGCGCTCTCCTGGTACACTTTAGGCCTTGCAGCCAGCGCGCCGGCGCCAAAACAGATCAGGGCTGTGGCAAGGATCACCAATCCCCACACAAGGTACCATCCGTACCCCTTCCTTACGCGCCCCCTTCCCGTCCTGTCCCCCCTGCCTTTGGACAGCAAACCATTTCTCTTCATGGATCATCCCTCCTTTAGAAGCCAATGCGTTCTAAAGGTAGTATCCGCACATTTTAGTAATTTAAACCATTCAAATGCAAAAGGGGGCTGTCCGCTATGGCCTTCATCCGCCATAAGCTTCGGCCCCCCGCCCGGCCCTTCACAGCCGGCAAAGCTCCTTCCCCTCTACATGAGCCGAAGTTTCTTTGCAACTGCCAGAACCTTAGCGCCTCCCGGCATCCCCAAAAGCTCCTGGGCATTTACCCCTTTTAGCAGGATCAACAGCAAGAAATATACTGCCATCGCCACAACAATAGCCGCCGCTGTGCTGATCCCGTTTCCCACCGCCTTCACACACAGGGCATGGATCCCCCAGGCCGCTCCTCCCATGGCCGCCGACGCCACACAGGGGATGATAAACGTCTTTAAAAACTCCTGCCGATATCCCGTATACCGGGCAATGGAGACGGCGTTCAAGAGGCAAACCAGCGCCGCGAACAGGATGTTGGCGTACACCACGCTGTAGATCCCCAGACGCAGTCCCCGCAGCATCCCGTAAAGGGCGGCCACATGGACCCCAAGGGCTACCGCGGAATTGATGATGGGCACCTGCATCCGGTTCAGCCCCTGGAGGATGGCGTTGCTCACCGTTGACAGGGAGAAAAACACCACTGCCGAGGAGCCCACTGCCATCATCCGGATCAGCATCTCATTGTCCATGCCGGAAAACAGCAGGTTGCTCACAGGCCCCGCCAGCACGGTCAGCCCCACAGCCGATGGGATGGCGATGATCATAGAGAACCGGATGGCGCTGTTGATCTTTGACAGAACCTCCTTCCGGTTCTTCCCCGCCATGGCCCTGGACAGAGAGGGGATCAGGGACGAGGACAGGGAATTGGCAATGGCCACCGGGATGTTAAAGAGCATATGATACCGCCCCATGTACACGCCCCACTGGGAGGCCGTCTGCCCGCTCTCCCCCAGATTCTCCATCACATGGCCAAAGATACTGTTGTCCACCACATTGCTGATATTGTAAATGGCGCTGCTGATGATAATCGGCACAATGGTCACAAACAGCGCCCTGGAAATGGTCCCGTAGCTCTCCACCCTGCTTCCTTTATCCCGCTTTGCCTGCTTTCTCATCGTAGGCACATAGCCCATGGTCAGAAGAAGGAACAGCACCAGGGCTGTCAATGCCCCGGCCCCGGTTCCGATGGCCCCTCCCGCCGCGCCGAAGGCGTAGGAATACTCCGTGTCATGGAACACCAGGTTAGACTTAACCCCTATGTCAAACAGGACGGAGGCCGCCACAATGCTGACCACCGCGTTGACCACCTGCTCAAAGATCTGGGACACCGCCGTTGGGATCATGGTAGAGTGTCCCTGAAAATACCCTCGCAGCACCCCCAGATAGGCCATGACCCAGATGGTGGGGGCAAGGCTTTTTAAGGCGTAGGAACTGTAAGGCATCTTGATCACCTGGCTGGCAAAATAATCCGCCCCGAACCACAAAGCGCAAAACCCGGCCATACCGGCTATGGTAGCGTAGAACATGCTGGCCCGAAAGATCTTTGTGGACGTGCGGTACTGCCCCTTGGCCAGCCTTGCTGACACCATCTTTGAAACCGCTGTCGGCAGGCTGTAGGAGGACATGATCAGCAGGATAGAGTAGATGGAATAGGCCGCGTTGTAGTAGCCGTTGCCCACATCCCCGATCTTCTTTGCCAGAGGGATCCGGTACACCATGCCAATCAGGCGGACAATGATCCCCGCCGCCGCCAAGATGCTTCCCTGAACCAGAAAATTGATCCCCGCTCCCGGCTTTTTCCTGCCGCTGGAGGCGTGTCCCGGAGGCCCTGCCTGCGAAGACCGCTGCCGCCCATAGGCCCCGCTGTTTTGACTGTTGCTGCCCGCCCGTTCCGTCCTGGCCTCATAGGCTCCGCCGGCTCTCTCTCTGTCTCTGCTCTGCGCGGCCCGGTCCCCGCCGCCCCGCCCTTTAAAGCGGCCTGCCCCGGTGCCCGGGGGCTTCCTGCCGTTAGCCTTGGCTGCTTTGGTCCGCCTGCTGTCGCCGCCCGACTGCCTTACGGGCCGCTTGGAAACGCTGCTCTTTGCCTCTTGGCCGCCCCGCTTTTTCGCGCCCTTGGCAGCTTTCTGGCTTCCCGCGCCTGCAGTCCTTTTGTCCCCAGCCAGCCTGCCTGCGCCCGCCGCCCTTTTTGCCTGGCTCTGACTGCCAGCCCCCGGCTGAACACCGCCAAAACCACCCGGACCCGGGCCGGACGGATTGCCGCTCTGCCCTGAACCGGCAGAGTCCGGTAAACTGCCGCTGTGAACCTGACCGCCTGCCCCGGACATACCGAGGCCCGGACCAGCACCGCCCGGACCGGACGCACCCACGCCACGGCCCGGAACGCCTGATCCCGGCATACCAACACCCGTACTCTGACTTCCCGGACCAGACAGGCCAGACGGGCCAGCACCCTGGCCTTGACTGCCTGGCCCTGACAGACCGACACCCTGGCCCCGAACGCCTGATCCTGACGGGTCAACTCCCGGGCTTTGACTGCCTGGCCCTGACAGACCGACACCCCGGCCCCGAACGCCTGATCCTGACAGACCAACTCCCTGGCTTTGACTTTCTGACCCTGACGGGCCAACTCCTTGGCCCCGGTCGCCTGATCCCGCTGCGCCCACGCCACGGCCTGGAACGCCTGATCCTGACAGGCCAACTCCCGGGCCTTGACTTCCTGACCCTGACGGGTCAACTCCTTGGCCCCGGCCGCCTGATCCCGCCGCGCCGCCGCCCACACCCTGACCGGCAAATCCCGATGAACCCGCACCCGGGCGGCCGCCGCCAGATCCGGACAGATCGCCGCCGCGACGACCGCTGCCCGGCGCTGACGGCCTGCCGCTGTGACTCTGGCCGCCATACCTGGGCAAAACCACATTCTGCCCCTGGCTGGCCGGCTCTGACGCCCCCATATTCTGATCCTGACTTCCATACTGCCCCGGCGCTTTGCCGTTTTGGCCCAAAGCGCCGCTGCCGGGACGACCGCTGCCGCCCTCTGGCGCTTTGCTATCCTGCCCCCGGCTTCCGTACTTAAACGCAGTGCCGCCAAAACGTCCGCCGGTTCCTGACGCCCCGCTGTTCTGGCCCTGGCCTCCATATCGGGCCGAAGCTCCGCCCTGGCCCGGAACGCCGGTTCCTGACGCGCCGACGCGCCCCCGGCCGCCGTATCCCGCCGAAACTCCGCCCTGGCCCTGACCGCCATTTTCCGTCATCCCGCCGGGCCGGCCGCCGTACCCTGCCATGTCCCCGGCTCCATGACTGGCCGGTGTCTCCCGATTCCCGGTCTCCGGTCTCCTTCCTGCTGCCGGCCGTCTCTCCCCGTCCCTGCCCAAAGTCTGGCCCATTCCCCCGCGGGGGTCCTCTCCTCTGGTCCCCTGGCCGCCGTAACGGCTGCCTCCCGGACCGTAGGCCTGCCTGTCCTGACCGGTTCCTCCTCTGCTTCCTCTCTGGCCCGGACCACTGCCCTGGCTCTCCTCATATCCTGCCATATCCTGCTCCGATACTTTATTATCATACTCCCGGGCAAGCCCCTGGGCCCACCCGTCGTCCTGGCTTTTGCTTCCCGAACCGCCGGCTGCCTGTCCGCCGAAGGTCTGCCCCACTCCCCCGGGCCTGCCTTCCCTGGAAGCTCCCGCTCCCACCTGTGTTGGTCTATTGGCTCTTTCCATGGATTTCCGTCTTCGAAAAATCGCTGGTAGGGATGACGCAAACCCAGGTCTTTCCCTGATTCAGCGTGATTTCCTCATTCTCCGTATTATAATAATGGGTCACACCAAACTGGCCGTCCTTTTCCCAAGACAGGGCAATGGCTCTCCCGCCAGTTATGTAATAGCCGTACTGAGGCTCATGGACGTCAATATTCAGATACTCCGTGGTGGCGTAACGGCCTGTGGCGCAGTATTGGAAAATGATATTCCTCACCGCGATCTGTCCCTCGTCCCCACAGTGAGGTCCGCCGTACTGATACCGGTAATAGAGCCCGTCCTCCTCATTGTACTCAAAATACGGCTGGTTCATTCCATATCCGGGATAAACCCGCTGCGCTTCCAGAGAATTTTCCAGAATCACCTCTTCCCCGCTTCTGGCAAACTGGTAATGCCCCTTATACTCCGGGTCATACTCCTGGGAGTACCCCAGCTTCTCCATGGCGGTCTGCAGCCGATCAAAGCTGGTGTAGGCATTGTGGGGGGACTTTCTGTCATTGGTCCTGTAGTAGGCATTGCCTCCCACCCCTTCCAGCCCGTTGATATTGTCCACATTTTTCAGGTAGGGCTTCGCGAAGGTGCTCTGTCCGTAATGGGCGTAAATGGCGTCAAACTCCCTGGCAAAATACGTATAGTAGGTGCGGCAGCTTCTGACGGACCCGATCCGCTCCAGCCCGTCGTAGTCCTCTATGATGGCCATATACCGGTTCATGCCGCCCTCCACCGGGGCCTCATACACCACCCCGGCCCGGTTGATGCCGTAGTGGGGGAGGGCCTGCTTGTCATTGCTCATCATCACTGCCAGGGGACGCCGGTTGGCCTTTTTCGCGTCCACCATCTCCCCGGTGAGATAGCTTCTTATCTTCCCGTCCACCTCCACCCGCTCCTCCGGTTCCGGCTCCGTCTCCGGCAAAGTCTCCTCCTCGGTCTCCCTGGCTGTGGTCACCTCCACCCTGGAGGTCTCCGGCTGAACCACGGCAACGGTCACGTCCGTCTCCACATAGGTTTTCCCGCATCCCGCCAGACAAAACACGGCCAGAACACACGCGGCAGCCAGAACGGCCTCCAGCTGTCTAAAGCTCCTCTTCATCTGACGTACCCCCTGTCCTCCAGGATCCTTCTCTGCCTTTCCTCCATCACCAGGCGCTCCGACTCCTCCATGTGATCGTACCCAAACAGGTGAAGCATACTGTGGGCAGTGAGAAACGCCAGCTCCCTCTTTTGGGAATGGCCGTACTTTTCGGCCTGCTCCTCCACCTTGTCCACAGAGATCATAATATCCCCCAGCATCAGCTCCCCGCTCTCCGGGTTAAAACAGTCGGCAAACATCTCCTCCACCCCGTCAAAGCAGGCAGGCTCCTCATACTCAACCATGGGAAAAGACAGGACATCCGTGGGAGCGTCCACGCCCCGGCACTCTAAGTTTACCTGGCAGATCCCCGAATTGTCCGTCAAAACCACGTTCACCTCCGCCTCGTAGGGACACCCCTCAAGATCCATGGCCCCCAGAACAATATCCCGGATGATCTCCCTCCAGTCCAGGTCCAATTTTTTCTTTGCCTCATAATCAATCGTAATGGTCATAAGAATCTGTCCCTTCCGCCAAATGGCTGTTATCCCTTTTTGTCTGGTACATCCATGTATTCGTTCACGAGTAAATTCGCGCAGCGATGTACTCATACGGCCCTGCGCTCATCTGCAGGTAAACAGCGCCTGATATTCTTATGGTCAGCGCCCCGGCCTCCCGCCGTCGCCTCCGCGGTACTTCCTTCCCTGCCGTCTCTCCTGGGCCCTGGCCTCCTTTGACTCATAATCATCGTAAGCCTGTACGATCTTCTGGACCAGAGGATGGCGCACCACGTCGCTGCTGGTAAGATGGCAGAATCCGATGCCCTCCACCTTCTTAAGCACCTTCAGGGCCGTGTCCAGCCCGGATGTGCTTCCCCCGGGCAGGTCCTTCTGGGTCTGGTCCCCGGTCACCACCACCTTGGACCCAAAACCGATGCGGGTGAGGAACATCTTCATCTGGGCCGGCGTGGTGTTCTGGGCCTCATCCAGGATGATGTAGGCATTGTCCAGGGTCCGCCCTCTCATGTAGGCCAGAGGGGCCACCTCGATCAGCCCCTTTTCCGAATTGTGCAGGTAACTCTCCGCCCCCATGATCTGGTACAGGGCGTCGTAGAGCGGGCGCAGGTAGGGGTCTATCTTGCTCTGCAGATCTCCCGGCAGAAATCCCAGCTTCTCCCCCGCCTCAATAGCCGGGCGGGTCAGGATAATGCGCCCCACCTCCCCGTCCTTAAAGGCCTGAATCGCCATGGCCATGGCCAGGTAAGTCTTGCCGGTTCCCGCGGGACCGATGCCGAACACCACCATCTTTTTCCGGATGGCGTCCACATACTGTTTCTGCCCCAGGGTCTTTGGCTTCACCGGCTTACCGCTTACGGTGCGGCAGATAATATCCTTGTCGATCTCCAGGATCTCGTGGTCCTTCTCGCTAAAAGACAGGGACAACGCGTAGTCCACATTCTGCTGGGTAATGGCATTGCCCCTTTTTGACAGCTCCACCAGGTTGTTGAACACGCTTTTTGCCTTGCGTATCATATCCTCCGGCCCTATGATCTTCAGCGCCCCGTCCCTGGCCACCATAGTCACATGGAGGGTCCGCTCGATCTTCTTGATATACTCGTCAAACTGCCCGCACACATTCCGCTCATGCTCCGCGGGAATATCGATCATCGTCTCTATCACGCTCATCTACTCTTTGTTCTCCTCAGTCTCCTCAAATTCCGTAAGATACCGCTCTGTGCCGATCTGCTCCTCCCCGGTCACGATCCCTTCCACTTTCCACAAAACTCCATCCTCTTGTATTTTAACATTATTTTCAATAATTTGAACCCCCTTTTCCATTAAATTTTTCTGATAATATTTCTGAAGCTTTTTCGCCTCCTCCTCCTTCTCCTCCTGCCGGTAGGGACGCTCATAGGACACAAATCCCTCCCCCCGTATCCGCTCCACATAAAACGGCAGATAAAAATCGCCGAACAGCCGCGCCTGGGTCAAGTCTGTCACATAATTCCAGGACGTATCCCCAAAATACGGAAAAAGAACGCGAAACCGGTAAGAGCCCGCCATAAATCCCGCCCCGTACCGTATTTCCCCGGTCTTAGCGGTGACCGTGTGATACTGGGAAAATGTCTCCTCATACCGGTACTGGGTCTTTGCGTACACATCCCCGTCCGCATGGACATAGGCTGTCCGCACCGCCTCCCCCGCGTCGTTCATGATGGAAAGCTGTCCCCCGATCAGCTGCTGCCCCTCGATCACCTCATCCCCCACAGCCACCGCCGCCTTTCCCTGGCGCACGATCATCCTGGTAATAACGCCGGCGTTTTTGGCGATAAGCTCGCAGGGCTCCTGTCTGGCCTCTGGCAGATCGGACAACACCTCATTCTCCTTTATCTTTACCAAAAGTCTGGTTCCTGATACCCTGGCCGACACCCAGGTCACCTCCGGAAACGCGCTGCGGATCCCCTCCTCCAAAGCGTCGCAGGAAATCCCGGTCTTTCTCATTCCATATCGCACATTCTGGGTTTCAAGATAATCCAGGAGCGTTTCCCTGCTGTAGTGCCAGTTTCCCTCAAACGAAATATTCCAGATAAACAGGCTCATCACATACAGATACACAAAAAAAGAAAGGACCGCCAAAGCGAAGGCCTTTCTCTTTCGATTCCGATACAGAAAAAAGGGCATCCCCATCCGGGAGACGATCCTCATGGACACCCGGGATTTCCGAAGCAGGGGGCGGATCCTGTAAAACTCTTTAAGCCCCATATAAAAATAATACCCGTCCTTTTTCTTCCTCGCGCCCCAAAAGCTGATGTCCCCGCTTTTAAGTAGGTTCAGAAAACGCTCCGCCCCATACCCCTGTATTCTTAGTTCCAGAAACCCTTTTGCCCACCGGCCAAGCTCTGCGATCAACCCCATTCCACCTTTCAGCCTTATAGAAAAATCTAGCACATCGCTGTACTAGCACTCCGTAGCCACCGAATGGATCAGCCCGGATATGAGGATGTCATCCCCCGTATAATACTCAATAGCCAGCCTCTTTCCCTGGACCGTGATCCGGCAGGTCTTGCCCTGGATCTTTATCTCATCGTCCATAAAGCTGACGATCCGCTTATAATTCTCGATGTACACGTTCCTGCGCCCTGTGATCGTGATCACCGGCTCCCCCGCCGCCACGTCCTTTGGGATATGCAGCATGGAGCCTGCCTGTTCCATCATCTTCCCCATACAACGGCCTCATTTCCCACACGTCAGAGATTACTAACAATCTATGTGATACCCATAGAAAAAAGTCCTCAATCTTGCGACTGAGGACTTTTAAAATCCGGCAGCTTAATTGAACTTACGTTTTCTCGCAGCTTCAGACTTTTTCTTCCGTCTTACGCTGGGCTTCTCGTAATGCTCTCTTTTACGAATCTCCTGCTGAATACCAGCCTTTGCGCAGTTTCTTTTGAATCTGCGTAAAGCGCTGTCTAACGATTCATTATCTTTAACAATAACGTTCGACATAGCTCACACCTAACCTCCCTCCAGTTGTGTACTTGTGCATAATACAACTGTTTGGGTATTTTATAGCACTGCTATGATTATAGCATAAATTATTCATTCGTCAACTGGTTTTTGCAATTTTTTTGATCCATAAGGAAAATCTTGGTAACAGTTCAGATGACCCTTGATCTGTTACAAAATCTTAACAGCAGTTCAGGTAGGTCCGGGCGTTTACCGTACCTGCTCTCTCACAACCTCCGCCACTTTGGCCAGAGCGCTGTCAATGCCTTCCGGGTTCTTGCCCCCTGCCTGGGCCATGCCCGGCCGTCCGCCGCCGCCGCCGCCCACCAGCCCGGCGATGGCTTTGATCAAATTTCCGGCGTGAGCGCCCTTTTTCTGGGCTTCGTCCGTGACAGTGGCCATGAGGTTCACCTTGCCGCCCTGAGCCGACGCGATGACGATAACCCCGTCTCCCATCTTCTCCTTCATCTGGTCTCCCAGATTGCGAAGGCCGTTCATATCCACGTCCGCCACCTTTGTGGCCAGAACCTTGACGCCGTTTATCTCCACAACCTGGCTCATCACGTCGCCCATGGCGCTGTTGGCCAGCTTGCTTTTCAGCTTCTCATTCTCGGAGTTTAAAGCCTTGATCTCCCCCAGAAGGGTCTCGATCCTGTGGCTAAGCTCCCCGGGAGTGGTCCTTGCCGCCTGTGCCGCGTCGTGGAGCTGCCGCTCCACATCCTCGTAGTAGGCCATCAGCCCCTCCCCTGTCAGGGCCTCGATCCTGCGGACGCCGGCCGCGATGCCGGTCTCGGACAGGATCTTAAACGCCGTGATCACCCCTGTGGCGCTTACATGGGTTCCTCCGCACAGCTCCACAGAGAAATCTCCCATCTTCACCACCCGGACAGTGTCCCCATACTTTTCGCCAAACAAAGCCATGGCGCCGGACTTCTTGGCCTCGTCCAGGGACATCTCCTGGGTGATGACAGCCAGATCCTCCCTGATCTTTTCATTGACCAGATCCTCCACCTTTTTGATCTCGTCCTTTGTCATGGCGGAGAAATGGGTAAAGTCAAACCGCAGCCTTCCCCCGTCCACATAGGAGCCTGCTTGCTCCACATGATCCCCCAGAACCGTCCGCAGGGCTTTCTGCAGAAGGTGGGTGGCGCTGTGGTTCTTTCCGGTATTCAGACGGTTCTTCTCACAGACGCTCAGGGTCACCTTGTCCCCTTTTTTCAGCATACCGGCAGTCATCACGCCTACATGGCCCACCTTACCGCCCTGAAGGTGTATGGTGTCCTCCACCTGAAAACTGCCTGTCTCACAAAAAATGGTGCCCACATCTGCCTGCTGGCCGCCCATGGTGCCGTAAAAAGGCGTCTCCTCCACAAGGACGGTGCCTCTCTGGCCGTCTGTCAGGGCCTCTGTCATCTCATCTTCCGTGGTGAGAACCGTGATGACCGAGTCGTGGCTTAACCTGTCATACCCCACAAATCTGGTGGTGATCTCTGCCGGGATGGACTGATAAACCGTCACATCCGCCCCCATGTAGTTGGTGGTCTTGCGGGCTTTCTGGGCTTTCTTTCTCTGCTCCTTCATGGCCGCCTGAAAGCCTTCCTCATCCACCTGAAAATTCTTCTCCTCCAGGATCTCAACCGTCAGATCCAGGGGGAATCCGTAGGTATCGTACAGCTTAAAAGCGTCGTCCCCGGAAAGAACCGTCTCGCCTCTGTCTGCCATGGCCTGCTCCATGTCGCCTAAGATGGCCAGCCCCTGGTTAATGGTCTTGTTAAACTTGTCCTCCTCCTCGGTGAGAACCTTTAAGATCATAACCTTCTTCTCCTCCAGCTCCGGATAGCCGTCCTTTGAAAGGGCGATGACCGTCTCGCTTAATCCCGCCAGGAACTTACCGTCAATGCCCAGGATCCTGCCGTGGCGGGCCGCCCGGCGCAAAAGCCTCCGAAGCACATATCCCCGCCCTTCATTCGAAGGCATGATGCCGTCGGAGATCATAAAAGTACAGGACTTTATGTGGTCCGCGATAATGCGCAGGGACACGTCCTTTTTCTCGTCCTCCTGATACCGGATCCCGGCCAAAGTACACACTTCATCCAGCAGAGCCTTGTTGGTGTCCACCGTAAACAGGGAATCCACGTCCTGGACCACCACTGCCAGCCGCTCTAACCCCATGCCGGTGTCAATATTCTTCTGAGCCAGCTCCGTGTAATTGCCGTGGCCGTCATTCTCAAACTGGGTGAACACATTGTTCCACACCTCGATATACCGGTCGCACTCACAGCCCACGGTACAGCCGGGCTTTCCGCAGCCGTACTTCTCGCCTCTGTCATAGTAGATCTCCGAACAGGGGCCGCAGGGACCTGCCCCGTGCTCCCAGAAATTATCCTCCTTGCCAAAGCGAAAGATCCGCTCTTTCGGGATGCCGATCTCCTTGTTCCAGATGTCAAATGCCTCGTCGTCCTCCAGGTAAACCGACGGGTAGAGACGGTCCGGCGAAAGTCCCACAACCTCTGTCAGAAACTCCCAGGACCAGTGGATGGCCTCGGTCTTAAAATAATCTCCAAAGGAAAAATTGCCCAGCATCTCAAAAAACGTGCCGTGGCGGGCCGTCTTTCCGATATTCTCAATATCCCCTGTGCGGATGCACTTCTGGCAGGTGGTGACCCGCTTCCTTGGCGGAATCTCCTGCCCCGTAAAATAGGGCTTTAAAGGCGCCATGCCGGAATTGATCAGCAGCAGGCTGTTGTCATTGTGTGGAACCAGGGAAAAGCTTTTCATGGCCAGGTGGCCCTTGCTCTCGAAGAATTCCAAAAACATCTTTCTTAATTCGTTAACACCATACTTCTTCACGTCCATTCCTCCGCGTCTACTTCGTATCTTTGCTGCCGGCGGCCTTCTTTGCGGCCATGTTCTTGCCTACCATGATGCCTGCCCACGCGATAACCACAAACACGGCTACCTCGATAACATTCTGAATGATACTTCCAATGATCGCTCCCATAACATTTCCTCCTGCTTCTATAAATATAACCACGGACTGTCAGATCCATGGCCCTATGCCCTGCCGGGTATATGATGATCCTGTTTATCGTATCACAAGGTATGGGATTTATCAAGAGGCTGTTGACAAAACCTCCCATGTGTGAGATAATACCATTACTTTATTAAACTATTTTATAAAACTATATATAAAAGGAGGAGCCATACATGTTACAGCAGGTTATGACAGCCCCAGGCCAGATCACCTTTCAGGAGGTGCCCACACCCCAGCCCGAAAGCGGCCAGGTGTTGATCAAGGTCATGAAGATCGGCGTCTGCGGGTCCGATATCCACGTTTACCACGGGGAACACCCCTTTACCTCCTACCCTGTAACCCAGGGCCATGAAGTGTCCGGCCAGATCGTAACGCTTGGGGACGGGGTAGAAGGACTCACGATCGGCCAGAAAGTTACCATCCAGCCCCAGGTGGTGTGCGGCCAGTGCCACCCCTGCCGCCACGGCAAGTACAATCTCTGCGAGAGCTTAAAGGTTATGGGGTTTCAGACCACAGGCACTGCCTCCCACTATTTCGCGGTGGACGCGGCAAAGGTAACTCTGCTTCCCCAGGACATGAGTTATGACGAGGGAGCCATGATCGAACCTCTGGCTGTGGCTGTCCACGCCGTGAGAAGGGCCGGAGATGTAAAAGGGCAAAAGATCGCCGTCCTTGGAGCCGGCCCCATCGGGATCCTGGTGGCCCAGACCGCCAGGGGCATGGGCGCGAAAAGCGTCATGATCACCGATGTCAGCGACATCCGCCTGGCAAAAGCCCGGGAATGCGGCGTAGATTTCTGCGTAAACACCAAAACCGCCGACTTTGGAGACGCCATGATTAAGCACTTCGGGCCTGACAAGGCTGACGTGATCTACGACTGCGCGGGCAACAACACCACCATGGGCCAGGCTGTCAAGTACGCCAGAAAAGGGAGCGTCATCATCCTGGTGGCTGTGTTCGCCGGACAGGCCACCGTGGACCTGGCTGTGCTGAACGACCATGAGCTGGACCTAAACACCTCCATGATGTACCGCAATGAGGACTACATAGAAGCCATCCGCCTGGTAAAGGAAAAAAAGGTGGCCCTGGCCCCTCTCATCTCCAAACATTTCCCATTCCGGGATTACCTGAAAGCATACCAGTATATTGACGGAAACCGGGAAAGCACCATGAAAGTTATCATCAACGTCCAGGAGTAAGCATCCCGGCTTCTCCTAATTCGGGGCCAGGGCCTCCCCATCCCCTCCCTCCCCGGCCCGGCCAAAAAGCATGATGTGTCAAAGACCCAGATCCGCAATGCATCGTGCTCTTTTCTTTTTCCGGCCCGGATTCCCGCCATGTTTGCTGCCATTACGCTTTTCCATGGTCAGCGCGGTAAACGCGCAGACCTGTCCGAACGGTTACCCTTTGCCATCCGCGGCCCGTGCCCCGCATCTCCCTGTTTCTTGACACCGCGCCGTGGATGTGATAAACTATCTTCCTAAAAGCTAAACCTGACTTTAAGTCAAAGAATCTTTACAAGATCGAGGTGATCGCCATGTACACCATAGGACAAATATCAAACATGTTCAACATTCCCATCTCCACCCTGCGCTACTATGACAAGGAGGGGCTTTTTCCTGATATGCAGCGCCGCTCCGGCATCCGCGTCTTCAGCGACAGGGAGGTGGAAAAGCTCCGCATGATCGAATGCCTGAAAAAAACCGGCATGGAAATACGGGACATCCGGGAATTTATGCTCTGGTGCCAGCAGGGAGCCAATACCTATGAAAAACGCCGGGACATGCTTCTCAGGCAAAAGGAGGCCGTGGAGGCTGAGATGGAGCGGATGAGCCAGGTACTGGACATGATCCGGTATAAATGTTGGTACTACGATCAGGCCATACAGGACGGCAATGAGGACCGTCTCCACTCCATGACCCCGGAAGATATGCCAGAAGATATACGAAGGGCATACGAAAACAGCTTTTAATCAGGGTTCCTCTTGGCCCGGCTCCCCCACGTATCATAAAATGTAAAAACCTTATTAGATTTAGTTGAATTTTTCATCAATTTTGTGTAACCTAGAGAATAGGAAAATGTCACATACCACGGAGGAGTATGAAAATGAAAAAAGCAATGAATCAGTCCAAATTAATGCTGCTTCTTAATGGTGGGTCCATCCTGGCGCTTTTGCTTGTGGTTGTGCTTTTATTTATCTACAACGGCGCCAGCAGCCGCCTTGAGAAGGCTAACGCGGACAAGAGCAGTCTTACCTATAATGCCAATCGCTTTATGAACGGCTCGTCAAGTCTTGTCCAGGATGTGCGGGCCTACGCTGCCACCGGGGACAAGCAGTATTACGACAGTTACATGAACGAGGTGAACACCTTAAAAAACCGGGAACAGGGCGTGGCCGCTCTCCAGGAGATCGGCATCACCTCCGATGAGCAGGCCATGATTGATCAGATGTCCTCTCTGTCCAACGACTTAGTCCCCCTGGAGCAGGAAGCCATGAACCAGGTGCAGAGCGGGCAGATCGACGCTGCCCTGGGCTATGTGTACGGGACCGAGTACAGCACGGTCATCAGCCAGATAAACTCTCTGAAAGAGCAGTTTCTCAACGCCCTGGAGACCAGGACCCAAACCCAGGTCAATTCCCTGACCTCTGCCCAGAACATGATAAGCGTGATCATCACCATCGCCGTTCTGCTGGTAGGCCTTATGCAGGTCTGCGTTCTCTTGGTGACTCAGAAAAAGATCATACGGCCGGTTATTGCGGTCCGTGACCAGATGGGCGAGATCGCCGACGGCAACCTCTCCGCCCCGTTCCCCCTTGAGCCCGACACTTCGGAGATCGGCATGCTGGTCCACTCTATCCACGAGACCAGAGATCAGCTTAAAAAGTACATATCCGATATTAACTCCAGCCTGGCTCACATGGCGGAGGGAAAGATGGACATTGCCATCAGCAGTGATTACAAAGGAGAATTTATTCCCATCCAGAAGGCCATGAACCAGATCCTGGACTCCCTGAACAACGCGCTGTTCCAGATCAACCGCACCAGCGACCAGGTTTCCAATCAGTCCCAGCGCATGGCCGCGGACGCCCAGGTGCTCTCCAGCGGCGTGGTCCAGCAGGCCTCCGCAGTTGAGGAGCTGTCCGCCAGCATTCAGACCCTGTCCGATCAGGTGGGCGCCACCTCCAAGGACGCGGACACTGCCCGCTCCTTCTCCACAGACGCTGCCATACAGCTTCAGGCCTGCAACCAGAAGATGGCTCAGCTGACCGCGGCCATGGGAGATATCGCCCAGTCCTCCCAGCAGATCAGCGGCATCATCAAGACCATTGACGATATCTCCTTCCAGACCAACATCCTGGCCCTCAACGCGGCAGTGGAGGCAGCCCGGGCAGGGGAGGCCGGAAAGGGCTTTGCGGTGGTGGCCGATGAGGTCCAGAGCCTGGCCAACAAAAGCTCCATGGCTGCCAAGGACATTGCCACCCTGATCCAGAATTCCATGAAGATGGTGGAGCATGGCAACTCCCTGTCCGAGGACACCACGGCGGCCCTGTCCACAGGCGTGGCCGGAGCTCAGAAGTCCACGGAACTGGTGGACCGCATTGCCCAGTCCGCCAAACAGCAGGCAGAGTCCTTATCCCAGCTGACCCTTGGCATGAACCAGATTTCAAGCGTTGTCCAGAGCAACGCCTCCACATCCGAGAAGTCCGCCATGTCCGCCCAGGAGCTTCAGAGCGAGGCAGAGGAGCTGTCCGTGTCCGTCCGCAGGTTCCGGCTGCGCAGGCAAAGATAGGATACTACGCGAAAATTTCACCGGGCTTATGGTCTTTTCGCCCCATATCCTGATAAACCGACAGATTCATAGATTGGCAGATTAGCAGATTGGCAGATTCGTGATTTATACATCCACGAATCTGCCAATCTGCTTATTTGCGCTCACATCAGTTTTTCTTATGGTACACCTCCGAAAGTCCGATTGATTCCTCCCTTTCCTGGTTTTATCATAAATACAAAACAGAGGCCCCGGAACGTCGTTCACAAAACCTGGCCTGAAAACAGACAAATTTGTGAACGCCATTTCAGAATCCCCTCTACGCCTTGTCAAAAATGCCAAAATCTGGTTTAATGAAACTACAGATTCGGGAATGTATCCATCCCGCCATCTGAACATGTTATAGGAGGTAAAAGAGATGAAAGAGAGAAAACATAAGTCCTTACAGTGCCAGATCTACCACCAGCTAGCTTCCATGAGCTGCGCCCACATTCGGAAAAAGTGCGGGATCATCAGCTTCTGCAATGAAGTCTACGAGGCGTCTGTGATCTTTCACGAGAACAGCCTGATGGAGCTTTCCATTGAGGACAAAAAGACCGGCGAGACTCCCTTCTACCTTCACTTTGAAGCCAGGGAGCCTAAGACGGCCAAAAACAATATCCAGGCCTTCTTCGACTTTTTTAAAGATAAGAATCCATCTAAGGAGCATCTTGACGTACACGCGGCCAAGAACGGCCAGGCCATGAAGCTTCTGGTCAGCTGCTCTTCCGGCCTTACGTCCTCCTATTTTGCCTACACCATGAAGAACGCCCTGGAAAAGGCCGGCGTTGCCATTACCATAGACGCTGTCAGCTTCCAGGAGATCGACCGTCTCCAGGACCAGTACGACTACATCCTTCTGGCTCCCCAGATCGCCTACAAACTTCCGGAGTACCGGGCAAAATACGGCGACCGGGTCATGACCGTGGACAGCAGGGATTTCGCCAGCTATGATGTAGGCAGAGTCTTAAACCGTCTGGTCCGCCTTGGAGCGCCAGGGGCGGCTTAGGGCTTTGAGAACGATTTCTTGCGCAAAAGGCGAGGATAGTCGTGATGCCAGTCAGAGAAGGGAAGGATCTGTCTCCCTGTAATAGCCTGGCCCCACGACACCCCCGCCCATGCTCACTCAACAATCCACCCTATAAAAGCGTCCACTCCACCTCCAAAGCTCCTTCCGCGTCCACCTTTCCGTCTGCCGTAACCCGGACCTTAGTGATTCCGGACTCCAGGTCGATCTTCTTCCCATACCCGTCGTCATCATACAGCTCATACTCCGCCTGGTCCGTCACAAAATGCAGAAGCCTTAACCTGGACATATCCACATCCGCCACGCAGCACCCGCCGCCGGCCAGAGGAACCACATGGTTTGGACGGACAAACACTAGCACCTCATTAAGCTCCGCCTTCACATAATGATGGCCTGCCCCAAGGACCTCTATGTCCACATCCTCGCTGCTCCTGAACCGGTACAGCTTCATCTCCTCCGGCAGATACACATACCGCCCCCTGGCGTTCTGTCTGTACACCGGAGCGATCATCATGCTCTCTCCCACCATCAGCTGGTCCTCCACCGCAGCGGCCTCCTCATCCTGAGGATACACAAAGGCAAGGGGCAAGAACATCATATCATCCCTCATGGCCGCTTTCACAAACTCGCTGTACAAGTAAGGCAACAGCGCATATCTAAGGCCGATAATCCCCCGGAAATCCTCCACATGGCCAAACCGATAGAACTCCTGCTCCCTGGTTCCCTTGGCAGAATGGTTGCGCATCAGCGGCGTAAAGATCCCCAATTCCAGCCACCGCAGCAGAAGGTCCTCCGTGGTATCGCAGCCAAATCCCCCCAGGTCCGCGCCTGTGTACAAAAATCCGCACATATTCAGTCCCGGAAGCATCTGCAGGTTCATCAAAATGTGGGACCACCAGGAGCTGTTGTCCCCGGTCCACACGCCGCCGTACCGGTGCATCCCCACATAGGAAGCCCGGGAAAACATAAGGACTCTCTTGTCCGGCTCCAGCTCATCAAAAGCTTCCCCCGCGGACCTGGTCATATAGTAGCCGTACAGGTTGTGTACCTTATCATGGCGGATGCGCTCCCCCTTGTACTCATGGTAAAAGCTCTCGTAATCTTCCTTGCGGTTAGAAAGCCCCAGAACCAGGTTTTTCATGCCGAAAAAGGTGTGAAGGTTCAGCTCCTGCTTCCGGTATTCATCCAGCTTCTCAAAGGCCTTTGTAAGATAATCCTCCCCGTAAAACAGGGCCGGCTCGTTCATGTCGTTCCAGAACCCGTCGATCCCCTGGTCAAGAAGGAACTTGTACTTGTGTCCAAACCACTTTCTGGCATCATCATTAAGCATGTCCGGAAAATGACATCTTCCGGGCCACACGCCGCCTACAAACTCCTCTCCGTCCTCCTTCTTACAGAAATATCCGTTTTCCACGCCCTCCTCGTACACCGGATACCCCTTCTCGATCTTCACCCCGGCGTCAATGATAGGCACCAGATGGATATTCTGGGCCCGCATCTCCTCCACAAACCGGGGAAACTTGGGGAACTTCTCCTCATCCACCGTAAAATCCTTAAACCGCTCCATGTAGTCAATATCCATGTACACACTGTCAAGAGGCACCCCGCTGTCCCGGTGCTGCTTTACCACCTGGCGGATATCCTCCTCATTCTCATATCCCCACCGGCTCTGGCCGTACCCGAAGCCCCACTTGGGAGGAATGTAGCTTCTGCCGATGATCTGCCGAAACTCCCTGACCATCTGGCGCAGGGAATCCCCCTCCAGGATATACAGGTCAAACCCGCCTGCGTCCACCGTAACCGCAAGCCGGTCCCTGTCCGTGTACCCTATGTCAAATGTCACCTTCTGGGGCGCGTCCACAAACACCCCGAACCGCTCCCTGCCGTCCACCAGAAAGAAATTGTGGGACGCGTACAGGTTGCGCCGGGCCTCTGTGTGGATCGGGTCGTCAACACAGTTTGACTCATAGACCCAGCCCCGCTTGTTGATGCCCCTTATGTTCTCTCCCAGGCCGTAAATGATATCATGCTCCCCCATATGGTAAGTGAGCACGCTTCCCCTGCCGTCGCCTGTCTGAACCTGTGAAAAATAGGGAACCTCCGAAAGCGTTCTCTCCCCCGCCTCTCTTTTGACCACTGCCTCCGTCTCAACGGGCTTTCCCCATGTAAACCGTTTTATCATCACTTTATCCTCCTTATGATTCTATCGCCGCGCTTTGCGCAGATTGTGTCAAGCAAATGCCTGCAGTCTCCGGATGTGTTCGGCAACCACCTTTTTCAGCAAATCAATATCTTGAAAGGAAGATTCCATCTTATCCGGGTAATTTTTATAACGATTGTATGTATCTGTATAGCAGGATTCAATCGTATTGAGACGCGGCATAATTACATTTTCCTGATAAAGTTTCAATTGATGGACCTCATCCTTTACCGATTGCAGTTCATTTTCAATTGGTCCCAGAGCTGATCTTAACTTTCCGTCCATCATATCAGACATGGCCAATAACAATTCCTGATCGGTCATAATATCACCATCCTTTCCTGTAGGCGAAACGGTTCCTTAGAATGATATAAGCATACCATAACCTTAAGGCAAAGTCCAGAAATAAAACAGCCTGGATCTCCAGTTGGAAATCCAGGCGTAACCGTTCAGGCAGGTCTGCGCATTTACCGCTCTGACCGTACGAAAACGTAATGGCAGCAGGGCATCCGGCCCCATCGCGAAGCGATTTTCATGGCCGGACGCGTAACGGTTCAAGGGTTATCCAAACTGTTACATCCAGGCCGCCACCTATATCTTGCATCATATGGATCCATCAAAACGATCCGTCAAAAATCCAGATAAGCCCCCTTCATAGGACTTGCCGCGTGCTCGCTAAACAGCCGCAAAACCCCTCTCTTGTACTTTCTCTCCTTCGGCTTCCAGTTTTTGCGCCTCTCTGTCAGCACGGCGTCGATCTCCTGGGGCGTCTTTCTCTCCCCCTTGACGCCGATGATGTTCAGCTTCCGCTCCATCACATCGATCTCGATCAGATCCCCCTCTTCCACCAGGGCGATAGGGCCTCCGTCCGCGGCCTCCGGGCTGCAGTGTCCGATCACCGGCCCTGTGGACGCGCCGGAAAACCGTCCGTCGGTAATCAAGGCAATGCTGCGTCCTAATTCCTTGTCGCTGCTGATAGCCTCCGAGGTGTAGAACATCTCCGGCATACCGCTTCCCTTTGGACCCTCATAGCGGATAAACACCGCGTCCCCTTTCTGAACCTTGTGTTTCAGCACCGCGTCCAGACATTCCTCCTCGCTGTCAAAAGGCCTGGCGTTGAGAACCGCCTTAAACATCTCCTTTGGACAGGCTGTGTGCTTAATCACCGCCCCCTCGGGAGCCAGGTTGCCTCTGAGGATCGCAATGCTCCCGTCCGTTCCAATGGCTTTATCATAGGGGCGGATAATATCCTCTTTTGTCACATGTACCTGGTATCTCCGGTTAAAATCATCCAGCCATCTGCCGCAGCGCTCATAGAAGCCGTTTTCCTTAAGCTCCCGCAAATTCTCTCCCAAAGTCTTTCCCGTGACCGTCATCACATCCAGGTGAAGGTGGTCTTTGATCTCCTCCATAATGGCCGGAACCCCGCCGGCGTAGTAGAACACCTCCGCAGGCCACCGTCCCGCAGGCCGCACATCCAGCAGATATCTGGCGTTTCTGTGAAGCCTGTCAAAGGTATCCCCTGTGATCTCAATGCCAAACTCATGGGCAATGGCCGGAATGTGCAGCAGACAGTTGGTGCTTCCCGAAATGGCCGCGTGGACCAGAATCGCATTCTCAAAGCTCTTGACAGTTACCATATCCGACGGGCGCATCCCCTCCATGGCAGCCAGCTTTACCGCCTGTTTTCCCGCCTGCCTTGCAAATGCCAAAAGATCCGGGCTGGTGGCAGGCATCAGGGCGCTTCCCGGCAGGGCCAGGCCCAAAGCCTCGGCCATGATCTGCATGGTGGACGCCGTTCCGATAAAGGAGCAGGCGCCGCAGCTGGGACAGGCGTTGCACTTGGCCCAGTTTAATTTCTCCTCATCGATCTCTCCCCGCTGGTACTTGGCGCTGTACATGCCCAGCTGCTCTAAGGTCAGCATGTCCGGCCCCGCGTTCATGGTTCCCCCGGGCACCACCACAGCCGGAGCGTCAACCCTTGCCAGCCCCATCAGGTTTCCAGGCATTCCCTTGTCGCAGCTGGCCAGATACACAGCCCCGTCAAAAGGTGTGGCGTTGCCGTGGATCTCGATCATCCCCGCAATAATCTCCCGGCTTACCAGACTGAAATTGATCCCGTCCGTTCCCTGGCTCTCCCCATCGCAGATATCCGTGCAGTAATACCGGGCTCCAAATCCTCCGGCTTCCTCCACGCCCTTTCGCACCTCTTCCACCAAAAGATCCAGATGGCCGCTTCCCGGATGGCTGTCCCCAAAGGTGCTCTCGATCATGATCTGCGGTTTGTCCAGATCCTCCGGCTTCCATCCGGTGCCGATCCTGAGAGGATCCAGCTCCGGCGCCAGCTTTCTCATTTTCTGACTTGTCAGTTCCATAAAAATTCGCTCCCTTCTCAATCTTTTTATTCATTATATCACTGATCCAAATCTACGCAAAGAAGGATATGATCAACGCCACCACAAACCCGGTCCCGCCTACCAGAGTCTCCATAATGGTCCAGGTCTTAAGGGTCGTCTTCTCATCCAGCCCTACAAGGGATTTTACCAGCCAGAATCCGGAATCATTAAAGTGGGAGCAGACCGTAGCGCCGCCTGCCACCGCCGCCGTGGTACACGCCAGATAAATAGGCGACAGCTCCGCGATCCCCGGCATAGCCGCAATGATACCTGCCGCCATGGTCATGGCCACCGTGGCGGACCCCACGCAGATCCTTACAAGGGCCGCTACAATAAACGCCACCACCACAATGGGAAGATTGGCGGAAGCAACCGCGTTACCGATCACATCTCCAAGGCCCGAATACTGAAGCATATACCGCAGAACCCCGCCGCAGGCAGTCACCAGCAGGATCAGTCCTGTAGGCTCCAGGGATTTTGTCATGATCTTCTCAAGCTCCTCCGTGGTATATCCGTGCTTGATCCCCAGAATGAACATTGCCGCCACCGTGGCAATCAGAAGGGCCACAAAGGGTTCTCCCAGGAAAGCCAGGAGGGGTTCCACAGACGCCAGCCCAGGCATAACCCCGGCCACGGACTTAAAGATGATCAGCACCAGCGGGATCAGGATGATCCCCACAATGGTCCCAAAGGCAGGAAGCTTGGACTCGTCGATCTCCTCCTGGTTTGCCACATGGTCCGGAACAGGAACAAAATACTTTTTGCCGCAGATTGAGCCCCACACAGGCCCTGAAACGATCATGGCCGCCACGCCGCAGGCAATTCCCACCAGAATCACCCAGCCAAGATCCACATTGAGCATAGTGGCCACCAGAACCGGCCCCGGCGTAGGCGGAATAAACGCGTGGCCCACAGCCAAACCAGCCAACAGAGGGATGGCGTAAAACAGAGAGGACCGATTCGTCCTTTTTGCCAGTGAAAATGCCAGCGGGATCAGGATGATAAGCCCCGCGTCAAAGAATACCGGCATGGCGATAACCAGGCCTGTGATCCCCAGAGCCCAGGCGGCCTTCTCGTCCCCAAACCGTTTCACCATGGTCACTGCCAGGGTCTGAGCTCCTCCCGACACCTCCAGGATGGCGCCAAACATAGATCCAAGGCCCACCAACAGGGCGATTCCCTTTAAAGTGTTGCCAATACCGTCATTCACTGCCGTCACAATATCCGAAAACGGCATCCCCGCCACCAGGCCGATAACCAGAGCCCCGATCAGGATGGAGATCATGGCGTGGATTTTAAACTTGATGATCAGCACCAACAAAAGCGCCAAACCCACCAGGGCCGCGATAATGAGCCTTGTGGGGTCAAGCATTGTGTCTGTTCCCATAATAATTACCCTCCGTTTCATGTTGTTGTGTTGTGTTGCTTGGTTTGTTGTTGTTGCTTGGTGCGTTGTTCTTACTTGGTGCGTTGTTCTTACTTGGTGCATTGTTGTTACTTGGTGCATTGTTGTTGCTTGGTGTGTTGTGTTGCTTGATTCGTTGTTTTTGCTTGGTGCGTTGAGTTGCTTGATTCGTTGTTGCTTGGTGCGTTGTTCTTGCTTGGTGCGTTGTTGTTGCTTGGTGCGTTGTTGATCTTTTGTTTGTATCACGGTTCCATTGATTCTAAACATATGACGTCTTATGTTTTATGATATAAATTATATTATTAACCCTTCTTATTGTCAATATGTCTGATGTGTTTTATTTTTCTTCTCCTTTTTGCACAAAAAAACAGCAGATTTACCCTCTGTAAAGCTACTGTTTTGTACGCTTTATACAAATATTCCCTGACATGGTCAAGACCTGGCAACTGTGCGGTCTACAAACATCTGATCTATTCGACAGAATCCTGCTGCTTCCCCTCCCCCTTCTGGTGATCCTCCATCATCTTTACCAGCATCTGCCTGTTATAGGTCAGATGCATGATCATAGCGCACTTAGCCCCCACCGAGTCCCCACTGACAATAGCGTCGGTCACAGCCCTGTGAGTCTCTATAGTCTCCTGTTTCAGTTTCCGGTGAGTCAGGCTGCCAAAGGTGATGACCGCCGAGTTAATAAGCGGAACTAGCATCTCCACCACCCGGTTCTGGCTGCACCTGGCAATATGGGTGTGAAATTCCACGTCCATGTCCAAATGATCCTTCTCATCCTTGTACAGCCGCTCCACCTCATCGCACAACTCCTTTAACCGCCTCTTCTCCTCATCCCCCGCCTTCTGGGCAGCCAGAGACGCGATCTCCGGCTCAATCATCAGCCGTAGCTCAAAAAGTTCCAGGGCCAGCTTGTACTTATCTTCCAGCCTGGCAAGGCCGAGAGGATCCTCTTCCAGGGAATGGTGGCTCACCACAAACGTGCCAGATCCCCTGCGCACCTTAAGGATCCCTCTGGTCACAAGCCCCTTCACCGCCTCCCGCACCGTGCTCCGGCCCACCCCAAACCTCTGGGCCAGCTCAAATTCATTGGGAATCTTCTGCCCAACCTCCACCGGGGCTTTCAAAATATAGTTTAACAGCTCGTCCTCCAGCCGCGAACCCAGCTGCTGCTTTTCCATTTTTTCAATATGATACATGATCTTTCTTTGCCTGCCTATCATATCTTATGATCTTACATATGTGTTTTTTGGTTTTTGCAATGTAATTGATGCCCACCAAAAGCATCTCCCCTCCACAGCCAAACCGCCTGGGGCGGCTAAAGTAGGTCAACTTTCTGGAAGTCTCCATAACCTGATTGGTATAGACTAAAATCCCCCTTTAAAATGTCAGCAAATCCGGCAGCTGACGGGTTTAAACATATGCCCATCTGTTTTTTCACCTCCTCGCCCGGTATTCTCTGCCACACTTTTGTCGGTAAAGTTCATTATTTTTATCATAACATACGAAACTTGGAAATACAATAGGTTGGCAGATTCACGCTTGGCAGGATATGGTTGCTATTTGCGTGGGATCTAAATTGGTGTATTGTTGAGTGCGCAATGGGACGAGGGGGCGTGAGGCCAGGGAGAGAAGGGAAGGATGGTCCTGTCCGGGTTCAGATATGCCTTAGACAACCAGCCACCCCCTTACCAGCATCCCCACCAAAAAATTTACCCTTGCGCCCCATCCCTAAATATGGTACTATAACCATAAATTTATCTGTGCTGAACCATGTTCAGCCTGTTCCCTCCGGACATCCTTTCCTTTTCGTATGCCCGTTCGGAACAGAAGGCTTTCATCCAACCATGATAAATAAGGGGGCGATCTTATCAACGATTCAATATCTTTTAATCAGCTGTCATTTCTCTCCCCTGCCCGCTATCCGTCCAGATCCATGTCCCCGGCCTCATCGCCGGATCAGGTTTTGGCAGGCGGCGTTCAAGGGCAGGAGAGCCAGGAATCCTTTGGAAAGCAGGTAGGAAAAGCAGCCAGACAGCCGGACACCGACACTTACGAATGTCAGACCTGCAAAAACCGCCGATACCAGGACGGCTCCAACGACCCTTCCGTGTCCTTCAAGATGCCTACCAAGCTCAGTCCCGAACGGGCGGCCTTTGCGGTCCGCTCCCACGAGATGGAGCATGTGGCCCACGCCAAACTGCAGGCTTTGAGAGAGGACTCGGAAATCGTGTCACAGTCCGTCACCTACCGCACAGGCATCTGCCCGGAATGCGGAAAGAGCTACATCGCAGGCGGCAACACCAGAACCGTCTTCCGCTCCTCACCGGACACTTACGAAGCGGATCCCATCACAAAGGGAGCTAACATTGACCTTCTCGCCTGACGATCAGACTTTAGCTTGATGAAATCCCCGGCTGCAAACAGCGGGGAATTAGACCCGAAGAGATTAAAAAGAGACAGCCCGCCGCTGACTTTGGCCTGCTGTCTCTTTTCATTACCCCTTCTTCTTGTGGACATTCCTTATGGTCTTCTTCGGCCTGGCCCCTTTGGCATCTCTCCCCTTCTCCGCCTGGGAACGTTCCCGCCGCCGGCTCTCCTGCCACGGTTCCTTCCTGCCGTCAGCCGGCGCTTTTTGCCCTTTCGGACGATTTCCACTGCCCGCCAGGCCTCTTTGACCCTCCCCCCTGCCTTTGCCGCCGGATCCGTTCCTTTTATCCCCGGCGTTTTTCCCGCCTCCGTATCTTCTGCCTGCCGTCAGCCCTCCCACGTCTCCGCCGCCGTTCTCGCCGCCCTGCCAGGGCCGGATCAGGCACTTTTTATCATACCCAACCAGATCCGTCCTCCCCGCAAGATTCAAAGCCTCCGCCACCAGTCCCCGGTTCTTTGGATTCCGGTACTGGATCAGCGCCCGCTGCATCGCCTTCTCGTGGGGATTGGTGGGAACATACACCTTCTCCATGGTTCTGCAGTCATATCCCGTGTAGTACATGCATGTGGAAACGGTGGACGGGGTTGGATAAAAGTCCTGGACCTGCTCCGGCATATACCCCAGATCCCGCAGATACTCCGCCAGCTCCACAGCCTCCTTCATGGTAGAACCTGGGTGGGAGGACATGAGATAAGGAACCAGGTACTGCTTCTTCCCGATCCGTCGGTTCATCTCCTCATACTCCCCCACAAACCGGCAATACACCTTATGCTCAGGCTTGCCCATGCGCTTTAACACCGCGTCCGACACATGCTCCGGCGCCACCTTCAGCTGTCCGCTGACATGGTGTTCGCACAGCTCCCGCAGAAACGTCCCTTTCCTGTCCGCCAGCACATAGTCAAACCGGATCCCGGAGCGGATAAACACCTTCTTCACCTTTGGCAGGGACCGAAGCTTTCGCAACAGTTCTATATAATCGCCATGGTCAGCCTTAAGATTTGGGCAGGGCTTCGGAAACAGACACTGCCTGTTTTTGCAGGCCCCGGCTGTCAGCTGTTTTTCACAGGCAGGAAACCGAAAATCCGCCGTAGGTCCCCCCACATCGTGGATGTACCCCTTAAAGTCCGCCTCCTCTGTCAGGATCTTTGCCTCCTTCACCAGGGACTCATGGCTCCTGGCCTGGATGATCCTCCCCTGATGAAAGGTCAGGGCGCAGAAACTGCAGGCCCCAAAACATCCGCGGCTGCTGATCAGGCTGAACTTCACCTCCCGAATGGCAGGAACTCCTCCTAACTCCTCATAGGAAGGATGATACCCCCGCATGTAGGGCAGATCATAGACCTGGTCCATCTCCGCCTGGCTCAAAGGTTTTGCCGGCGGATTCTGCACCACAAACACCTTTCCCTCATAGGGCTCCACCAGCCGTCTCCCTGTAAAGGGATCCGTGTTGGAATACTGGACGAAAAAGCTTCTGGCATAGGCCTTCTTGTCCTCCAATAGCTCCCTGTAATCCGGAAGCAGCTCATAGCCGCAGACATTCTCCAGGCTTTTTGTCCTGTACACCGTGCCGTCCACAAACGTAATATCCTTCACGTCGATCCCCTGATCCAGGGCATTGGCGATCTCCACAATGGACCGCTCCCCCATGCCGTAAGAGATCAAATCCGCCTGAGAATCCAGAAGGATAGACCGTTTCAGCCTGTCTGACCAGTAGTCATAGTGGGCCAGACGCCGCAGACTGGCCTCGATCCCTCCTATGATGATCGGGCTGTCCTTGTACACGGACCGGATCAGGTTGCAGTACACCACCACGGCGTAATCCGGCCGTTTCCCCATGACGCCTCCCGGAGTATAAGAATCCTCCTGCCGCCTCTTCTTTGAGACAGAATAATGGTTCACCATGGAATCCATATTGCCTGATGACACCAGAAATCCCAGCCTGGGCTTTCCCAGAACCGCAATGCTCTTTTTATCCTTCCAGTCCGGCTGAGAGATGATCCCCACCTTGTACCCCCGCGCTTCCAGCACCCGGGAAATAATGGCATGGCCAAAAGAAGGATGATCCACATAGGCATCCCCGCACACGTACACAAAATCACACTGATTCCATCCCCTAACGCTCATATCCGCCCTGCTTACAGGTAAATAATCCCGCCTCATAGCCCTCTGCCATCCATGATCTCAAAATAATCGTTGATAAAATGATCCGCCAGATCCCGCTTCTCCTGCTCCATGTGTCTGGAAAACTCGTCCTCCACCGCGCACACCATCATGCCTGCCCGCTTTCCCGCCAGGATCCCCGCAGGCACGTCCTCAAACACCAGGCAATCCCCCGGCTCCACCCTAAGGTCCCCTGCCGCCTTCCAGTAGATATCCGGCTCCGGCTTTCCCGCCTTCACCTCACAGGCCGTAACCACAGCCTGAAAAAAGCGCTTCATGTCCAGGGACTCCAAAACCGCGTCCACCATCTCGCGGCTGTTGCTGGTGGCAATACCGCAGAGAATCCCCCGCTTACTGACATAGGATAAAAACTCCTTCGCTCCCCTCTTGGCAGGAACCTGATGGCGGTACTTGTCTATGGACATCTCGGTCCAGGTCTCCTTGATCCCCTCCAGGGTCAGAGGCAGTTGGAACCGCTCCTTAAAATACACGGCTGTCTCCGAAAAACTCATGCCCTCGATCTCCTTTTGCAGTCCCGGCGGACACTCATGGCCGTACCTGGCCAAAAACTCCGTGTCAATGCGCTTCCACATCCACATAGAATCCACCAGAGTCCCGTCCAGATCAAAAATGATCGCTTTCTTTCCATCTAAAATATGTGTCATACTGCCTCCTACTCTTGACTATGTACTCAATAAATCTTCACGAAAACCTCCGTATTCACCTCAACATCCCCCGGAAACTCCACCCCTGCAGCCGCCTCCTTATCCACGGAAACCAGCTCCAGCTTCCTGCACGCCAAAAGCGGCGACAGATCCCGGATATCATTGTCCTTCAGGCTGCACGCCCGAAGATCCTTCAGTTCCCCCACAAAGCCAATATCCTCCAGCCCGCAGTCGTCCAGATACAGCCGTTTCAGCCCGGGAAATCCGGCCACAAACCCAAAGTCCGCCCACTCCCCCGTGCCAAGGTCCTTCACCCTGCAGTTGATGATCCCCAGCTCCTCAAGCCCTGGATTTCCCAAAAGAGCCCCCGGATCCAGCAAAAGCTCACTGTCGCTCCCAGTCCCCTGGTCCAGACGAAATTCCACAAGGCCCGGAAGGTTCAGGATCTTCTCCACCCCCACAAACTCTCCGCCCCAGAAATTATCCATAAAAAGCCCCTTAAGTCCCGTGATCCCGGCCAGAGCCGACACATCCACAGGCGTCTCATACTCATGGACGGCCATGTGCAGCTTCAGGCGCTCCAGCTTTTTAAATCCCCCAAGGATCTGCAGGCACTCCGCCTCCTTCACCGCGACAGTCAGATCCTCCACCCCCTGAAGCCTTACAAGCTCCTGGGGCAGGATGTAACACTGATCCAGAAAATCCACCTTCTTCAGATTTGGAAGCCCGTCCAGCACCGACAGATCCGCGTCGTCCCCTGTGTAGATAAAAAGCTCCTCCAGCTGTGGAAGCTCCTTCAAAAATCCGCACTCTGACACCGGCGCCTTATCAATATACAGACTTTTAAGCTCCTTTAGCTCTCCCAGGCTCTCCAGGCCCACATAGCCCTCCCCGCACCGAAGCCGCACGCTTTTCAATTTACCGCACTGGCTGATGCCTGTGATGTCCGTCTCCCTGGACGACAGATTGGTATCCACATCCAGCTGCTCCAGATTTTTAAACTGCCCGATATCCTGCAAATTATTTCCCATAATGCCGATGCGCAGGATCTTCACATACTCCGGGTTCACCACGCCTGCCACTGTGTCCAGCCTGTCATCGGTACATACGCAGGAGATCCGGCACTCCGGATGAAACTTCACCAGAGAAAGCCACACCGCGTCCGTGTTGTCGATCCTGGTAAGGCCCTGAAACATGGTGTAATCCGAGGGCCAGCTGACCATCTTTGTCCGGTACGTCCATGTCTGCACCGTATCCTGAAATTCCTCCTCGCTTTCGCACTCCTCATAATCCGTAAAGCTGTAGGAGATTACGTTAAACGTCTCCCCCTCCTGCCGCTCATAGGCGCATCGGATGTACTTGATGGAGTCAAATTCCTCCCGGGTAATATCCTCATACTCCTTTCCGAAAATGTCCTTGCAGAAGATCCGAAGGAGCATTCCGTTCTCATCCACCGGCGCGTCCGCGTCTGCCCTGGAGAACACGGACTTTCTTGCCGCGATGTTAAATGCCAGGATAACCGCCGCAATGACCAAAAAGATAATAAGAGTCCTCTTGGTGCTGTTGACCGCGTCCATCATCTCCTCGCTGCCGCTGTAGTCCACCTGCACATTGATGATGGTCCCTTTTGCCTCGTCAATAAGATATTTCTGGCCGCAGTAAGGACACACCGCGTGGGTTCTGTCCACCAGCTCCAAAAAGCCGCCGCAGTTTTTGCACTGCAGCTCCAAAAGCTCTGCCTTCTCATTGTCATTGGACGTGCGGATCACGTATCCCTCGTTTCTTAAGTCGCTCATCTTCCCTCATCCCCCTTTGTCTAAATGTTCCCTATTCCCTAATCAGCATGATCTTCCCGTCATAAATCTCCTGCCACGTTTCCCACTGCTCATCCTCAATATACCAGGCCGCCTTCCCCTCCATATAAAAATACTTAAGGGAGGGAAGTTTAAGCAGGCCTTCCACCACCGCCGCCGCTTCCTCCTCCTCCAGATCCACCTGATACAAGATCAGCTTCTCCAGCCTGTCAAACCCGTCGAACATTCCCCCGTCCCCTATGGCCGCCTTGTGGAGCAGTAGCGTCTTTACGCCTTTCAGATCTTCCATAAACGAAAAATCTTTCAGATTCTCCGCCTCCATAATAGCCACTTCCTCCAATGTGTCCGGGTTCACCCTGGCAAAAAACTTAGGCGTGCCGGATTTGGACAGACCGTCCAGACAGGTAATGCTCCGGATCACGTTTTCCTCCGGCAGAACATAATTTTCCCAAACATCCGTGTACAGCTCCAGTTTGGTAAGACCTGTAAAGTATTGAATATTACTGGGTGAAAAGTCGTCTCCAGGCCCGTCAACAGCTATGGTCCGAAGGGTCCCTTGAAATGCCTCCTCATCCCTGTAGTCATAGTAATCCTCAAAACTGTATGTAAACTTGTACTCCTTATCCTTCTCGATCCTCAGATATTTCATGTTCCTCAGATCTTCCTCCCCAATCTCCGCCACAGGCTTCCCATAGACCTCCATGAGAAAATCCCGAAACGCCACGCAGAACCGGCTGGCCGACTGCACCAGGCGTCCCGTATAATACTGATACCCGGCAACCGCAGCCCCTGTCACCGCGATGGCTGCCAGCGAGCAGATCAAAATCAGCTTTCCCGCAGACACCTTAACCGACACCTTATGAGTGCGGCCGGCGGAAATATAGTAGCTCCGCCCGCAGGAAGTACACACGCAGGTGTACTCATCCCTCTGCTCCAGGCGCCCTCCGCAGGAATCGCAGATGGTCTGCCTTCCCTTTATCTTCTTCTGTTTCGTCATAATCTCCGCCCCTCCTTAATCCTCCCGCCCCATGTTCCCGGCTCCTTCTGCGGATTGTCCACAAACTCCCAAACACTCTCCCTCTCTCAGCCTCTCAACTTGTCCAGCTCCTCATTTGTAAGCCTCCGATACTCCCCGGGCTTTAAATTTTCATCCAGCAAAAG
Source organism: uncultured Hungatella sp. (assembly GCA_910585645.1). Taxonomy (GTDB): domain Bacteria; phylum Bacillota; class Clostridia; order Lachnospirales; family Lachnospiraceae; genus UBA3402. Next base: position 2,489 of record CAJUFP010000043.1, on the reverse strand, counting down.
ACTTCCCATGGAGAGCCGTTTTAAAAATACCACCCTGCAGCCCACAGCCTCAAACATCCGCTTCACCTGATGAAATTTGCCCTCCCGGATCGTCAGGAACACATCCGTCACCGGATCCTGCCTCTCCCCGCAAACCGTATCCCCGATCTTAAGGCTGGCAGCCATAAGCCTGGTCCCGTCCCCAAGCACAAGCCCTTTCGCGAACCGCTCCCTCACATCCCCCGGCAGACGCCCTTCCACTTTCGCAAAGTAAGTCTTGTCCACATGGCGCCTGGGAGACAACAGCCTGTGGGCCAGATCCCCGTCATTGGTGATCAGAAGCAGCCCCTCCGTGTCAATATCCAGCCGCCCCACCGGAAAAAGATCCTTCCTTTTCGGCCCGCAGGCGCCCCTGCCGTCTTCTTCCCCGGCGCCTTTTTCCCCGCCGCCTCCATCCGCCTCCTTAGGCGGATGCTTCCAAAGCACATCCAGCACCGTCTCATGAAGGTTATCCTCCGTGGCCGACACCACGCCCTGGGGCTTGTTGAGCATGTAATACTCCATTCCCACATACTCCACCCGCCGCCCGTCGCAGACCACAACATCCCTGTCCGGTTCGATCTTTACGTCCGTCTTTTTCACCGCCGCGCCGTTTACCTGTATCCGCCCCCGCCTGGCCATCTCCTTTACCTGGCTCCTGGTTCCCGCCCCCATATCTGTCAGAAACCGGTCCAGTCGTATGCTCCCGGCCATCACTGCCACCGCCATCCGGCATAATATTTATTTTTTATGGTCATCCCGTTCCCCTTTCCAAATCCCAGGGCAAATCTGTCCACGCACACCAGACACCATCCCTTAACCGGTCCCTCGCCCTCCTTAAGGCTGATGGTCTCCCCTTTCAGGTACCGCACTACCCTCATATCCTCCCTGTCAAAGGAGACGCAGTTGGAATACAGCTCCTTTCCAAGGACCATGGCCATGGCCTGGCTGGGCTCAAACCTTCCCTTTTTCATGGTCCCCATCCACAGGCCTGTCCGCAGAAACCGAAGCCCCGTCCCCTCCACAAATCCTTCCGGCAGATAGTAGACCATGTCATTCTTTTTCACAATGCGGGAATAATCCCATGGAATCTTCGTCTCTTTCAGAAAATCCTCCAGCTCCGATTTCGGCTCCACCCCAGACTCCCAGGCCAAACCAGGCTTTTTTCCGTCCCCGCAGCCCCGCCCTGCGGTTCTCTTATCCCCTTTAACGGATACTGTCTGCTTCCTCAGTAAAGCCATAAAATGCCCTTCTCCCCGGATCCTGTGGGGAAACAATCTGATACATCCCTCCAGCCCGATCCCTCCGGACGCGCCCTCAAAAGGCTTGATCGGCGCCAGTTCCATCTCCGGAAAAGCATCCAGGATCCACTGGACGATCTCCTCATCTTCCCTGCGTGAAAACGTACAGGTAGAATAGAGAAGATACCCTCCCTCTTTCAGCATCTTAACCGCTTCCCCCACAATATCCCGCTGAATTTTGCTGTAAAATCCAGGCCCCTTTTCCCGCCAGTCCTTTGCCATCCCCCGATCCTTGCGGAACATCCCCTCGCCGGAGCATGGGGCATCCACCAGAATCTTGTCAAAAAATCCGGGAAATACGATGCCAAGCCGCTTTGGCGACTCGCTGACCACGCACATATTGGATATCCCAAACAATTCCAGGTTCTTTAACAAAGCCTTTGCCCTGGAATTGCTGATATCATTGGCCATAAGCATCCCTCTCCCCTTAAGCCTGGCTCCCAGCTCCGTACTCTTCCCTCCCGGAGCCCCGCACAGATCCAGGACCATATCCCCAGGCTCCACAGGCAACAGGGACGCAGGCGTCATAGCGCTCGGCTCCTGGAGATAATACAGCCCCGCAAAATAGTAAGGGTCCCTGGAAAGGCGGACTTCATCCTCATAAAAAAGCCCGTTGGCGACCCAGGGAACAGGCTCGGTTTTACAGGGCAGCTTCTCTGCGCACTCCCGTCGGTCCCATTTCAGCGTATTCACCCGCAGCCCTCTGCTGACGGGCCTCTCAAAACTCTCCAGATACGCTCCGTATTCCCCGCCGAGCATATCCTCCATCTCCCTCTTAAACTCCTCTGGAAGCCAATCCGTCACCTTTTCCTCCTCCTGAACCCTTTTCGGCCTGCCGCATTTTACAAAAACCCGCGTCTGACTCATTCCACCGCAGATTCTCTGCCAGACACACAGCCATATCTGTCGTCCATTCTATCATAATAAGAAATTTCTGTAAACACTGTGGCAAACCCAGTCTTAGCGCAAAAAATGCGCCCCTCTTTCAGGACGCATTCCTTAATCCTTAATCTCTCAATCCCTTCCTAAGCTTGGATGAACCGGAACTTTAAGTTCGTCATATTGGTGTATGGTTGAGTGAGTATGGGGCGAGGGGAATCGTGATGTCAGGGAGGGAAGGAGAGATGTCCCGGCAGGGTGAATTTATGCCATGGAGATGAGAATCGAGTA
>CAJUFP010000042.1 GCA_910585645.1 uncultured Hungatella sp. | reverse complement strand
TTAAAGCGGAAAACACTCGGGGTGAGGCCCTCCTGTTTTCCTGGTCTCATCTCCACGGCATAAATTCACCCGGCCAGCACCCTCCCTCCCTTCCCTCCCTGGCAAAACCAGAATTCGCTGGCTGAACCTTGCTTGCTTAAGGCTTTTCCGATATGGGACGCTGTTTCAGCTTTGCGGTGAATAATATCTGCTTTTGGGGTTGTAGTATTTTGCGGATAGTATTGATCGAAACAAGTCCTGTTTACATATTTTTGGTATTAGACAGTGGCTGTATGGCTGTTGTATTCTTACCATATCAAAGAACTAAAGGACTGTGTTTACGGCATAAGCTGACCCTGACAACGCACCTTTTTAATAGTATGATTAGTCCGTCAAAAGGGTTATCTGGCAAATATTGTGCGAATTGTATAGGAATTGTATCCGATTTATTATCTCCAGCGACTTGGATTACAGAGTAATTAATGTACAATTCCAAAACAATTAACACATTTTATGTTTTGAATACCTTTTGACGCTTGAATCATAGTATACAGGTAAATTCACGTTGTTACAACTGTGTGATCACTTCATATGATTTAACGCCATTTTACAGACCATAAAAATCCCGGTAAAAGCGGTCCTTTTATGGTTATCAGCGTTTTATCAAGCAAATTTTCAAGTACCTATTTGCGTATACCCAAAGGACATACCCCAATACAGGCTCCTTCGGAGCAGGGACACTGCGTTTCATAGGGTATATGTACATAAAAACTCGAATACCACAAGCTGCAAAGAACCTAAACATTGATATTATTTTAGATTCTACAGCAAGCCGTTTTCTCCCCGTCAGGAATCACATCCAGCCCGCAATCATTAGGCCAGCGAATCCTGTTTCTGCCCGAGAGAATCTGTGTGCTGTCCGGGTGAATTTATGCCATGGAGATGAGACCCAAGAAAACAGGAGGGCTGATACCCGACTGGTTTCTGCTTTAAGGGACTCATCGGAATGTTTGGCATATCTGAACCCGGACAGCACACAGATTCTCTCGGGCCCACAACAACTCCGCCCCCCTCATACCTTACTCTACCACCACTTTATCAAATCCGTCACCTCATAAGAATACTGCGTATTTTAAGTACATACATAAACAGCATATAATAATACACACTCATTCAAAACAAGAACACTGCATGTCATACGATATACGTACATAAAAACCCGAATCCCCCCAAGTTACAAAAAAACCTAAACATTGATATCATCTTAGATTCTACAGCAAGCCGTTTTCTCCCCCGTCAGAAATCACATCCAGCCCGCAATCATTAGACCAGCGAATCCTGTTTCTGCCCGAGAGAATCTGTGTGCTGTCCGGGTGAATTTATGCCATGGAGATGAGACCCAAGAAAACAGGAGGGCTGATACCCGACTGTTTTCTGCTTTAAGGGGCTCATCGGAATGTTCGGCATATCTGAACCCGGACAGCACACAGATTCTCTCGGGCCCGCAACACCTTCGCTACCACCACTTAATCAAATCCGTCACCTCATTACGCAATTTCACAAAATCCGAACTAGCAATATCCCTTGGCCTTGGCAAATCATTATCAATGGCCTTCTTAATACTGGTAGGCTTATTGGTCAGCACCAAAATCCTCTCCCCCATATACACAGCCTCCTCAATATTATGAGTAATAAACAACACCGTAGTCCCGGTCCGCTGCCACAAGCTAATAAGCTCATCCTCCAAATGATACCGAAGCTGAATATCCAACTGCCCGTAAGGCTCATCCATCAAAAGCAAATCCGGCTGGGTGGCAAACGCTCTGGCAATCACCACCCTCTGGAGCATGCTGGCCGAAAGCTGGTCCGGGTAATACTTGCGGTACTTGGCCAGCCCCACAATCTCCAGATACTCGTCCACCAAAGCCTTTGCCTTCCCCTTCTCCACGCCCTTAATATCCAGGCCGAACCCCACGTTCTCCTCCACGGTCAGCCACGGCATAGTAGAATACTCCTGGAAAATATAGGCGATGTTGTGCTTCTTTAAATTCACCGGCTCCCCGTCCAGCAAAATCTCCCCTGCCGTAGGCTCATAAAGCCTGGTAAGGCTGTTAAGGAACGTGGTCTTGCCGCAGCCCGTAGGCCCCACGATACACAAAAACTCTCCCGCATGGACGTCAAACGAAATATTGTTGAGCACCAGCAGGTCCCCGAACTGTTTCGTCAGATTATGGACCTGCACCTTGGGCATTTTATTCTCTTCCATAGCAAACTCTCCTCTCTCACAGCGTCAAGTCCATATTATCCGTAATCAACTGGCGCAGACGCAGAAACTCCGGGTCCACATAATCACGGGGATGGGGCATATCAATCACATACTCTTCCTTAATATGGGTAGGGCAGTTGGTCAGCAAAATAATCCGGTCCGCCAAAAACAATGCCTCCTCAATATTATTGGTCACAAACACCACGGTGCGCTTATCCTTCTGCCAGATGCGCTGCAGCTCCTCCTCCATCATGTACCGGGTCTGGGCGTCCAGATGGCCGAAAGGCTCGTCCATAAGCATAATGTCCGGCTGGTTGGCATAAGCCCTGGCGATTCCCACCCGCTGGCGCATGCCCCCGGAAAGCTGGCTGGGAAAGCTCTTCTCAAACCCCGTAAGCCCCACCAAATCCAGGTATTTTTTAATCCGCTCCCGACGCTCCGCCTCCGGCATATGGCGCACCTTTGGACCGAATCCCACGTTATCCTCAACGGTCATCCAGGGAAACAGAGACGTTTTCTGGTACACCACTCCCCGCTCCGGAGCCGGCCCGGTCACTCTCTTCCCCCGGGTAAACACCTGGCCCTCCGTAGGCATATCAAGCCCGGCCAAAATATTTAACAATGTGGTCTTGCCGCACTGGCCTGCCCCGAAAAGCACCAGAAATTCATTTTCACGCACCTCAAAATCCATTCCCCGAAGAACCTCGTTCTTGCCTCCGCCATCGTAGCTGTCAAAACTCCGGCCCACGTTCCGGCACTCCAGCACCGCCCCCGAAGATGTCACATTCCCTTCTGCTCGTTCCACGCGCAAAGCCTCCTCTCCAATGCACTGGTCAGATTGGCCAGTATAAACCCGATAATGCCGATGGCCACAATGCCCACCATAATCTGCACCGTATTTCCCGTGTTCATGCCCCTGACGATCATCCAGCCAACGCCCTCATTGGACTGAATCATCTCCGCGCCCACCACCGCGCTCCACCCGGCCGTAACCGCGATCTGAAGCCCGGCGAAAATGTAGGGAACCGACGAGGGAAGCACAATCTCAAAAAACACCTGCCGTTCATTGGCCCCCAGCATCCGGGCCGCCCCAATAAGCTCCGGGTCCACATTTTTCGCGCCGTCGTAAGTATTCACCGTGATAAAGCAAAAGCATCCCAGGAAAATAATAAAGAATTTTCCCGTATCCCCCAGTCCAAACCAAAGAATCGACAGAGGAATCCACGCCAGCGGCGGAATCGGCCGGATAAACTCGAAAATCGGCTTTAAAATGGCCTCAAAAAGCCGGGAGTAGCCCATGCCCACCCCCAGGGCGATGCCCGCGATGGTGGCAAAGAAAAACGCCACAGCCACCCGGTACAGACTCACCCCGATATGGGCCAGCATGGTCCGCTTGCCGATAGGCTCCACAAAACTCCGAAAAAACGCCGCCAAAACCTGGCTTGCAGGGGGAAGAAACATGGACGCCCCCGTAAATCTCGCTGCCAGCTCCCACACCACAAGCAGGGACAGCAGGGAAATAATGGTGTAAATAACAATCAACTGCTTCACCGAAAACCGGCTGTTTGTGGTTGTGTCAATCATGCTGTTTCCCCCTCCTTACAAATCGTTTCTGCAATCTCTCCAGCACCGTGTTCAACAGAAGCCCCACAAATCCTATGGTCAGCATTCCCACGATAATAACGTCAGGACGCCCCAGCATACGGGCCATCTGAATCATGTATCCCAGGCCGCTGGTAGCCGCCAGCATCTCCGCCGCCACCAGAGCCACCCAGGCAGAGCCCAAAGCCAGCCTAAGCCCGGTAAAAATCATAGGCAGAGCCGTGGGAATGGCCACCTTGAACAAAAGCTGCCGGTTGGTGGCCCCAAAGGTCCTTCCCACCCACAGATGCACCTGGCTGGTGCGGCGGATTCCCGTGTAAGAATTCACCGTGGCGCTGATAAACGCCGCAAAAAAGATAATCCCCACCTTGGAGGCATACCCAATGCCCAGCCACAGAATCATCAGCGGAATCCACGCCAGCGCCGGCACCGGGCGGATAATGTCAAACAATGGTTTTGCAAACAGCTCAAATTTCCTGCTCCAGGCCATGCCCACGCCCAGGGGCACGCCGATGAGCACGCCTACGGCATAACCCCCCAGGGCAATCTTTAAGCTGGACCAGATATTCTCCAAAAGCGTGGAACCGTCAGGCACCGTGCCTCCTGTCAGCTTGTACCACAAGGTTCCCACAATCTTTGTGGGGCTGGGAAGCATCACCGGACTTACCAGGTGAAACACGTCCGTCACCATCTGCCACACAAAAAGCACAAACAAAAAAGAGCACGCGGAGATAAGTTTGTATTTATGTTTTTCTAAAAACGGCTTCATGGAATTTTCACACCTTTCCTAGTGTTATGTACTCCCAAAATCTCACAACATCAGGCCCAACTGCCCCAAAGAGATTTTGGGATTTCATAAGTGCGGTATCGATACGTCAAAGCAAACATTTACTGATAAGGCTGTACAAACGTGGTCACAACATTGGTGTTAAATTTCTCCGTGGCGCTGGCCTCAAGCTGCCCCTGGTCCACATAGAACTCGCCCAGTTCCTTGGCAAACATGCCCAGTTCCCGGCCCTTCCAGTCTTCCCTGGTCAGCCATTTCACCCGGTTTAAGTCCGCCACGCAGTTTTCCCGGCTGGTTTCCATACCGGAATCCTGCAAAAACTCTACCAAAAGGTCAGCCGCCATGTCCGGGTCATTCTGCAAAGCCGCGCAGGCTTCCAGAGCGCAGTCAATGTATTTCTGAATCAGTTCCGATTTCCCGTCCAGGGACTTGCGGTTGCCCACCACCATGTCCACGTACCGGGTTCCCATGTCCGCAAGGTTCGCCACCTGGACCATGCCGCCGTTTTTCGCCTCAAAGAACGTAGGCACATTCAAGGAAGCCGCGTCGCCCTGGCCCGCCTGCAGCGCCTGGTACGCCTGCACCGTATCCATGTTCACAATGTTTACGTCCGTGGGCTCCATGCCCAGCTTCTCCAGCCATTTTAACACCGTAAAATGCTGGGCCGTTCCCACGGGAGTCAGGATGGTAATGCCGGAAACCGACTCCGGACTTCCCAAAACCGTTGGGAACGAGGGATTGTATCCTGTATCCTTTGCCACAGGGCAGTCCGGGCCCACAAACACGCCCTGGCCGTCCGTGGACTCCAGAACCTCGCCGATAATCAGCTCGTCATAGTTGGCCATGCCCGTAACCGCCGCGGCCCCCATATGCCCCACGTCCCAAAGGTCCGCCGCCAAAGCCTCGTTCATGGGAGCGCCTGTGTCAAACATGGTAATCTCCATCTTAAACCCCGCCTTCTCATCCAGCCCGTTTTTCTGCATGTAGTAGGTGGGAAGGCTGGTGATGGTGGGCATGGCCGCTACCCGCAGAACAGGAAGCCCGCTGTCCCCCTGCGCCCCTTTGGCCGCCGCGCCCTCTCCCTTTCCGGCGCCGCCGCCGCATCCCGCCAGTGACATGACCGCCATGGCCGCTGTCAGTAATACTGCAAGGCTTTTTCTTTTTCTCATTGTATTGTCCTCCTTCTTGGTGTTTCGTGTTGGAAACGATTCTTTATTTACTGTACCCATTATAGCAAGGACGGACTTTCCTGTGTTTTGAATATTTTTACATTTCTTTAGTGGTTTTTACCGGAGTTTTCCTATTTTTACATTATGTTTTATTTTTTGACATTTTTCCTCCCTTTTTTGTCCTAATCCCACAAATCCTCTTGTTTGTTTTCGTCATATTGTCCTGTATTATCGGGAAATTCTTATGATGTTATGGATAGAGTATATAAATGCGTCTGAGACGCATTTGATAGAAGTTTGTTTTCAGACATCGCTTAACAGACTGTTGGGCGACATTTTTGTATAAATATATGGCTCCGTGGCTCCTGTCGCTCCGGCTGGTCCCTGGGGACCTGTGGGACCTGCTGCTCCTGTGGCTCCCGTTGCTCCTGTCGCTCCCACCGGGCCCTGGGGACCTGTGGGACCTACCGCTCCGGTGGCTCCTGTCGCCCCTGTTGCTCCCGCAGGACCCTGGGGGCCTGTCGGGCCTACCGCTCCCGTCGCTCCCGTTGCTCCTACCGGACCCTGGGGGCCTGTCGGGCCTACCGCTCCCGTCGCTCCCGTTGCTCCTACCGGACCCTGGGGGCCTGTCGGGCCTACCGCTCCCGTTGCTCCCGTTGCGCCTGTCGCTCCCACCGGGCCCTGGGGGCCTGTCGGGCCTACCGCTCCCGTTGCGCCTGTCGCTCCCGTCGCGCCTATGGCTCCCGCCGGGCCCATAGGACCCTGTGGCCCAGTTGGTCCCATGGCCCCGGTTGCTCCCGTGGCTCCTACCGGGCCCTGGGGACCTTGGGGGCCCTGTGGACCCTGAGGGCCGGTTGGTCCTGGCGCTCCGGACCCTGCCGGTCCCGTGGGCCCTACAGGTCCCTGAGGTCCCATGGCCCCCACAGGCCCCGGAACGCCCATCGGCCCCTGAAATCCTCTCGGACCTCTCGCCCCGGGGGCACCTGCGGGACCCTGGGGTCCTCTTGGGCCTCTGGGCCCCCTGGGTCCCCGGCAGCAACAGTTGTTCCACTGATTGCAGCACATTCTCCGCCCCTCTTCAACCATTATGTCAAAACTCTCTTCTGCCAGGTATTCCCCCTCGGGACAGCTCCAGTCTTTTACGTTTTCAAGTCCGTCTAATTCATCTGGAAACATAATCTTCTCCTTTCTGCTCATACCTCATACAGAAATACGCGTCTTCCCCCGCCGCCTGGGACGCTCTTGCCGTCCGGCTGCGCATTGGGTCCGTTTCCCCGCATGATAAGCCCGCCTTTCCCGCGGCTTTCCCACTCCCTCTCCTATGGCTTTTTTCAAAAACCGCAGGAAATGCTTGGCTTACTATATCTTATGTCCCACAATGAATTTGGTTCCTCGTATAACCCACACTAACTAGTATGACCCACACTAATTAGCCACATGTTTCACTTGTCTAAATTTCCATCTGCTTCGTTGTCATCGGTCAACGATGCCACCGCATCGCCTCCCTCTTCCGCCTTGCAGGCTGAAAATTTATCCTGCGTGAAACATATGGCTAATTAGTGTGGGTCATACTAGGCCCTGCCGATCAGCCTTGTCAGGATCTGCCTTCGATTGTTGATAAACATTTCCGTCACCTGGTAGCTGTCCGTCTCCTCATACGCACAGTCATGTACCTGCCCGCTGTCAAAGGTCAAAATCCGCGCCCCCGGAATCCCCAAAAGGATCGGGGAGTGGGTGACAATAATAAACTGGGATTCCTCCCTGGCACATTCATCGATCTCCGCCAGCAAAGTCAGCTGCCGCTGAGGGGAGAGCGCCGCCTCCGGCTCGTCGAGAAAATACAGCCCGTTGGGCTTTAGCTGGGTCTGGGCAATGGCGAGAAAGCTCTCCCCGTGAGATTTCTCGTGAAATCTCTGGGAAGGGTGAAGGGCGTCCACATAGTCTTCCTCCTTGGTGGCCACATTGTAAAAGCTCTCCGCCCTCAGAAAATATCCCCACCCCGGTCTGCGAAACCCTCTCACAACCCTCATAGCCTCACAAAGCTCCGAGTGGGAATCATAGGTGGAAAAGCGGTAATTCCTGCTTCCCCCTTCCGGATTAAATCCGCAGGCAATGGCCATTGCCTCCAGCACCGTAGATTTTCCGCTCCCATTTTCCCCCACAAAAAATGTAATGGGGCTGGTAAACGCAATTTCCTCCAGCCCCTTTATAGCCTCAATGTCCCGCAAATAACTGTCTCTTCCGATCTTCTCCCAGTTGATCACTACCTTTTGAATAAGCTGGTGATTCATCCCCGCTCCCCCTCTCCATTTTGATCCATCTCCCTCAGCCAACCCTCTTGCGAAATATGCTGCCGTGTGATACCATAACCATTAAAATAACCATTACCTTAAGGAGTCCCATATGCCGAACCTGATCACCATCACCGACTTTTCCGCGCCGGAATTAGACGTCTATGCCAGACTGACAGAGCCCCAGCTCGTCCATCTCTATGAGCCTGACCAGGGAATTTTTATCGCCGAAAGTCCCAAGGTCATCCTGCGGGCTCTGGACGCCGGATACCGCCCCGTCTCTCTTCTGTCGGAACCGCAACAGCTTTTGGGCGAGGGCAGCAAAGTTCTGGCCCGGTGCGGCCACATCCCCGTATTCACCGCCGAGTCCAAAGTCCTGTCAAAGCTTACAGGCTTCCACTTAACCAGGGGAATGCTCTGCGCCATGTACCGCCGCCCTCTGCCCTCCCCCCAAAAGCTGTGTACGTCCGCCCGCCGGGTAGCTGTTCTGGAAAATGTCATGAATCCCACCAATGTAGGCGCCATCATACGCTCATCCGCGGCTCTTGGCATGGACGCCGTCCTGCTGACCGACGGGTGCAGCGACCCTTTATACCGCCGCGCCATAAGAGTCAGCATGGGATGCGTGTTCCAGATCCCCTGGACATATCTGGACGGCTGCTCCCTCCATGACATGGGCTTTAAAACCGCCGCCATGGCCTTAAGAGACCGGTCCATATCCATCGACGACCCGGAACTTATGGCCCAGGACAAGCTGGCCCTGTTTCTGGGTTCTGAGGGGGACGGGCTGGCCGATGAGACCATCCGCGCCTGCGACTACACGGTCCGGATCCCCATGTTCCACGGGGTGGATTCCCTCAATGTAGCCGCCGCCAGCGCCGTGGCCTTCTGGCAGCTGGGACGACGCCCCTGATCTCCGGCCCCGCCCTGGGGTCTGTCTCTCTTTGTGTTTCGGATCACGCTTCCGCCATAAATACCTTTCTGAAAGCCCCGATACACGTCTGCCCTCTGGAACCGTCCAGCACCGCGTAAACTACAGACTCAAAATAGCTGTCAAACCCCTCCTGAAAGATTTCCTTCCACCACATGGCCACCTGAAAGGGGTCATTGCGAAACACGCCGCATCCGTAAGCGCCAAGCACCAGGTTTTTTGCCCCCCGCCGGGCAAAGATGGCCAGAGTCAGCTTCATCCTTTGCCGCATCACCCGTTTGGCCTCCTCCATGTCCTCCCCTTTTTGCTGAACCTGGCCCATATTCACTGCCGGCATGGTCAGCACCGAAGCCTTCACCGGATCCGCCGTCAGGCGAAACCTTCCGTCCCTGAAAAACGTCACATCCGGCGAATAAATGCCATAGTCCGTGTACATCATGGACCTGTTGGCCCTGTTCACCCTGTAATACTCCTCATTGGCCGTCAGCGTCTTATAGAGGGTGCTGGACGCCGCCAGGCTCTCTTCCTGGGCCATGGCTCCGTTGATAAACCCGCCTCCAGGATTCTTGGCGCTGGCAAAATTCAAGACGCCTATGTTCCCTTTCCCCTTTGCCGAGAGCATACGGATGGCATCTACTGTGGAAATGTTCTCCACCTGGCTGTCCAAAAGATCCTTCCGTTTTTCCGCCTCTCCCCCGGGCTGCCTTCCGCCCTCCGCAGCCATCTGCGCCTCATACCATTTCAGCAGCTCGCTACCCTGCCTGGGCGTGTAAAGGACGCTGTGGCTCACAGACCATTGCAGATCATCCCCAATGATCACCCGCTTTTTCTCCGGCTCCCGGGATCCCTCTCCGGCATAAGGCTCCACCGCCGCGTCATAGTATCCCTGCCTCAAAATATCCAGAGTCTCTCTGGCAACTGCCTTCCTGTCCATAATCTCTATGTCGCTCCTTTTCTTTCTAAACCCTGGCCTCACACAGCCCCTTATCCCTTTGCCTGCTCCAAATCCTCCCACTGATCCCTCACCTGGGTCAGCGCAAACCCCAAAAGATTCGTCCCTCTCCATTTCAGGGGATTTTCCGCATCCGGATTGGATTCCCCCATGCCGATCCCCCATATCCGGTCCCGGGGACTTGCCTCCACCAAAATCCTCTTTTTGGTCCCTTTTAAAAATTCCAGAAGCTGCGGGTTCTGAGAAAATTTCGCCCTGTTCCCCCGCTTTACCACCTCAAAGCAGGAAGACTCCCACAGCCCCTTATCAAAATTCCTTACGGCTCTCCCGTAGGCCTTCATCTCCTTTGGATCTGTGGACTCCATAATCTTAAAAAGCATCTCCTCATCCCCGAACATCCTGGCTTTCTCCGCCATCATAAACTGCTCCGCGCAGCAGTACGCCCTCCCCTCCACCTCAAACCTGCTCTTCCACCACTGGCTAAAGCAGGCTTTTGTGACTTGCCCGTCAGAGGAGGGCGTGTGTCCCCAGAAAAATACAAACTTGTATGTCTTGCCTTCCTGATACTCTTTTCTTAAATCGGTTATATTGTACACCATTTTGATCAACCCTCCATGTATCAAAATGAGATTCCCGTGGCTCCATCCGTCTCCCGTTTTGGAACGGTCTGCCGGATATCCCGCAGAACCGGAAATTGTGCCAATCTGTCATTTCCGATTAGGCTTTCTTTTGATCGCCAGCAATTTCATGTAATCGTCAAAATCAGCCGTATTCGTCGGTTCAAACATAACCCATTTCCCGTCACGATAGGTTTTTGCCTCATCATATTGCCTGCAGACACCACTAGAAAGGGTATCTCTTACAGCTTCAACCTTTGCCCTCTCATCTTTCCCAAAAATAATCATGAAACCAACGCAGTTACTTTTTGCGTATAAACTGCAGAGGGTTTTTCCACCTCTGCGATACTTATACTCGTAAGTCCAATTCTTACCGCCAGTATTCCATAACTGTTCCATATCGTATTTTTCATCAATAGCCGAACATAACGCCTGCCAGACTTTATACAAGGACTGTCCAAGTAATTCAGTCATACTTGATGGGGATGGTTCATTTTTATGCAATGCGTTGTTATCCATATATCTTCCCCTTTCTAAAGGCTGCCCAAATAGTATAACTGTAGAAGATAGTTCTTATTCCCGGCCAAGTGACAAGGTAGGCTTATTTATTTTCGCTTGTGATTCCTATCCATATAGGCAAGCAGCGCGACTAGAAAAGTACCACCTAAAAACAACAGGCTTACCACCTTGTAACAAGGTTGTCTTCTACACACATCATAACATATCTTTTATAATCCGACAACAAAGACTTAAAGCTATAGCTAAAAAATATTCTGCTTTTGGAATTGTACAAACTATGGTATAATCATTTACAAATTAGAATTAGGAGGGGGTAAATCATGAAACGAGAATTAGGAATCGCAAGATGTGGACTTGCCTGTTGCCTGTGTTCAGAAAATGTAACATGCAATGGCTGTTATTCGGATAACTGTCCTGACTACGCCCAATGCGAAAACAGAAAATGCTCCATTGAAAAGGGATACTCAGGCTGTTATGCCTGTGAAAAGGACTGCAAAAGAGGATTACTAAACAAAATTAAGCCCTATGGTTTTACATTGTTTATAAAAAGATATGGGATAGAGAAACTTCTTGACTGCCTTGAGGAAAATGAAAAAAGAGGAATCCTATATCACCGAAAAGGAATCATTGGCGATTATGATGGTTTTGAAGATGTGGAAAAGCTGATTGAATTTATTAAGACAGGAACTGATGGGCATAATGAAAGATGAAAAAGGGTTGGAATAATTGGTTAAAAGAAAGTGTTTATATATTCTGCATTATTTATACAATGGCAACCATTTTAAATAGTGTTTTATACTTAGTTCAGGGATACAGAGATGACCCAAATGGAAATTGGCATGAACTAACTCGCGCGGTGATTGTTTTAATAGGCGTTACAGCATATGAATTGGCAACCAAAATACCTATTAAAAATTTATTTACGCGCTCCATAGTGGTATATATTCCTACAATGGGATTAGCTTTTGGTTTCATATGGTTAAACCAATTTATTGAGCCTTTGGCTAAAAGTGCATATAGAGATATTTTTATAAATTACACTTCATTATTTGTAATAGTCAGTATGGTTGCAATGATAGGAAACAGCATAATAAAGAAGCATAGATAAAGTAAATTTTGCATGAACTTAACAGAACTCCAGGGGCGGCTTTCTTCCCTCTTTTCCCATTTCTTGGCCGCCAAATTATTCATGGCGGGCCTCCGGCCCTATAGAAAAAGAGCTGCGAAGTGCCCTTTGTGAGCAAAAGCATGCTCCCACGGGCAAACCACCCTCTTCCTCCTGCACGAGGTCTTGGCTGTAAAAGAGCTGCGAAGTGCCCTTTGTGAGCAAAAGCATGCTCCCACGGGCAAACCACCCTCTTCCTCCTGCACGAGGTCTTGGCTGTTTTTCTTTCCTGACCTCCCGCCCGCCGTGCTTCATTCATAATTTGGCGGGGCCGCTTTCTTCCCTCCCTTCCCATTTCTTGGCCGCCAAATTATTCATGGCGGGCCTCCGGCCCTATAGAAAAAGAGCTGCGAAGTGCCCTTTGTGAGCAAAAGCATGCTCCCACGGGCCCTTCACACCTCTTTTTCTGCACGGCTAGATGATGATACAAATCATCCCCCCTTTGCTGTCATTGATGATCTTTTGCAGGGTATCCTGTAATTTCATCTGGCAGTCTTCGGTGAGTTGCGATACTTTGGCCTGGATACCGTCTTCCACGATCTGCTCTATGGATTTCCCGAATATATTCGTATTCCATATCCCCTCGTCGCTGTTTCTGGCGTTCTGCTTGATATAGGCGATCAGGTCCTCTGCCTGCTGCTGGCTGCCTACGATTGGCGCGATCTCGGTCTCTATGTGGGCTTTTATCATGTTGATGGACGGCGCCTCCGCCCGCATCTTTACCCCGTACTTGTTGCCGTGGCGGATTACCTGGGGCTCATCCAGGATGATCTCCGACTTCTCCGGCGTTACCACGCCGTAGCCACGCAGCCGCACCTGGCTGATGGCGCTCTGGACTTTCTCGTACTCCTGCTTCATCCTGGCAAGGCTGCGCAGCTGCTGCATCAGCTGGTACTCTCCATTAATGGGAATGCCCACGTAATCGCTCAGAATATCATAGTAATAGTGATCATCCACATTGACATCCACAGACACCGTGCCGTCGGACAGATCCATCCGGTCCGTCTTCATGCCCCGGACCACGTCCGTCACCACCCCGGCCAGAGCCGCCGTCACATCCTTCATCTGGTTCACTTTGCCCATCAGATCCCGCACCGCCTGGATCACCCCGGCTTTCAGCCAGTGGTCCGACGGCAGGATCTCCAGCCATTTGGGGATCCTAAAATTCAGCTGAGTCACCGGAAATTCTTTGAGAACCACTTCCAAAATATGTAAGATATCATCCTTTTTCAGCTGCTCGCAGTTCACCGGCAGCACCGACACCCCGTATTTGGTGTTCATCTCCGCCGCCAGCTGCCTGGTATCGTCGGAAAACGGCTTCACAGAGTTAAGCAGGATGATAAACGGTTTCCCCAGCTCCTTTAACTCGCTGACCGTCCGATCCTCTGCCGGAATATAGGCCGGCCGCTTGATGTCCCCGATGGTCCCGTCCGTAGTCACCACGATTCCAATGGTAGAGTGATCGGTGATGACCTTCCTGGTTCCGATCTCCGCCGCCTTGGTAAAGGGGATCTGGTAATCATACCACGGCGTCTTCACCAGCCGCTCGCTGTCATTTTCAATGTGTCCCGCAGCCCCGTCGATCATAAACCCCACGCAGTCAATGAGCCGCACCAACACGTCGATGCCGTCCCCCAGGGCCACCTGGGCCGCCTCCTTGGGGATAAACTTGGGCTCTGTGGTCATGATGGTCTTTCCCGCCGCGCTCTGGGGCAGTTCATCCCTCGCCTGGGTCCTGGTGTGTTCATCCTCCATCTCCGGAAGCACCATAAGTTCCATAAACCGTTTGATGAACGTGGATTTTCCCGTCCGCACGGGTCCCACCACCCCCAGATAGATCTCGCCTCCGGTCCTCGCCTGAATATCCTTGTATACTGAAAACTGCTCCATAAAAATACCCCCTTGCTATGCTTCTAAAATATATGCAGGGGGGTGGGAACTTATTCATGATAATCTTTAGTCACTCTTTTATCCTGTCAATATCCGTAAGGTTTACTCCCGCAACCTGGAGAATCGCCTTCAGGGAAAGATACTCTTCTTTTAACTCCGCATAGGTTTCCGAGGCATTTTCCTTCCTGGCCAACATCATATACCTCTGGATTTTCTTAAAATCATCTATGGCTGCCTTTGCAATCTCAAGACCATTAGGCATTGACTTACTCCTCCTTTCCCTAAACACCAAAATCCCCATCCGGCGACAGCCCGTCATTGACCCCATAGGACTCATAGATCTGGGAAAACGTCCCCTCCGGCGCCTGGGCGATAAAGCAGGCCCCGCTCCCGTAAGTCCCGTACAGCTTCATGACCTTTTCCATCTCCTCCTTTGGGATCGCCACGCACCCTCCGGTGCTGACAGCCTCCGGCACCCGGCAGTGCAAAAACAGGGCGCTTCCCTGACCGGGGATCGCCTTCCCGTTAAACCCGGCATCCAGAACATAGTCATAGTACCCCTGGTACGCCGAAGTGCCCACATGCTCCCCCACCTGGTTTTTGTCGTCCACCAGACGGTTTAAGTCGTCGGACCACACATGGCTCTCCTTTACCTTAATATAATCCGAAGGAAATCCCTCCACAGCTTCGCTCTGCCCAAAAGGAGTGTTCATACAGAACACGCCGATGGGGGTGGTCTTATCCCCTGTGGTCCGGTGATTGCTCATGCCGTTCTTCCCCAGGATCCCAGGCGTCTCCACCCGCGGCTCCCAGCCTTTATCTGCCCACTCATAGGCGTACACCCTGCAGTCGCTTCCTCCCGTTCCCTCCACAACAACCAGCACCCTGGCCTCCTGGGGAAGCGCAAACTTCTCCACCTGAAACGCCTCTGCCGGTTTTGGCACCCCCGGCCCCACCTGGACCGTGGCCCCGAAAGCAGTCCTGGCCCCCAAAAGCCCCAGAACCAAAACCACTGCCAGACACCGGGCCAGCATCCCTGTCCTCCTGTTTCCTCTTAAGTCATCTCTCATGTTCCCCGGTTTCCTCCTATAAAAAATCCCGCCTACTCGCTCAGATAAGCCTTCTTCACCGAATCATCATTCATCAGCTCTTTCGCGTCCCCGCTTAGCACGATCTTCCCCGTCTCCAGCACATAGGCCTTGTGGGCGATAGACAAAGCCTTCTTGGCGTTCTGCTCCACTAAAAGCACGGTGGTGCCGCCCTCATTGATCTCCTTAATGATATCAAAGATCTCATTGACATAAATAGGGGAAAGCCCCATGGACGGCTCATCCATAACGATCAGCTTGGGATGAGACATCAGCGCCCGCCCCATGGCCAGCATCTGCTGCTCCCCGCCGCTGAGAGTCCCCGCCGGCTGGTTCTTCCTCTCCTCCAGCCTGGGGAAACGGGCGTAAATAGAGCCCAGAGTCTCCTCCACTTCCCCCTTATCTTTCCTGGTGTAAGCCCCCAGCTTCAGGTTCTGAAGCACCGTCAGCTGGGCAAACACCCTCCGGCCCTCAGGCACATGGGCCATGCCCATGCCCACCAGCTTATGGCTTGGGATCCTGGTAATATCCTCGCCCTCATAGATAATGTTCCCCGCCTTGGCCGGGATCAGCCCGGTAATGGTCTGCAGGGTGGTGGTCTTCCCCGCGCCGTTAGCCCCGATAAGGGCAATGATCTCCCCCTGGTTCACTTCAAAAGAGATTCCCTTAATGGCCTGGATAACGCCATAATAGACCTCCAGATCCTTAACCTCCAGTATTGCCATAATGTCCTCTCCTCCTACTCTCCAAGATATGCCGTGATGACCCGCTTGTCATTGAGCACCCCGGAGGTCTCCCCCTGGGTCAGCACCTGGCCAAAATTCAACACGGTCAGCTTCTCACAGATGCCGGACACCAGCTTCATGTCATGCTCGATCAGCAGGATGGTCATGTCAAACTCTTCCCGCACAAAGCGGATGGTCTCCATCAGCTCCGCCGTCTCATTGGGGTTCATGCCTGCCGCAGGCTCGTCCAGGAGCAAAAGCTTAGGGTCCGTGGCCAGGGCTCTGGCGATCTCCAGCTTCCTCTGCTTGCCGTAAGGCAGATTTGACGCCTTGTAATCCCGCTCCCCGTCCAGGTCAAACACCTTCAAAAGCTCCATGGCCCGGTCATTCATCTCCCGCTCCACCTTGTAGTACCTGGGAAGCCGGAAAATACCCTCTATGGTAGAATAAGGGTGGTGATTGTGGAGCCCCGCCTTTACATTGTCCAGAACGCTTAACTCCTTAAACAGGCGGATATTCTGGAAGGTTCTGGCGATCCCGTCCTGGTTGATCTCAATGGTCTTTCTCCCTGTGATATTCTTTCCGTCCAGATGGATAGAGCCCATATCCGGCTTATAAACCCCGGTCAGCAGGTTAAACACCGTGGTCTTTCCCGCGCCGTTGGGACCGATCAGCCCGTACAGCTCCCCCTTCTCAATGGTCACGCTGAAATTATCCACCGCCTTCAGGCCTCCAAAAGAAATGCCAAGGTTCTTTACATCCAACATTGCCATACTTATCAAGCCTCCTTTGCGGCAGATTCAGATCCCGCCTTTTTACCCTTAAGCCGCTCCATCATAACGCTTCTCATCTCAATGGCCTTGGGGCTGGAATTAAACAGCATCATCACGATCAGCACAATGGCGTAAATCAGCATCCGGTAATCATTAAGCCCTCTCAAAAGCTCCGGAAGGGCCGTCAGCACAATGGCGGCAATCACGGACCCCCGGATATTGCCCAGGCCTCCCAGCACCACAAACACCAGGATCATAATGGACTTATTATATCCAAAGTTGGCCGACGTGGCAGCCAGAGTGGCCAGGCTGTGGGCATACAGAACCCCTGCCATGCCTGCCAGTGCCGCGGAGATGGAAAATGCCATCAGTTTATATTTGGTGATGTTGATCCCAATGGACTCCGCCGCGATCCGGTTATCCCGGATGGACATGATGGCCCTCCCGGTCCGGGAATTGATCAGGTTCAATACAATCACCAAGGTCAGCAAAAGGAGCAGAATCCCGATGGTAAAAGTGGCTGCCCTGGGCGTCCCCGTGATCCCCTGGGCCCCCTTGACGATGACTTCTCCCCCGTCCTCCAGCCCCAGAGACAAGCTGTCCTTGATGGAAAAATGGAATCCCCTGGAGTCTCTTCCGATAAACATTACATTGATCAGGTTCTTGATGATCTCCCCAAAGGCCAAAGTCACAATAGCCAGATAATCCCCCTTTAGCCGAAGAACCGGTATCCCGATAAGGATGCCGAACACCCCGGCCACTGCCGCCCCTAAAACCAGGGCAAGGAAAAACCTGAGCCCGACGCCTGGGATCATGGACTCTGTACACTTGGTAAAAAAGGCGCCGGAAAAAGCTCCCACGCACATAAATCCCGCGTGTCCAAGGCTTAACTCTCCCAGAATCCCCACCGTAAGATTTAAGGACACTGCCAGGATGGCGTAGATGCACAGAGGCACCAAAAGTCCTTTCATCAGGCTGGAAACATGGCCTCCCGCGGACAGCCCCTGGATCACCGCCCAAAAAAGGATCACCATGGCGTAGGTAATGCTGTTTTGAATCAATAATTTATTCTTCTTTCCTTTCACCATCATGCACCTACACTTTCTCATTGATCTTCTTGCCCAGAATCCCCGTAGGACGAACCAGCAGGATAATAATGAGCAGGGAAAACACGATGGCATCCGACAGCTGGGAAGAGATGTAGGCCTTTGACAGGTTCTCCACCACTCCCAGGATGATCCCGCCGATCAGCGCCCCCGGTATGGAGCCGATGCCGCCGAACACTGCCGCCACAAAAGCCTTGATCCCAGGCATGGAGCCGGTGTATGGGGTCAGGGACGGGTAGGTGGAACACAGAAGAGCCCCCGCAATGGCCGCCAGAGCCGAACCGATGGCAAAGGTAATGGCAATGGTCCTGTTTACATTGATCCCCATAAGGGTGGCTGCCCCCCGGTCCTCGGACACCGCAAGCATGGCCTGCCCCACCTTGGTCTTGTTGATAAACCCGGTCAGCCCTGCCATGATCACAATACACACCACAATGGTCACAATGGTCTCCCCGGATATGGACAGCCGCCCTCCTGCCAATTTCAGCCCCGGAACCGTCACCACAGACGTAAACTGCCTGGCATTGGAGCCGAAGATCAGCAGAGCCAGGTTCTGCAAAAGGTAGCTGACGCCAATGGCTGTAATAAGCACCGCCAGGGAGGAAGCCCCCCGAAGAGGCCGGTAGGCCACAAACTCAATGGTCACGCCCAGAACCGTACACACCACGATCGCTGTCAAAATCCCCACCATAGGCGCCATGCCCAGGGTGCTGACCATGGTAAAAATGGCAAAGCCGCCTACCATGATAATATCCCCGTGGGCAAAATTCAGCATCCTGGCAATGCCGTACACCATAGTATACCCAAGGGCAATGATGGCGTAAATGCTGCCCAGGCTGATCCCGCTGATTAAGTACGAAAGAAAACTCATGAATCCACCCCTTCATTCCATTAAAATAAAAACAATATTATGTCGAATTATATCACAGGCGCAAACGATGCGCAAGGCAAAGATTGCCTCGATCGCTATAGTTGCTGTTCACAGGGGGGCATCTTCTTGTCCGGCTCCGCCGAACAAGAAGCTTCGGGCGTTCGCCCGATGTGGAAAACAGGATGAAAACAGTCTTACAAGCAAGCTTGACGCCTGTTTTCATCCTGTTTTCCCCGCCCTGTGAACTGTAACATGCTATAAGGGAAAAGGGGCCGTCATACGACAACCCCTCAGATCCACTTCTTTACTGCATCTCATACACACCGTTTACGATCTTAACTGCCTTGGGCGCCTTGTCCGGCTCGCCTGCAGCGTTCCAGGTCATGCCCTCTCCGGTCAGTCCGTCGATGGTGATCTCTGTCATAGCGGTCTTGAACGCGTCGCACACCGCGGAGAAGTCCGCGTCCGCGGCAACGCCGGATTTCTCCAGGGCCGCCTTGATGGCGTAAACCGCGTCATAGGAATCTGCCGCGAACTGGTTCGGCTCAATGCCGTAAGCCGCCACATAAGCCTCGGTAAACGCCTTGCTGCTCTCCTCGGTTGTGGAGAACGGAGTCAGAAGCATCAGCCCTTCTGCCAGAGACGTGTCAAAATTCTCAACCGTCAAAATACCATCCATGCCGTCACACCCAAAGAAGATAGGAGCAAAGTCCTTGTCGCTTGCCTGCTTTAAGATCACGGAAGCCTCCTGATAGTAGATGGGCAAAAATACTAACTCCGCGCCAGCCTCTTTTGCCTTGTCCAGCTGTACGGAAAAGTCCGTGGCATTGTCAGCGGTAAAGGCCTCGTCAGCCACAACCTCAAGTCCCTGGTTGGCAGCCTCCTTCACAAACGCCTCCCGGATGCCGGAAGAATAGGTGGTGGAGCTGTCATAGATAACCGCGATCTTGGTGGCCAGCTTGTTCTCGCCGATGTACACGGCGGAAGCAGTTCCCTGGTCCGGGTCAGCGAAACATACGCGGAATACATTCTCCGGAGCCACGCACTCCACCGCGGAGCCTGACGGGGTGATCTGGAACATATTGTCATTGGATGTCTCCGCCGCCACCGCGATACACGGGTCGGAAGTGGTGGAACCTACAATGGCCTGAGCGCCCCAGTCCTTTAACGTATTGTAAGCGTTGACGGATTTCTGCGGGTCATGCTCATCATCCTGGGCATTCATCTCCAGCATAATGCCGCCCGCGCCGCCTGCCTCGTTGATCTCCTTCACAGCCAGGTCCGCGCCGTTCTGCACCGCGATGCCGTATGCCGCCGCCGGTCCTGTGAGAGGTCCGATAACGCCGATCTTAAAAGCGCCCTCTGCGCCAGCCCCTGAGTTGTCGGCAGAAGCGCCGCCTGCGGCTGTGGTGGTATCCCCTCCTGCAGCCGCTGTGGTGGCGTCCCCGCCGTTACCGCCGCAGGCAGTTAAGGAAGCAACCATAGCTGCCGTTAATCCTAATGTAATCAGTTTTTTCATAATGTTCTCCTCCTCATAATTATGCAAACATTTGATGTAAAACTTTATCCATTATAGCTTCAACATTTTCACTTGTCAACACTTTTGCTTTTGTGCATTGGCTTTTTGCAATGGTAAAGCTATACAGAAAAGTTATATTTGCTATAACCTGGCAGGAGAACCTTTCACTTTTTCTCGTAGGTTTCGATCACGCACTGATGGGTCTTTTTCCCTTTGCCATCCCCTCCGCCACGGCCCTGCCATCCATTGCCCAGGTGGCAAAAAGAAGCTCTTCCGAGCGGTTTAAGGCATCCATCAGCCCTTCCCAGCCGCCCACCTTTATAGAGCGCACAAACTCCTGGCTGATCTCCTGATTGGGAATAAAGACTTCACTGTTCCTCTCATCATAGGTCAGATATCCCAGATGAACCAAAAGGGTAAGCACATCATCCCTGGTCTTAAAGGTGGTCATGTCATTCTGAAACGTGGTGGGATCGATCTTACACCGCCCGCCCCCCAGCATCACGGTGACCGCCTCCCGCAGTCCGTCAAAATTCATATCAATATACACCTTTAAGGCCTCATAGGTCTCTGTTCCCGTCCAGTAGCTCTTAAATTTCTTCCACATCAGCGCGTCAACCACAGACTTGGGATTATAGATGGAGAGTCCTCCAAGAAGATACCCGTCGTACCATTTTTCCATCTCCCCGTAATCTACCCCGTGTCTTGCGCACTCCGCCTTCACCTCCTCATCCGTAAACCCAAAATACTGTCCCAGATCTTTCGGGTCAACCATAGAGTATTCCCTGAAAATATTGATCGCGGAGTGCTCTCCATATTTCTTTATCGGCAGGATCCCCGTCATATATGCCAGCTCCACATACTCCGATCCTTTAAACAGCCCCCGCAGAAAATCCAGATATTCCTTCTGCACATCCTTCCTGGTCTTTGCCATGCGGAACACGCAGTCCCACTCGTCGATGATAAAGATAAATCCCTGCCCTGTCTCATAAAAACTCTGCTCCAGAACATTTTTTAACTTACTATCCGGCGGGCAGTCCGCGCATTCCGGCATTTCTTTCACCAACTCTGCCACAACCCGGCTTTCCATCTCCCCGATAAACGTATCCAGATCCCGCTCCGTTTCCACAAACCGCTGCACATCCAGCCGGATCACATTGTGCTTGTTCAGATGTTTTTCAAAGCTTTCCGCCCTCTCCCCCTTCTTCCCCCCAAACAGCCCCGCCGAGTCGCACCCTTTACTGTAATACGCCGCCAGCATATCCGCTACCATGGACTTACCGAAACGCCGCGGGCGGCTGACGCACAGAAAACAGTCCGGCTTGTCGATCCTCTCATTAATCCGGGGGATCAAATCCGTCTTATCAATATAGATATCCCCGTTTAAAGCCTTCCGAAACGCCACGTTTCTTGGATTTAAGTAGATCCCCATATACCTTCCCTCCTTATACCAACCATATATCCTTTTGTTACCACACTTCCTATATATATCAAACCTGCTCATTCTGCTTAATAAAAATCCGCATACTCCATAGAAAACCTTTACACAATAAACTCTTTCTATTATAATAGGATCAGATATTTCATTAGATTTTAACAAAGAAATGAGGTGATCCTGTGACTGAAAAAGAACTATTACAAAAAAATATAGAAGAATTTTCCAGACTGCAGACCTACATGCTCCTGTCTGACAAAACAGCCGAAGCATACCAGGTGATGAAACAGCGCTATATTGAATTAAAAGTAATTCTCACGGCTTCTGGTCTGAACCTTACTGATCTGGACCGCATCAAAGAATAACTCCTAATATGGATAAACTGGAACTTTAGATTCGTCATATTGCTGTTTAGTTTAGTGAGCAAAGGGGGCGAGAGTTGTCGTGGGGCCAGTCAGAAAAGGAGAGATGTCCCGTCCGGGTTCAAATATGCCAAACGGTACACAGCCTTCTTTCCCTCCCTACGACTAAATCCGCCTTTGCTCACCCAACTCCTTTTCCCGCAGCATCTAATCCCCTGTCCTCCTCCCACAACCCCTCTCCCGCCTCGCTGGTCCTGTCCCGGCACATCAGCTCTTTCACCGCCCCCGCCGGGTCCTTCCCAAAAAACAGCACCTGGTTCACCTGTTCCACGATGGGCATAGGCGTCTGATATTTCTCTGCCAGCTTCCAGGCAGCCCTGGCCGAATACACGCCCTCAACCGCCATTCCCACCTGGCTCATGGCCTCCTCCATGGAGCAGCCCTGGCCTATGAGGATGCCGGCCCGCCGGTTGCGGCTGTGCATGCTGGCGCAGGTCACGATCAGGTCCCCGATCCCCGACAAACCGCCAAAGGTCTCCGACAGCCCGCCCATCCTCATGCCCAGGCGTCCGATCTCGTGGATTCCTCTGGTGATCAGAGCCGCCTTGGTGTTATCCCCATACCCCAGTCCGTCGGCAATGCCGGCTGCCAGGGCGATCACATTCTTTAGGGCTCCCCCAAGCTCGATCCCCAGCACGTCAGGGCTTATATACACCCGAAACTCCGGACTCATAAACAGATTCTGGACCATGGCGGCCAGCCCTTTGTCCGCCGCCCCCGCCACGCAGGTAGTGGGAACCCTGCGGCTCACCTCCTCCGCGTGGCTGGGTCCTGACAGAACCGCCACCTTTGCCCCGGGAAGCTCCTCCTCGATCACCTGGGACAGGGTTAAGAGCGAATCCTCCTCAATCCCCTTGGCCACATTCACGATCACCTGTCCCTTTTTGCAAAAGGCCGCCATAGCTCTCGCCGTAGAACGGACATAGATGGATGGAACCGCCAGCACCAAAACATCCTTCCCCTCCACAGCCTGTTCCATGGAAGCCGTAAACACCATATCCCCAGGCAGTTTTACCCCTGGCAGATTTTTATGCTCCCGCTTTTTGTCAAGATATCCGGCATCCTCCTCAAAGGCGGACCACAGAGTCACCGAATGCCCGTTCCCATAAAGCACAAGACCCAGGGCCGTCCCCCAGGTTCCTGCGCCGATTATGCCTATATTTGCCATAATTCCTCCATCAAAAGCCCCTATTTTTTCTTCACCCCGATCTTATTCTCCGTCCCCGAAAACAGCCTCTTTAAATTAGCCCGGTGCCGCAGAAACGCCAGCGCCGCGATGGCTGCTGCCACCCCGTAAAACTCCGGAAGCAGGCTGGCCCTCACTCCGTACTCTCCCATCATCCCGAACACCACCATCCAGGCCAGGAAAATCGTCACCACCACCAGAGACCCTAAAGACACATACCTGGTCACCCCCACGATCAGGGCGAACACAATCAGGCAGATCAAAGTCAGCCTCCAGTCAATGGAAACCAGAAGCCCTGCCGTGCAGGCAATCCCCTTCCCCCCGTTAAAATGCATATAAAACGGATAATTGTGGCCAAGAATGGCGCCAAAGGCGGCATACAACACCAAAAGCCCCACCATATCCGGCTGGCCGGCAAAGAAAAGCCTGGCTGCCAGACAGGCAAACACGGTCTTAAAGCAATCCCCCAAAAACACGATGGCCCCGGCCTTTACCCCCATGACCCGCAGCACATTGGTGCTTCCCGAATTGCCGCTTCCCTCTTTCTTAATATCCACATTGTGGGCCTTGCTGTAAAGATACCCGGTCTGAAACAGCCCAAAACAATATCCGATCACCAGACAGATCAATCTCTCCATACTCACACACCTCATGTATCCTTTCCGGACCGCTCCCTGATAATAAACTTAAGAGCCGTCCCCCGAAATCCAAACGCTTCCCTTATCTTGTTCTCCAGATACCTGGTATAAGAAAAATGCATCAGCTTCTTATCATTGACAAAAATTACAAACGTAGGAGGTTTCACCGCCACCTGAGTCATATAGTACAGCCTAAGCCTTTTGCCCTTGTCCGACGGAGGCTGCTGCAATGCCACCGCCTCTGTCATGATCTCATTGAGAACCCCTGTGGAAACCCTCATATTCTGGTTCTGCCGCACCATGTCAATGGTGTCAAACAGCCTCCCCAGCCTCTGTCCTGTCAGAGCGGAGATAAAAATGATCTCCGCGTAAGCCATAAAGGACAAGGTGTTCCGGATCTTCCTGGTAAACTCATTCATGGTCTTGTCATTCTTCTCAATGGCGTCCCACTTGTTGACGGCAATGATCACGCCCTTGCCCCGCTCATGGGCAATGCCCGCGATCTTGGCGTCCTGCTCCGTGACGCCCTCCACCGCGTCAATGACCAGCACCACCACATCGGCCCTCTCCACCGCAGTCACAGCCCGGATGATGCTGTAGCGCTCCAGCTCCTCCTTGATCTTGTTCTTTCTCCGAAGACCGGCCGTGTCAATAAACACGTACTCCGTCCCGTCATGGACCACCTCCGTGTCCACTGCGTCCCTGGTCGTGCCCGCGATATTGGACACAATAACCCGGTTCTCCCCTGTCAGCTTGTTGATAATGGAGGACTTCCCCACATTGGGCTTGCCCACAATGGCGATCCTGGGCCTCTCGTCCTCCTCCTCCGCCAGATGATCAGAACTAAAATGACGGCTCACCTCGTCCAGCATGTCCCCAAGCCCAAGCCTTGAGGACGCTGACACCGCCATGGGCTCCCCGATCCCCAGATTGTAAAACTCGTACACATCATTGCCAAACTTCTGGAAACTGTCCACCTTGTTCACCACCAGCACCACCGGCTTTTTCGACTTCCGCAGCATATCCGCCACCCTGAAATCCGCGTCCACCAGCCCCTGGCGCACATCCACCATAAACACGATGACATCCGCCGTGGCCATGGCGATCTCGGCCTGCTCCCTCATCTGGGATAAAATCACATCGTCCGTGTCCGGCTCAATGCCCCCTGTGTCGATCAGTGTAAAATTCATATCCAGCCACGTGCAGTCCGCGTAGATCCTGTCCCTGGTCACCCCAGGCGTGTCCTTCACAATGGAAATCGTCTCCCCCGCAATGGCATTAAACAGCGCGGACTTGCCCACATTGGGCCTGCCCACGATGGCAACGATCGGTTTACTCATAGTTCATCTCCTCTTCATCCGGTTCATACTCTCCGTGGCGGGAAGCTTCCCCTTCCTCCCCGGAAAGCCCCAAAACCGCCTTCACAAAGTCATATCCGCTTGATTTTACAATATCCACCGGCACTTGTAAAGCAGTTTTTACCTCCTGCCTGGTAATATCATCCAGAAATACCTCCTCCCCGCTGCGAAACATACACGCGGGAAGCAAAAGCCTGCTCCCAAGCTCTCTGCCCTTAAGCTGCGCAATCAGATCCCGCCCTGTAATCAGCCCGCTGACCGTGATCCTCTCCCCAAAAAACTCATTGACAATAGGGTAGAGATGGACCTTAACCCCCGGAAACTTTCCCCGGATCTCCTCCACATACCCTTTCAGATACTCATAGGCCAAAAGCCCTGTGGCAATGGAAACCTCTCTCTTTCGATCGTCCCCCGGAAGATCCTCCAGCGCCTTTTTCACCTCCTCTGTCATAAGCCGTATCATGCCCACTCCGTTTTCCAGCTGCACATACCCGTCGTACCGGGAAGCCTCCGGCAGCTCTCTTCCCGCCAGTATATACAGCTCGTCGCTGGCATGGACAAAATGGGTTCCATACTCTTTAAAAAGCCGTCTCTGCCACCGCTCCACCTGATCAATGGTCCGGGCCGCGTCCTCTTTTGTGACGGCCTCCAGAGGGTACAGCCCGTCCCGAAACTTTGACAGCCCCACCGGCACCACGGACACGCTCTCCATCCAGGGAAGAAACTTGGAAAGGTCTCTGATGGTCCGCTCCAGCTCCTCCCCGTCATTCACTCCCCTGCACAGAACGATCTGCCCGTTCATAGGCGTCTCCGCCTCATAAAGCCTGTCCATCTTCTTTAAAGCCTCCCCCGCGAACCGGTTATTTAACATCCGGCACCGAAGCTTAGGATTGGTCGTATGCACGGAGATATTGATGGGGGACAGCTTGAACCGGATGATCCGGTCAATATCCCTGTCCGACATATTGGTGAGCGTCACATAATTCCCCTGCAAAAAAGAAAGCCTGGAATCATCGTCCTTAAAATACAGCGTCTCCCGCATCCCTTTTGGCATCTGGTCAATAAAGCAGAAAATACACTTGTTTCTGCAGGAGCGGTACTCGCTCATGAGCCCGTTCTCAAAAGTCAGCCCCAGATCCTCATAGTCATGCTCGATCTCCAGCTCCCACTCCTCCCCATTTTCCTTTTCCACCACCATGACCATGGACTCGCTGCCTACATAATACTCATAATCAAAAATATCCTCGATCTCGTTTCCATCTATGGTCAAAAGCCGGTCCCCCGGCTCCAGCCCCAGCTCCTCCCCGATGGACCCCGGATCCACAGCCTTTATCCTATGCCCTTTCCCCATGACATGATTCCTTTCTTTTCCTTATTTTATAGGAAGTTGTTAACCTTGAACCGCCAAAAAATTCCGGATCACTCAACTGCCTGCTTTCACTTAACATAATGATAGCAAGATTCTCTCCTTTTGTAAAGGACCCGTTCCTGCTTCGGTCTGTCCGTTGATACAAGGACCACCATTCTGTTTTTTTTCCAATACTTCCCCCCAAAACGTTGACGCCCTTCCCTCCGCAATGGTATAATTTTCCCACAACCGATAAATTTTTTCGTCATCCCTGGAAAAACGGAGGAAAAGCCCATATGTCAAGCAATTATCTATTTAAAGATTCCCTTCCTTTAGCGCCCTTAAAGCTGGCTGCCCTGGAAGGCTGCAAAGATCTGGCTTCCTTAGTCAATGACCACATCGTACATTTCCGCAGACATGATATGGAAGAACTAAAGCGGCGGAAAGCAGACTTAAACTACCGCGGATATGATGTAGACTCCTACCTTCTGAACATGCGCTGTCCCCGCTTCGGCTCCGGGGAAGCCAAGGCTGTTCTGGAAGAGTCTGTCCGCGGAACCGACATCTTTGCCATGGCTGACATTACAAACCACAGTCTCACGTACCGCATGTTCGGACACACAAACCACATGTCCCCTGACGACCACTTCCAGGACTTAAAGCGGGTCATCGGAGCCACCGCGGCCACTGCCCACCGGGTCAATGTGATCATGCCGTTTCTCTACGAAAGCCGCCAGCACAAAAAATCCCACCGGGAATCTCTTGACTGCGCCATGGCTCTGGAAGAGCTGGTCGCCATGGGGGTCAAAACCATTGTCACCTTTGACGCCCATGACCCCAGAGTGCAGAACGCCATCCCCCTCCACTGCTTTGACAACTTCATGCCCACCTACCAGTTTGTAAAGACCCTGTTCAGCCACTACAAGGACCTGATGATCGACAAGGAGCATTTCATGGTCATCAGCCCTGACGAGGGGGCCATGAACCGGGCCGTCTATCTGGCCAACAACTTAAGCGTGGACATGGGAATGTTCTACAAGCGCCGGGACTATTCCAGAATCGAGAACGGCCGCAACCCCATTGTGGCCCACGAATTTTTAGGCTCCTCTGTGGAGGACAAGACGGTCCTTATTATTGATGATATGATCTCCTCCGGGGAGAGCATGCTGGACACTGCCAAGGAACTGAAAGACCGGAAGGCAAAACAGGTCATCATCTGCTGCACCTTTGGCCTCTTCACCAGCGGTCTGGACCAGTTTGACGAATTCTATGAAAAAGGATATATTGACTCTGTCATTACCACGAACCTGACTTACCGCACCCCGGAGCTTCTCTCCCGCCCCTGGTATGTGGAAGCTGATATGAGTAAGTTTTTAGCCGCCATCATCAACTCCTTAAACCATGACGTATCCATCGAGAGAACTCTGTCGCCTACGGAGAAGCTGCAGAAGCTGATCCAGAGCTACCGGTCCTCGGAGAAAAAGCTGAAAGACTGGGAGGAGGAGATGTGACGGGGCAGAGGGATACCATTCAATCTCATGGGAAGGCCCACGGTGAAAGCGTCGATGGCCGGGAGAATCCTATGTCAGAAGCATTCGCCCACGCAAACATTTACACAGAGGAGGATTATTACAACCTGCCGGAGAACGTCAGAGCCGAACTGATAGACGGCCAAATCTATTACATGGCGGCTCCCAGCAGAGTACACCAGGAAATACTTGGTTTTCCTGGAGGGCTTTTTCTTTAGACAAAATATTCTTCATTAACCTTTCCCATAATCCGACGATATATAATATAATATAATACATTTCAGTTCTATGAGGAAAGGAGGTTCTATATGAGCATCATGATGGTCACTTCCCTAAGCTCTCTTGCAAAAAATATGGAGATGCGGATGCGGTGGCAGAAAAGACAGGAAGAAGGCGACTACGCTCCGGATAACGCCGCTCCCGCTGATGACACCTTCAAAAAGCAGGTGGACGAGATGCGCTATCCCGAGTATGACCGCTCCAGCCGCATGGAGGGAGATATTGAGATCAAGCTAACTGCCGGGAAAGAACTAACCAGCGAGGAGATGAACTACTTAAAAAAGCACGACCCCGGAACTTATCAGAAAGCCAAGGTTATCGAGAGAGAGCGGAAATCCTACGAGAAATCCCTGGAAGCCTGCACGACCAAGGAGGAGGTGGAGAAACTAAAGGCCGACCATGCGGAGGCTGCCGTCAACCGGGTCAGATCCATTCTGAAAAACACCTACCTTTCCCGGGATCAAAAGCGGGAGCTGCTCCAGATGGAACACTACAAAGCCGCTGCCCTTGACGACGCCATGCATGAATTCACCGACACCCCCGAGTATAAAGCTCTTCCTGACACGATCATGCCAAAGGATACAAAGAACGAGGAAGCCGAAGGGGACACCACCCTGGGATTAAACGCCAAGGCCCGGGAAGAACAGGCCGAAGCGGCCGAAAAAGCGGCGGAATACGAGATACCGAAAACCGAGACTGACCCTGAGAAAAAGGAACCCGATCCCCAGACATCGACAGATGACGCCGCGGAGGAGGGAACCATCATGAAGGCGATCCTGGACGAGGAAGCCAGATGGGCCAGGGAGGAAGAAGAGGCCGCCGCGGATCCCGAAAACGGGGAATCTGCCCAGGCAGGCCAGATTCCGGATGTCTCCAAAGCCGTACAGGAAAAAGCCCAGGCAGCCTACTTTATCGCCCAGTCCTGCCCGGGGTATGAGACGCCTATGGTGGATATCAGAAAATAAAAGACTACATCTAATATGAAGAGCAGGAAGCGAACACCATAGCCCCTGCTCTTTGATTTTTCTAGCGTAATCAATCTATAAATCTTACAATATCATTTGTCTTGCGGCAGGAACAGCGGGAGCAACAGCCCCGCAGGGCTCAAGATGTGGAGAGGTAACCGGCAGGGCGGCGGGATAATCGCCGCCGCCCTGTTTTAATTTCTATGCCTTTTTCTTTTTCCTGTTGCGCTGTGCTATGGAACATCTGAACGCTTTGTACATTGCGGGTGACAGTTCCGGGGAATCTTCGTCAAATTGAATTTCCCGTTCAGCCGCCGCCTTAACTTCCTCCAACTGTTCTTGTGTGGGAGTTTGACCGTCCTTAATTGTAAAAATTCTGGTCATAGTAGAGCCTCCTTTCACTCTCCGTTGCCAATCTCGCAGAGATTAACCGAATATTTTCCCCACGCTCGGTAAATACAACAAACAGCAAATCGCCGACCATACCGATTGCAATATATCGGTCTTCTTCCATACTATGCTCGAAATCATACATCTCTATGTAATACTCATCGCGAAAAACGTATGAAGCCGTTTCAAAAGATATGCCGTGTTTTTGGCGGTTGATACGGTCTTTTTCCTCGTCCCATTCAAATTTTAGTTCCATAAGTTTACTTCCTTCAAATAAATAATCAGGACACAATCAATTTTCCTTCATTAACACTAAGCAACTCTAAGTTCTTATCAGAAGTTGGAGAAATCTTTTTAATAATTTTATCGTTTTTACTCGCTCCAAATTATCAGTTCATTTCATATACATCCCTAGCTTACTGACCCAAGTATAGCATGTTTTCCGGACAAAAACAATCCCCCGTTCTACGCCGTTCCGACTATCCAGACGGCCACGGGGCTTTTCCCGCCTGATTTTTCCCATCCCTTAAAAAGTTCCTCTTGACAAAAAGCCTAACGGACTGTAATCTAACATTACTGTCACACTACCCTCTCAAACACAAAAACGCCGCCAGATTCCCCCTCTCCTCCCCCGCGAACCGGTGGGAGAACAGATAGTTCGGATTACACCTGGTACAGATATCCGTCACCTGGATATGCTCCGGCAAAACTCCGGCTTCCCGCAAAATGATCTCATTGCACCTCCACAGATCCAGCAAAAACTTCCCGTTATCCTTCCGGTAAAACAATTCATCCCAGTACCTCTCCTGAAATTCCCCCCGAAACTCCTCCACCACTTCCTCCCCCACCTCAAAGCAGTCCCTGCAGATGCTGGGGCCTACGCAGCAGATCGCATCCTGGGGCCTGGTGCCGAAAGCCTCCTCCATAGCCATAAGCGTCACTCTTCCCATGCGCCCCACGGTTCCCCGCCATCCGGAATGGCTAAGCCCAATGGCCCGGTGTGCCGGGTCCAGAAAATACAGAGGCACACAGTCCGCGAAAAACGTCACCAGAGTCACGCCCGGCACATCTGTGATCAGCCCGTCCACGTCACGGTAATCCCGCTCCCGCACAAGCCCCTTCCCAGCGTCCTCCTCTGTGACCCTTCTGACATTGGTGGTGTGGGTCTGGTACGCAAGGACCATCCGCTCCATGTCCACCCCAAGGGCCTGGGCCATGCGGCGGTAATTCTCCCTCACACAGTCAGAATCATCCCCCCGGGTAAAACTCAGATTCATCTGGGCAAATTTCCCCTGGCTCACACCCCCGATCCTGGTGGCAAACCCGTGGGACACAAGCCCGCCCTGTTCCTCCAAAAGGGGAAATGTGAGATAATGAACCCCGTTTCTCTCCACATCCCTCAAACCCCCAGTTGTTCCCTTCCCTTTGCGGACCCAGTTCAGCTCCATAAACGCTCCCTCCCGTCTCTCACCCGGCCGTCACTCCATCTCTTCATTGAGCCTGACAAAATGAAGATGGTCCTCCCAAACGCCGTTGATCTTTAAATACTTCTTTGAAATCCCCTCATTGACAAACCCGCACTTTAGGGCCACGCCGATGGAAGCCTTGTTCCTTGGCATAATATTCCCCTCGATGCGGTGAAGCCCCAGGCTGTCAAAGGCGTACCGGACCACCTCATTGACCGCCTCGGTCATAAATCCCTGCCTTAAATGGTCCTTATCCAGCTGACACCCGATAAAACAGGAACAAAAAGCCCCCATGACCACATTGTTCAGCCCCACAAACCCAAAAATCAGCTTCCTGTTATCCTTTGGGGCAATGTAGAACCGGTAGCCTTTCTGGTCTTTCCACTCCTGGGCCTGCCGCTCTAACATCTCCCTGTGAAACTTTGCCGTGTAGTACGCGCTCTCCCTCTCCGGCTCAAACTCCCGCATAAAATCCCGGTTCCTGCACACATACTCCGCAACATCCCCCGCGTCCACGCTGTCCGGGGATAAAAGGAACAATCTGTCCGTCTCCAATACCATATCTGTCCTCCTCATCTTTTGCCTGATCCAGACCGCTCCTCCAGCCTGAATCTGTCCTGTGCCTTCTCTAAAACGCGTCCTTGATCAGAAGGATCTTCTCCTCCCCTGTGATACTGACCACGTCAAACCTGCACGGCGTCTCCTCCCCATACCCATGGCGGTACAGATAGTAAGAAGCCGTATGGCGGATCTTCTGCTGCTTCCGCCCGAAAACCGCCTCCTCCGGGTAGCCGCTCCTTTGATCCTTCCGATACTTCACCTCCACAAAGACCAGATAACCTGCCTCCCTGGCGATCACATCGATCTCCCCCAGCCGGTCCCTGTAATTGCGCTCTAAGATCTCATATCCCTGCTCCCTTAAATACGCCGCGGCCAAATCCTCATACCGTCCGCCAATCTTCCGCTTATTCCTCTCCCCCAATCCCCTGTTTTTCCTCCAAATGAAAATTTTTCAAAAATGACCGCCTGTGGATGGCGCAGGGGCCGTATTCCCTGAGAGCCGCAATATGTTCAGCCGTCCCATACCCTTTGTGCTTGGCAAATCCGTACTGAGGGTACAAACCGTCGTACTGAACCATCATCCGGTCCCTGGTAACTTTGGCCAGGATGCTTGCCGCGGCGATGGACACGCTCTTTGCGTCCCCCTTTACAATAGGCACCTGTTCCACCTCAATGCCCGGGATCACCACCGCGTCGTTTAACAGAACATCCGGCGTGACTCCAAGCTCTTTTACCGCCTGCCGCATGGCCTCATAGGTTGCCTGCAAAATATTGATCTCGTCAATGCGTCCCGGCGACGCCATGCCGATCCCCCACGCCGCAGCCTTGGCCGTGATCTCATCGTAAAGCATCTCCCGTTTCTTTTGGGAAAGCTTTTTGGAATCATTGAGATACAAGATCTCACAGTCCCTGGGGAGGACCACAGCCGCGGCCACCACCGGCCCCGCAAGGGGACCCCTGCCCGCCTCGTCGATGCCGCAGCAGATACACATACAGGACTTTTCCTCCCAGGCCCGCTCATACTCCCTCATCGCCTCCAGCCGGGCCAGTTCCGTCTCCAGTTTTTCCCCTGTCAAAGGTTTTATCGCCATTGTACATCCCTCCTCTTGTCATGTATCTCACCATAGGGCTTTTCCCCGCTGTCAGCCATGGCCACACATGGCAGACCTGTGTTCCTTCCAGGCAAACCTGCTTTTATCCCCAAAGATGGCAGCAGCTTATGGAACTGTCATCAGCCAACGATTTTCTTTGGCTGCTCGGGGAACTCCAGCGTGATCCTGCCCAGTCTGCCGCTTCTGAAATCATCCAGCAGAAGATCCGACGCCTTCTTCCAGTCGCACTGGCCCCCCTTCATCAGACACCCTCTGGCCGTCCCGATCTTCTCCAGGATCCCGGCCGCCTCCTGGGGAGTAAGGACACCTCCCTGGCCCGTGGTCTCTTCCTGGGTTTTCTCAAAACCATAACGCTCCCCAAGGACCTCCGGATACCGGTCCATGAGAAGCCGGATAAGCTCCATGGCCAGCTGCTCCCCATCCAGGATCTGGTCATTGATTGACCCGATGAGAGCCAGGTGTATGCCCACCTCCTGGCTCTCAAACCTGGGCCACAAGATCCCCGGAGTGTCCAGAAGCTCCAGGCTCTTGTTCAGGCGTATCCACTGGTTTCCCTTGGTGACTCCCGGTTTATTGCCTGTCCTCGCGCAAGCCTTTCCCGCGTAGGAGTTGATAAATGTGGACTTTCCCACATTGGGGATCCCCACCACCATGGCCCTTACCGGCCGGTTAAGGATACCCCTTTTTCTGTCCCGCTCCATCTTCTCCCTGCAGGCTTCAAGAACCCCTGCCTGGATCTGTTTAAGCCCGGCCCGGCTCCTGGAATCCAGCTTCACCGCCTGGAGGCCCTGGTCCCGAAACCAGGAAACCCAGGCGTCATTGCCCCGCTCCCCCGCCAGATCAGCTTTGTTTAAAAGCACCATCCTGGCCTTGTTTCCTGCCAGGTCATCAATATCCGGATTCCTGCTGGACACCGGCGCCCTGGCATCCACCAGTTCAATGATCAGGTCAATCAACTTGATATCTTCTTTCATCGCCCGCTTAGCCTTGGTCATATGGCCGGGATACCACTGTATATTCATAAAAATCTCCTGTTCTATTCGATCAATCCTATATCGAAAAGCGGCATCAGACGCAGCCACACCTTTCCCTGTATCTGATCCCTCTTTACATTTCCAATATTGGCGAAACGGCTGTCCTCACTGCCCTCCCGGTTATCCCCCAAAAGGAAATACTCGTCCTCCCCCAGAGTCACCGGATTCTCCGCAAGGCCGGGAAGCACCGCTGTATTCAGCCCCCGCTCCGCTTCCAGCTTCTTTCCGTCTATATACACAAACCCGTCCGTGATCTGAACTTCCTCCCCCGGCAGCCCGATCACCCTCTTAACATTGGACTTGCCGTCCTCCCGCTCAAAGACCACCACGTCAAACCGCCCGGGACTTCCAAAATCATAGGCAAGCCGGTCCATGAGCACCACGTCCTCCCCGGAAAGCAGAGGAGCCATGGACTGTCCGGCGATCTTGATCTGGGCGCCGAACCCATAGGCCACAAACCAGGCCAGGGAGATGACCACCACAATATCCACGATCCATTTGATGGCCCTTCTTAATGGGGTTGTATCCTCCATCTGATAAAATTCCAAACTTACACCTGCCTGTCACATCATATGAGAAAAGAAAAGGACAATAAATCATCTTTATTGTCCCTGGGTTGCATCTGTGATCAATTACTTTACCAACTCTTTTACCTTGGCAGCCTTACCAACTCTGTCTCTCAAGTAGTACAGCTT
This sequence comes from uncultured Hungatella sp., assembly GCA_910585645.1. Lineage (GTDB taxonomy): Bacteria > Bacillota > Clostridia > Lachnospirales > Lachnospiraceae > UBA3402. The sequence goes on along the minus strand of CAJUFP010000042.1, from coordinate 663 downwards.
CGCTCTTCTTACTTTACCTCTCCGTACCACCTGAATGTCGTCCACAAATGGGGAGTGTACCGGCCATGTCTTCTCAACGCCGATGCCGTTGGAATTCTTTCTCACGGTAAAGGTCTCTCTCGCTCCGCCGTTCTGTCTCTTGATAACCGTTCCCTCAAATACCTGGATCCTCTCCCGGTTACCCTCCTTGATCTTGTTGAATACCTTTACGGTATCTCCAACATGAAACTCCGGCACAGACGCCTTCAGCTGAGTTGCTTCGATGCTCTTGATAATCTCGTTCACTTTGGAACCTCCTTAAAATATGTTTGATGTTCGTAATACCCGCACTCCGGTAACAGAGGACCATCTCTTATTTTGAAAACCAATTTATTCTACCATACTATGTCCGGCGGCGCAAGCACTTTCTTTGGGAAATTCAAGGTCCGGAAATGCAATGTTGTTAACTTAAGTGTTCTTGGTCACGGAGGGAACTGTATTGGTGTATAATTGAGTGAGCAAAGGCGAAGGTTGTCGTGATGCCAGTCAGAGAAGGAGAGATGTCCCGTCCGGGTTCAGATATGCCAAGCATTCCGATGAGCCCTTAAAGCGGGAACCACTCGGGTATCAGCCCTCCTGTTTCCCTGGTCTCATCTCCACGGCATAAATTCACCCTGCCGGGAC